>NZ_JAULLN010000008.1:0-296117 GCF_041357655.1 Bradyrhizobium sp. DN3 | reverse complement strand
TCGTGCCACGGCTTGCGGCCGCGGTGGCGGTGCGGACGGCCGGGCAGCCTGCGCCGGCGCAGCCGACGGATGATTCGGCGGCTTGATCGGCTCGCGCGCGGCCGAGGGTGGCGGCGTGACCGGTCTGCCGGCGGTGGTCGGAGGCGTGCCGTGCCCACCCGCCGCTGGCGGCGGCAAGCTGGCCGGCTCGCGGGTCGCGGATTTGGCGTGATCCGCAGGCCCGGCCCCAGCTGGGCTCTGTGCCACCGGTGGCTTCGGCACTTGGCCGGGCCGAGCGGCCGGACTGGTCGCGGGGGGCGCAGCCGTCCCTGGCGCGACAGCCGTTGGCGCACCGGAATGAGCCGGCGGTGTTGTGCCGGGCGCAGCAGTCGTCGGCGCCCCCGGATGGGTCGGCGACGGCGCACCGGGTGCAGTCGCCGTCGGCGGCACGGGCCTTCCGCCCGGCAGAGGCCCTGCCCCCGCGGGCGGCGCCGGTGGGCCGCCGTGAGCGCCGGGGACCGGCAGCGTGTTGGCCTGCGGCAGCCTGGTCGGTGGCGCAGCGGTTGGCGCAACAGTCGGAGCGACATTCGCCGGCGCCGCGGCAGGCGCTCCAGGTCTAGCCGTAGGTCTAGCCGTCGGCTGGATGCTCGCACTCGGTGGCATCGGCGCCTTGCCCTGCTGGATCAGGGCAGCGCGCTGGACGACGGCCTGTGGCACCGCCGGACCTGCCGGGTTGGCGCGTCCGGCAACGGCTGGCGCCAGATTGCCCGGCGCAGGCGCCGCGCCCGTCGGCGTGGCTGGCGGACGGTTGATCACGGTATTGATGACCGTGGTGTTGTGGATGTTCTGGTAGATGATGTTGTTCGGCGGCGGCGCGACATAGACCGGCGGCTGGACGAACGCCGGGATCGGCACGAACACCGGCTGGGGCAGCACAAACAGGCCGACCACGGGCAGCGGCGGCGGCAGCACGACGAAATCCGGCGGCGGCGGCGGCAGATAGTAGACCGGCGGCGGCGGTGGCGGCGCGAAGCCAAAATCAGGATCGCTGAAATACAGCACCGGGCGATCGACATAGACCACCTCCTCCGGCGGCGGTGGCGGCACGTCGTAGTCGATCATCGCAAAGCTCGGCGGCGGCTCGGCCGGCGCGGTGAGGATCGCAAGGCGCCGGCGCGCATCCGCCGCATGCGGGCCGCGCGGATAGCGGCGCAGATACGACCAGTACGCTTCGGGCGTGTCGGTCCGGTAGGTCCGCCGCCAGGTGATGGCTTCGCGGCGCGCCGCGACGATCGCCATCACGCGCTTTGCGAGCGGATCGTTCGGATAGGCCACTAGAAATTCCTCATAGGCCGGCAGCGTGTCGCGCTCGAGCGCGGCGGCATAGGCATCCTGCACGCCGAGATCGCGGATCGGCTTGTTGCGGATCGCAGCGACCTGGTCGGGCGCGGCCTCCGGCGGCGGCGCGTCCGGCCCACGCTCGAAGAACGAAAATGGGGCGGTGATCTTCTGCTCGTTCCAGGGCACCTGCGCGCCCTTGCTGGCCTCGTTGACGCGCAGGCGGACGCGATCGAACACCTCGGGCAGCGGCAGGCCGCCGGTGCGGATCATCTCGGCCAGCGACTGCGCATAGATGCCGTAGGGGCCCGGCTCTTCCGGCGCCACCGTGCCGGGCGCCGCATTGAAGGCGATCAGCATGTTCGCCTCGGGCTCGACCAGCGCGAGGCCACTCGCGATCGGCTGGCCGCCTTCGATGAAAGGCTGCGCGCGGGCCGCATCGAGCACGACGATGTTGGCCTTGAGCGGAATGGCGGCGAGCTGGCGGACATAGTCGCTGACGCGCAAGGCTTCGGTCGGAATGTCGGTGTCGCGGGTGATGTTGGAATCGACCGGGATAAAATAGTTCTCGCCGGCAAGCTGCACGCCATAGCCGGCAAGATAGATCATCGCGACGGTGCCAGGGCCGGAGGCCTGCGCCTTCTGGATGAAATCGCGAAAACTCTTGCGCAGCGTATCGCCGTCGAGATCGCGCGCGCCGACGACGTCGAAGCCCGCCGCTTGCAGCGTTTGCGCAATCAGGCCGGCATCGTTCGCAGTGGTCGCCAGCGGCGATTTGGCATAGGCGCCATTGCCGACCACGAGCGCGATGCGCTTTTCCTGCTGCTGGGCGCGCACGGGTCCCGGCGCGCCGGCGGCAAGGGCCACGATCGGCAGGAGAAGGCAAATGAAGACTTTGAGCGTCCCACGCATGGCTTGCTTGCCCGCTATTGTTGTTGAGGTGCCACCACGCATGAAGCGCGCAGCCGGCTGAACGGCGGTTGAACGAAAAGCTCGGATTGAGGCGGTGGCATGGCCACGCCGCTGCTGCCGTCAGCTCCAGATCACCCTCAAGTCAGCCTCAAGTCAGCTTCGAAACGGCGCAAGGCTCCTTCAAGTCGCTACCCTGTGCGATCGGATCGTCGTGCAGCGCACCTCACTCCACAGCTTGCAGCTCGGCGAGCTTCGTCCGCGCGGTCGCCTCATCCAGCGCAACGAGTTCGGCCGGCCCGGGATTGGCGTCTCCTGCCGTCGCCACGGAAACGACGGCAAGCCCGGCCAAGCCGCCGACGATCGCGCCGCCGGTCGCGGCATCGTGCCTGGGGCTGCTCTTGATGAGGTAGAAGTGCGTCCGGCCGGCTTCCATCACGATCTCGCGCTTGGTGTCGCCCGGAAACATCAGCTCCGTCACCAGCAATTCGTGGCGACCCGCCGGCCGATCGGCATAGGCATATTTCCCAGCCACCACTTTGCCGAGCGGCGCACCGTCGAGCTTCACCTCACAGGCGCAGATCGCCATGCTGAGGCCATTCCTCTTGTCCTGGAGCAGGACGACGCGCGAGTGCCCGGCGCGCGGAGGCCCGACCTTTTTCGACACAGAGGCAAAGTCGGTTCCGACCTGATCGCTGACACAGCCCACCAGCATCGCACCAACGGCCAACAACAACGCGCCCCGTCGCAGCATCGTACACCCCAGCCCATTCCCCGGGGGCATGCTAGCTGGAATCAGCGACAGGTTGCAACCACATCCCACGACCACTGTGTGGATGGCGCAGACCGGGTCTTAGAGCTGCTGCACGTCGACCACGCCTGCGACCGCCTTGATCGCGCCGGCGATCTGCGGCGAGACCTTGAAGCGGCCGGGCAGCTTCATCTCCACCTCGGTCTCGAGGTCGAGCATCATCACCAGCGAGACCTCGCCGTCGCCGTTGGAGCGCGGCGCGATGCCGGGACTGCCGATCTTTGGCGCGGCACCGTTCGCGGGCGCCATCTCGGGTCCGGCGAGACGCTTGGCGATCGATTCCAGCGGCTTGGTGTCGCGCAGGAAGATGCGCAAGCCCTTTTGCGTCTTGGCGGCGGCGTCATCCAGCGGCTCGGCATGCAGCACGCGGGCGCGGACGTCCTCCCCCTGGAGCTCGGCGCCGAGCTGGAGCAGCACGGCGGCGCCCGGCTCCAGCACGTCGCGATATTGCGCGAGGCCTTCGGAGAACAGCACCGCCTCGAAATGGCCGGTCGGATCGGACAGGCCCATGATGCCCATCTTGTTGCCGGTCTTGGTGCGCCGCTCCATGCGCGAGACCACGGTGGCCGCGACCTTGCCGGCGGTGGCGCCGGTCTTCACCGCGCGCGAGAACTCGGCCCAGCTCTGCACGCGCAGGCGCTTCAGCACCGTGGCGTAATCGTCCAGCGGATGTCCCGACAGGAAGAAGCCGATCGCGTCATATTCGCGGCGCAGCCGCTCGGCCGGCAGCCACGGCTCGACCTGCGGCAACATGATGCTGGGCGCATCCGCCGAACCGCCGAACATGTCGTTCTGGCCGATGGTGGCGGCCTCGTGCGCGCGCTGGCAGGCGGCCAGAATCGAGTCCGCGCCGGCGAAGACGCGCGCCCGGTTCGGCTCCAGCGTGTCGAAGGCGCCGGCGGCGGCGAGGCTCTCGATGATGCGCTTGTTGATCGCGCGCGGATTGACCCGCGCGGCGAAGTCGGCGAGCGAGGTGAAGAGACCGTTCTTGGTGCGCTCCTCGATGATCTGGTCGATCGCCTGGATGCCGACGCCCTTCAGCGCGGCGAGCGCGTAGTAGATCGTCTTCTCGCCGACCTCGAAGGTCGCGCCCGAGCGATTGATGTTCGGCGGCTCGACCTTGATGCCGAGGCGCTGCGCCTCGGAGCGGAATTCGGAAAGCTTGTCGGTGTTGTTGAGATCGAGCGTCATCGACGCCGCGATGAACTCCACCGGATAATGCGCCTTCATGTAGGCGGTGTGATAGGACACCAGCGCGTAGGCCGCCGCGTGGCTCTTGTTGAAGCCGTAATCGGCGAACTTCGCCAGCAGCTCGAAGATGGTCTCGGCCTGCGCCTTCGGCACGCCGTTCTTCACCGCGCCCGCGACGAAGATGTCGCGCTGCTTGTCCATCTCGGCGCGGATCTTCTTGCCCATGGCGCGGCGCAACAGGTCGGCATCGCCGAGCGAATAGCCCGACATCACCTGCGCGATCTGCATCACCTGTTCCTGGTAGATGATGACGCCGAAGGTCTCTTTCAGGATCGGCTCCAGCACGGGGTGCAGATATTCCGGCTCCTCGTCGCCGTGCTTACGCGCGCAATATGTCGGAATGTTCGCCATCGGACCCGGGCGATAGAGCGCCACCAGCGCGATGATGTCCTCGAAACGGTCGGGGCGCATGTCGATCAGCGCGCGCCGCATGCCCTGGCTTTCAACCTGGAACACGCCGACGACGTCGCCGCGCGCCAGCATCTGGTAGCTCTCGGCATCGTCGATCGGCAGCGTCGCCAGATCGACGTGGATGTTGCGCGGCTTGAGCAGCTTGCAAGCGACGTCGAGCACGGTCAGCGTCTTCAGGCCGAGGAAGTCGAATTTGACGAGGCCCGCAGGCTCGACCCATTTCATGTTGAACTGGGTCACCGGCATGTCGGATTTGGGATCGCGGTAGAGCGGCACGAGTTCGCTCAGGGGACGATCGCCGATCACGATGCCGGCCGCATGGGTCGAGGCGTGACGGGTCAGGCCTTCGAGGCGCTGGGCGATGTCGAAGGCGCGCGCCACCACCGGGTCTTCGTCGCGGAACGCCTGAAGCTTCGGCTCGCTCTCGATCGCAGCCGCCAGCGTCACCGGTGCGGCCGGATTCTGCGGCACCAGCTTTGTGAGTTTGTCGACCTGGCCGTAGGGCATCTGCAGCACGCGGCCGACGTCGCGCAGCACGCCGCGCGCCTGCAGCGTACCGAAGGTGATGATCTGCGCGACCTGGTCGCGGCCGTAGCGCTGCTGCACGTACTGGATCACCTCGCCGCGGCGGTCCTGGCAGAAGTCGATGTCGAAGTCCGGCATCGAGACGCGTTCGGGATTGAGGAAGCGCTCGAACAGCAGGCCGAACTTGATCGGATCGAGGTCGGTGATGGTGAGCGCCCAGGCGACCAGCGAGCCTGCGCCGGAGCCGCGGCCAGGCCCGACCGGAATGCCTTGCGACTTCGCCCATTTGATGAAGTCCGACACGATCAGGAAGTAGCCCGCGTATTTCATACGCATGATGACGTCGAGCTCGAAGGCAAGCCGTTTGGCGTATGTCTCCTCCGTCGTGCCCTGCGACAGGCCGTGGACGCGCAGGCGGTTGGCGAGCCCCTCCTCCGCCTGGCGCTTCAATTCGGCGGCCTCGACCGCGCCCGCATCCGAGCTCGATGCGGCGCCGACGGTGAAGAACGGCAGGATCGGCTTGCGCGTCATCGGTCGGAATGAGCAGCGCTCGGCGATCTCCACCGTCGAGGCCAGCGCCTCCGGAATGTCGGCGAACAGCACCGCCATCTCGGCGCGGGTCTTGAAGCGGTGATCAGGCGTGAGCTGCTCGCGCTCGGTCTCGGCGATCAGTCGCCCGCCGGCGATGCACAACAGCGCGTCGTGCGCCTCGTAATCGTCGGTCGCGGCGAAATATGGCTCGTTGGTCGCGACCAGCGGCAGGCCTTTGGCATAGGCGATGTCGATCAGGCCGCTCTCGATGCGCCGTTCCTTATCGGTGTTGTGGCGCTGCAATTCGATGTAGAGGCGGTCGCCAAACAGGCTGGCGAGACGCTCGCAGCGCAACGCCGCAATTTCGGCCTGCCCGGTGGCAAGCGCCAGCGAGATCGGTCCGTCCGGACCGCCGGTAAGCGCGATCAGGCCCTCGGTCTCGCCTTCGAGCCAGTCGAACTTGATGTGGGAGGCATGGGTGTCGGGCGTCTCCAGGAACGCCCGCGAGTTCAGCCGCATCAGGCTGCGATAGCCACGCTCCTGCGCCGCCAGCAGCACCACGCGCGACGGCCCCAGCGCGTTGCGCGCATTCGGATCCTGGTCGCCGAAATCGATCGCGAGCTCGCAGCCGACGATCGGCTGGATGCCGGAACCCGCCATCTTGTCGGAGAATTCCAGCGCACCGAACATGTTGTCGGTGTCGGTCAGCGCCAAGGCCGGCTGGTGGTCCTTCTTGGCGAGCTCGGCAAGCTTGGCGATCTTGATCGAGCCCTTGAGCAGCGAATAGGCCGAGTGAACGTGAAGGTGGACAAATCCGGCGCTCGGCATGGTCGCGTAACGGCCTCTTGCAGATGAAGTGGAGCGGTCGCCAGCTCCTCAAGGCATTATGCACTCGCCCGGCCGACTCGCGTCCCGATGGTGGGGTGTGGCGCCGCGAGAGTCCACGCCGGAGCGGCCAATCCGCCGCGTCGTCCCGCTTTTCCCCAACCGCGCCTCCTCAGAGCTGCGGAATCACCTGGGCCCAGATCGCGATCATCCCGACGAACAGCGTGATCGACGCCAGTGCAGCCGCTTCTTCCACGAAAACCCTGAACATGTCTCGCTCCCTTGCTAGAACGTATGAAGAACATTGTTCTCATTTCGTTCTCAGGAGTCAAGCCGTCTGAACCATTCCGCAGGGGCATGGTTAACTTGTTGAACTCGAACAAAAAAAAGCCCCGGCGCAAGGCCGGGGCTTTCGACGTCGCTCGAATTGAGCGATCAGTCTCAGTAGCGCGCGATAGGCATGCCGCCGAACTTGTAGTTCAGGCGGACGAGGCCCATGTCGACGTCCTGACGGATGCGCTCCGTGCCAGCGAAGCCGGCGAACGTCACGTCCTTGTCGGCCAGGAAGATGTGGTTGTACTCGACGCCAACCGACCAGTTCGGCGCGAAGCCGTACTCGAGGCCGGCACCAACAGTACCACCCCAGCGGGTGTCGCTGGTCGACGCGAGCAGCCCGCCGCCGAGGTCGGAGATCTCGTACTTGTCGCTGACCACAGCCGCACCGCCCTTGACGTAGAGCAGCACGTTGTTCCAGGCATAACCGACCTGGCCGGTGATCAGGCCGAACGCATCGATCTTGGTGCGGTTGCGGGTGGCGAACAGCGCGCTGACATTGTCGCCGGAGAAGTCGGCCCAGTTGCCCTGGCCTTCCACGCCGAACACGAACTGGCCGGACTGCCAGCGATAGCCGATCTGACCACCGACCGTGCCGCCGGTCGCATCGTGCGAGCCTTCGCGGCCGACGCCAACGAAATCCCAGGTGGTGCGAGCCGAACCGCCGCCGCCGTTGATGCCGATGTAGAAGCCGCTCCAGTCGTAGACCGCAGCGATCGCCGCCGGCGGAGCCTTGGTGTAGGGCCGCGCCGCGAGGTCAGCAGCCACCGCCGGCGCAGCCGCGCTGAGCGCGATCAGGCTGACAGCGGCAAGCAACAAATTCTTCTTCATTTGATTCCCGTTCCAGTTTCTTCAGTAGGCCCCCGGGCCGTGGGTCGTCATATCAGCGATCGACGGAATTGCTGTAACTTCGACGCAACAGTTAGGGCCAAAGGGCCGCGCTTCATTAATGAAGATTTAGCAGAGCGCGCTGGAAACCCTTTGAAACAAGTGTTTTCAGCAGTTCCAATGTCGACTACACGACATAAACTGCATGCGCGCGTAACAACGTCGCGCGCACATTCGCGTGATTGGAGAATCCAGATGCGAGCCCGAATTGCTTTCCCCATTGTCGCCACATTTTCGCTCGCACTCGCCACATTTGCGCTCGCGCTCAACGCAAGCACGCCGGCGCTCGCCTTCGGCAAGAATCATCCATTCTGTCTCACCGGCGACGAATGGCCGGGGCTGAGCAATTGCAGGTTCGATAGCTACGCGCAGTGTCAGGCGAGCGCATCGGGTCGCGCGCTGACCTGCATCGCCAATCCGTTCTTCGCAGGCCAGAGCGATGATCCCTACGCCTATCAAAATCGTCCGCGCGCGCAGACGCCAGGCTCTTCATCAGGCTATTTCCTGTCGCGCTGAGATGCGCCGCGCGTGGCCTACGCTCATCGCAGCCGGCATGCTCCTTGCGAGCGCGCCTGCGCACGCGCAGACTTATGATCCGCGCTATCCGGTCTGCATGCAGATCTACGGTCCCGTCGGCTATTTCGACTGCCGCTATGGCTCGCTTGAGCAGTGCAGATATCTCGCCGTTGGGCGTTCGGCGAGCTGCGTCGTGAACCCATATTTCCCATCAAGGAAACCGACGCCCCCTCGCCGATCGAGCCGTGCCGCCGAATGATCCCAACGATCCGGCGGCCTGGCGTCTCCTTAGCTCTGCCAGGGCGTGTTGCGGATGCGCGTACATGCGTTTGGTTTGCGGAAGCTGGGGTCGTGATCTTCGATGTAGTCGAAATTGACCGTCCCGAACGTCGTCTGCGGCTTCTTCAGGGCTGAGCAGGTCTGCACCTTCAGGAACTCGTTCTTGAAGTCACCGCGGGGGAACGCAGTGATTACCTGGTCGCGCTGCTCCGGTGTGTACTCGTCATATCCAACACCGACGACGTCCACCAGAACCCCTGCGTTGGTGAGAGCGATCTCCGGCCTCATATATTGCGGAATGCCGGGGGTGGTGTGCAGCGCGATCGCTTCCCACACCAGATCGGCCTGCGGTTCGGCAATGCCGCGCGCTTGCAGAAAGTCGCGCGCGGCGTCTGCGCCGTCGACCTCAAATCGCTTGGTCTCGGTGTGGTAGTGATCGATGAGGCCGAGATCGTGAAACAGCGCTGCGACATAGAGCAGCTCGGAATCGAACTTCAGCTTCTGACGCAGCCCTTTGATCGCGCCGAACACATAGACGCGAACCGAATGGTTGAACAACATCTCGTCTTCGTAACTGCGTACCAGCTCGGTGGCTTCGCGCGCCAATCGGCTGTCGGGAATCTTGACGCCAGAAATCACGCTCGTCATTTTCAGGCTCCTGGTTTCTGTTTCGGCTGATGCCCTTCGGGTCAGGCTGCATTCTCGAGCGCAGCCTGTGGCGTCTTTCGGAAGCTGATCGACATGCGATTGTACGCATTCATCAGGCTGATCGCGATCGTGAGATCGACCAGCTCGCGCTCGCTGAAGACCGCGCGGGCGGCTTGATAGGCTTCATCCGGAACGTTGGTCTCGGCGACGCGGGTGACAGTCTCGGCCCAGGCGAGCGCCGCGCGCTCGCGTTCGTCGAAGAGATTGCCCGCCTCGGCCCACGCCTGGACCAGCGCGAGCTTTTCAATCTTCACGCCGCTCTTCAGCAGGTCGCGGGTATGCATGTCCAAGCAATAGGCGCAGTTGTTGATCTGCGACACGCGGAGATAAACCAGGGTGACCAGTGTCGCAGGCAGTCCGCTCTGCATGACGTAGCCGTAGACACCGCCCAGTGCCTTCGCGCCTGCCGGCGCGATGTGGTTGTAGTTGAGACGTTCACGCATCTGCTATCTCCTTGATGATCAGGGGATGAAACGCTCTCTTCGCCCCCTTAGGTGCCCCTGTCCTGGTCTACAAAAAAGTACCAAAAAGGCACTAAACTCGTGTACCAAGATGCATGACCAAACGGCTGCGGCTGGAGCTTGATCGATCCGCAAAGACGCCACTGGCGGAGCAGATCCACCGGGGAATCAGAGCTGCCATCGAGAGCGGTGTGCTCGCCCCGGGCGCTCGCCTGCCTTCATGGCAGGATTTGGCGGCCCAGCTCGGCGTTGCGCGCGGCACCGTGCGTTCGGCGTATGAAAAGCTCTCATCCGCCCAACTGATCGTTGCAGCCCGCGCTACAGGCACGCATGTCGTGGACCGGCCGTCCTTCCCCGTTCGGCGGGACAAAGCCCCCGCCCCCGGCTCATTCATGGAGATGTACCAGGAACTCACCGCAGGGCCGGCGATCTTCCAGATGGGCGTGCCTGCGCAGGAGACCCTTCCTGCGACGCTGCTGGCGAGGATGCGCGCGCAGGCGGTTCGCGTTGAGGTGAGCGCGCCGGCGATTTACCGTGACCCGCGCGGCGAGTTGGAGTTGCGGCGCGAGATCGCGGCCTACCTTGCGCTGGCGCGCGGGATCGAATGCGCGCCGTCCCAGATCATCATCACCAGCGGCTTTAGCGGCGGGCTTGGTCTGGCGCTCCGTGTCCTTGGTCTCGAGCAGAAGAAAGTCTGGGTGGAGAATCCCGGCTTTCCCTTTACGCGGCGCGGCCTCGAGCTTGCGAGATTGTCGATCGCGCCGATCCCGGTTGACGCTGACGGCATCGATGTCGACTTCGGCCTGAAACATGCGCCTGATGCGGCACTGGTTGTCGTGACACCAGGGCAGCAGGCGCCGCTCGGATTCACGCTGTCGCTGGCAAGACGCTCACGCCTGCTCGACTGGGCGACCCAAAACAAGGCGTGGGTGATCGAGGATGATTATCTGAGCGAGCTTCAGCTCAAGGGCCGAGCCACGCCGGCGCTCGCCTCCCTCGATCGCGTCGGCCGCGTCATTCACATCGGCTCCTTCAGCAAGACCATAACCCCTGCCTTGCGGCTCGGCTTTGTGGTTGCACCGGCCGCACTGGCGTCGCGGTTTGCCGAAACTGCGGCGTGCCTCGCGCCGGCGCCCGGGCCAGCGGTGCAGCTCGCGACCGCCGATTTCATGCGCGACGGCCATTATCTCCGGCATCTTCGGCGCACCAAGCGGGTCTACGCAGCGCAAGGCGATGCATTGCTGAAATACCTTCGCCCGCGCACTGCAAATGTTGCGATTGCCGGATTGGCGGCTGTCCTGCGGTTGCCGAAGGGAGCAGCCGATCTTGCCATCGCCAAGGAAGCAGCACCGCTTGGACTGGCGCCTACGCCGCTATCGCTCTGGTATGCGTCGAGGGCTTCGGCGCGCCCGGGACTGTTGCTGGGCGTCGCGACATCTCCACTAAAGAGGATCGAGGCGTCCTGTGATCGGCTCCTTCAGATCATCGACCGTATTACGTGATCCGACTATGAGTTCGGTAACCTTCACCGGCCAGCGTGACGATCAAAGCTCCGCTTCGGGTGGCGATCACGGCGTGATCGCAACAGTCGGCACCAAGCTGCGCAGGATCGATGAGCCCTGTATCCATCCGGGTGAGGCCGCTACCTACGACGCCACGTTCAACGCATCTGGATTGAACTACATGAAACCCGGATTGCGCGGGAGGTAGCTGCCCCAATCTCCGAACTGTCGATTCGACATCAGCAACATCGGGAACGTCAGGCGCATCCCGTGGTCGGTCGCCGCCTTGAGCGCTGACTCGCTCGCGCCCGGCACGAAGGCCGAAATGGTCGGAACATCGCTCTGCGCCGCGAACGATAACGCAGCAGCAAACGCCGAGCCCATGAGATCTGGCCGGCAGACTGCAAGCGGGCCAATGTGTCCATCCGAAATATAGACATACCCGACGCACTCACTGCCGGCGTGGATGGTGAACCCGCTCGTCTGGCTGTCGCCCAGGAGATATCGATGATGCTTCTCCCTGGAAACACCGAGTGCACTGATATCAATGGGCGCCAGCTCATCCAACCCGGCCGTCTTGGCCGTGAGAGATTCAAGACGAAGCCGCGGCTCAGCCAACCGCGACGCCAGTCGGTCACGAGGCACGCTGACCATGTAGATCGGACAGCGCGGGAACAGTCCGTGGCGAATGTAGAGGCCTTGAGACACGTTGTTGAACGTGAAGGTGATCAGCGCTTTGACGGATGCTCCGCGCTTCTCTGCGTGAGCAAACATCTTGCTGATGAGTTGATTGCCAATGCCGTCGCTCTGGCGATCTGGGGCCACGAACAGCTGCGCCAGAAACCAAAGCTCGCCACAAACCCAACTCCACGCGAAGCCGACGAGTTCTCCGTCGTCATCGGCGACCCATAAACCTTCGGGATCGTCCGTGAGCGAGAAGGCCTGAAAATTCTGCGGGCGGGAGGATGCCATCTTGCCAAAGCCCCGCCTCTCAGTGAGTTCATTGATGCTGGCGACCACGATCTCGTCGGCTCTCGCCAAGTCGTCCATGCGAGCCGGTCGGCACACGACAGCCATTCTCGAATCCTCCCCGGGGATCAGCACGCCCGGCCAACCGTCGAACCGGGCCGGAACGTAGCGCCTTCGACCGACATCCTGAACAGAATGAGAGCGACGAAATCCTCGGCCGGCAATCAGGCGAGCGGCCGGATGTTCTGGTTCATGCGGAAGAAGTTCATCGGGTCGTATTTCGCCTTGATCCGCTGCAGGCGCCGGTAGTTCGGTCCATAGGCAGCCGCGACGGGATCGCCTGTCTCGTCATCATCGAGATAATTGACATAGCGGCCGGAGGCAAAGAAGGGTCGCATCCTTTCATGGGTTTCGCGTGCCCAGGAGATGCAGCGGCTCGTATCGCTGGGCTGCATCCACTGCGCGAGAATCAAGAAATTGTAGCCCTCCTGCCGATGCGGAAATGCCGTGTCCCCGGCATCGATACGGGCCGCCGCACCGTGGATGTGTTCAAGAAGCAGCTGCCCCATGGGAGTCGGGCAGCGCGCGAAACATTCGATCATGGTCGCAATCGCACCATCACTCAGTTCCCTCAGGAAGTTCGATTTCCAATAGTTGAAGGCGCCTTTCGGATAGTTGGCGTCGAGCATGCGGTTGAGGTCGCAATAGGGCATCGGTCCCACTGCATCGAGGATCGGAGCCCCGAACTGTTTCAGCGGTCGCATCGCTCGTTCGGCCTCCGCCACCGGACCGCAGTGGCTGGTGACCAGGACTGCGACCTCCGTGCCGGACCCATCGGGCGCATGGGTCAGGGATGCGAACAACATGTGCTCGTCCGCGAGCGATCGCGTGCTGGCCCGGAAGAATTCGAGCACGTCGCGTGAGCGCTCGATGGGGTGGACGATCGGACCGCCCGTGATGATTGGCCCGACCATATGGAGATCATATTCGAGACTGGTGGCGATCCCGAAGTTTCCGCCGCCGCCGCGGATCGCCCAGAACAGATCAGGCTCCTCTTGCTTGCTGGCCCGCAAAACCTTGCCGTCGGCGGCGACGAGTTCGACGGCCCGCAAATTGTCCAGTGCGAGGCCGTACTTGCCCATCAGCCAACCCAGTCCTCCGCCGAGCGTCAGCCCGGCGATCCCGGTGGTCGAGATCACGCCGCCGGTGACCGCAAGCCCATGAAGTTGTGTTTCGCGATTAAGCTCGCCCCACGTGACCCCGCCCTGCGCCCACACCGTCTTGCCGACAGGGTCGACCCGGACGCCCTTCATGGGCGAGAGGTCGATCATGATACCGCCGTCGATGGTCGCGCGACCTGCCACATTATGGCCGCCGCCGCGAACCGCGACCTCGAGGCCGAGCTTGGTCGCAAGAACGACGGCATCCACGACATCGGACACACTGCGACACCTGGCAATCAATGCCGGCCGTTTGTCGACCAGCCCGTTGTGGATCTTTCGCGCCTCCTCGTAGCCCTCGTCCCCCGGCTTGAGCAGTTGTCCTCCGAACGAGGCGTTGAGGTCGGCGGCAGCGCTGGCGACAGATGCGATGGACGACATGATATGTCTCCTCAGCTTGACCCGCCATATCCTCGATCGTGGGCTGTCTTGGAGCAAATCCGAAGATTTCAGGTGACGATGAACTGATTTCACCTAGACTGGCGGCATGTACAAGCTGCCGCCCCTGATCGAGCTGCGCGCTTTTGAAGCTGCCGCCCGCCATCTGAGCTTCAAGAAGGCGGCGGCGGAACTCGGCGTCACGCCAACGGCGATCAGCCACCAGATCGGGTTGCTCGAGCATTATTGTGGTCGCGCTCTGTTCCGGCGCAGACCACGGCCTCTCTCGCTGACCGATGCCGGAGCGCGGCTCTTCCCCGCCATTCGTGGCGGCCTTGAGGTGTTCGCCGCGGCCATTGCGGCCGTCAGGCAGGAAGGCGACCAACAGCCTCTCCGGGTAACGACGACCAATGCTTTTGCGAGCCGCTGGCTCGTGCCCCGCCTGCCCCTGTGGCGGAAGCTGCATCCCGATGTGCCACTGGAAGTCATCGGCACTGACTCAGTGCTCGATTTGCAGGCCGGAGATGGCGATGTCGCCATTCGCTATGCGACTAGCCGAGCACGGCCGACAGACGGAATCGTCGATGATCTCTTCAGCGATACGTTCTGGCCGGTGTGCAGTCCGCGTTTGCTTGCAACGGAGCACCTGAAGAGACCGGTCGACCTCGCAAACCACGTTCTGATTCACTCCTATTGGTCGCCGGCCGATCGTGAGCCGCCGACATGGCAGAGATGGCTCGCCGCGGCTCAGCGCAGGTGGCGCGAGGTGCCCCAGTTCAAGGACATGCAGCACCTGAGTTTCCGGGAGGAACTGCACGCCATCGAGGCGGTGATCGCCGGGCAAGGAGTCGGGGTTTTCAGTGATGTGCTCGTGGCACACGACCTCGCAGCTGGTACGCTCGTGAAGGCGTTCAAGTTGAGCTTGCCTGGCTACGGCTTCCATGTGGTCAGCAAGCCGGGCCATCCGCGCGCGCGAACCATCCGGGCCTTCTCGGAGTGGTTACGGTCAAGTCCTTGATCCGCTTCTCTGCGCCCTTCGAGATGTCATCAGGGTTATAGCGGTTCAGTCCAAATTGACCAGCAACGTCTCCGGCCACTCGAAAGCAGACGCGCTGGCGTTGATGTCTCTGCCCTACACCGGCGTATAGATCACGAGCTTGAGCGCGGGATCGTCGTTGGCCTGGAAGCTCGTGTGCTCGAACCGGAGCACGCCCTTGGTCGGATGGTTCATGGTCTTCAGGCCCGAGGCCGTGCTGCGGATCTCGTGCGCCTCCCACCATTTGACGAATTCCGGACTGCCCTGGCGCAGTCGCGTGAGCAACTCGGTGAAGGCGGGATCGCCGGCCCAGACGTCGTGAGTGGCGCGGAACATCGCGACCATGCTCTTGGCGACATCGGTCCAGCCTGCGCCGTAGAATTTTCGCGTCTGCTTGTTCGTCAATACGAGGAGCAACGTATTGCGATCCTGCTCCGGCAGCTGTCCGAAGCCAAAAACCTCCTCGGCCGCCGCGTTCCAGGCCAGCACGTCCCAGCGTCGGCCGGTGATGTAGGCCGGCTGCGTCAAGCTCTCGATCATCCGCCGGATGGGCGGCGGCACGATCTCGGGCACGAAGGCAGCCCTCGCGCCGTCGCGTGCCAGCGCCTTCAAATGGGCGTGCTCGGTCTTGCTGAGCCGCAGCGCGCGGGCGAGCGCGTCGACGGTGGTGACCGAGGGGCTGACGGTGCGGCCCTGCTCGAGGCGGATGTACCAGTCGACACCGATACCGGCGAGTTGCGCGACCTCCTCACGCCGCAGCCCCGCGGTGCGCCGCCGGCGGCCCGCCGGGAGGCCCACGGATTTCGGCGACAGCTTTTCGCGGCGGGACCTGAGGAAATCGCCGAATTCGACGCGGCGTGGGTCGGCCATTGCTGTCGCTCCCGCGATGGAGGGTCTCTAGAATACTAGGATAATACCAGGCCTTCATGTCCCCTCCAAGGCGGCGCATATGCGCTTCACCGACTTTGAGGTGAACATCATGAAAGCTGCCGTGCTCAAATCCTTCGGTTCGCCGCTGGTGATCGAGAATGCCTCCGAACCGGTGCTCGGCACCGGCGAGGTCATCGTCGACGTCGTCGCCACGCGCGTGCTGTCCTACATGAACGAGGTCTTCGACGGGACGCGCAATTATGCGCTCGACCTGCCGATCATCCCCGGACCCGGCGGCATCGGGCGAGTGCGCGCGATCGGCCCGGACGCAACCAAACTAGCCATCGGCGACTGGGTGTTCTGCGACCCGACGGTGCGTTCGCGCGACGATGCCGTTGCACCCGACATCGCCTTGCAAGGGCTCACCGCCGCCGGTCCCGGCGGCATGCGCCTGCAAAAGCATTTTCGCCACGGCTCGTTTGCCGAGCAGATGCGCCTGCCGACCGAGAACGTCACACGCCTCGGCGCGATCACGCCGGAGGAAGCGACGCAATGGTGCGCCCTTGGCACGCTGCTGGTGCCCTATGGCGGCTTCCTCGCTGCGAACCTGCGACCAGGCGAGACCGTCCTGGTGAGCGGGGCCACCGGCAATTTCGGCAGCGCCGCCGTCTCGGTCGCGCTGGCAATGGGCGCGGCCTGCGTGATCGCTCCCGGCCGCAACGAGACAATCCTGGCCGACCTCGTCCGCCGCTTCGGCGCGCGGGTGAAGCCGGTCAAGCTCACCGGCGTTGAGGACGACGACCGCGAGAGCATGAAGCGCGCTGCACCGGGCCCGATCGACTGCGTGTTCGACATCATGCCGCCTTCGGTGAGCACCAGCGTGGTGCGCGCGGCGATCATGACGGTGCGCGCTTACGGCCGTGTCGTGCTGATGGGCGGCGTCGGCATGGCGGGCGGCGCGGGGCTTGAGCTGCCCTACCCCTGGATCATGCGCAACTGCATCACCATCCACGGCGTCTGGATGTACCCGCCGGACGCCGCCAGCCGCCTGATCGCGTTGGTGCGTGCCGGGCTGCTCAGGCTCGACGAGTACGAGGTGACGGCGTTCGATCTCGACCACGCCAACGAGGCCGTGGCACATGCCGCGGCCAATGGCGGGCCGTTCAAATTGACGGTGATCCGGCCGTAACGGCGAGCGCGCCGCTGCGATGCGCCGTCGCAGCCGATTTGCTGGATATATCAAATAGCTGGAATGCATGCCCCGATCGTGGCCGGCAGCAGCCGGCTACTGTGCATGGGGTTGTTTTCGCAGTTTTAGTTTGACGGCCCGCCGGCACGGCATCGGAAACTCACCTCTCCCTTGGGAGAGGTCGGCGCGTAGCGCCGGGTGAGGGTTTACGGTCTCGCGTTGGGCAGCGCCCCCTCACCCGATTTGCTGGCGCAAATCGACCTCTCCCCGCCGGGGAGAGGTGAAGCGAGCCCGGAGCCCGGTCCAACCAAGCACGCTTCAGCTAGTCGAGCTCGACGACTTGGCCGTTCGACAGCGAGACTCGCCGGTCCATGCGGCTGGCGAGCTCCATGTTGTGGGTGGCGATCAGCATCGACACCTGGGTCGCCTTGACCAGCTGCATCAGTGCCTGGAAGACGTGGTCCGCGGTATGCGGATCGAGATTGCCGGTCGGCTCGTCCGCAAACAGCACGCGCGGCGCGTTGGCAACCGCGCGCGCGATCGCGACGCGCTGCTGCTCGCCGCCGGACAGCTCGGCCGGGCGATGGGTGATGCGGTCGCCGAGGCCGAGATAACCCAGGATATCCTTGGCGCGTTTGACGCTCTCGGACTTCTTCAGGCCGCGGATCATCTGCGGCAGCATGACGTTCTCCAGCGCCGAGAACTCCGGCAGCAGCCGGTGCGACTGGTAGACGAAGCCGATATCGGTGCGGCGCAGCTGGGTGCGCTCGATATCAGGCAGCTGCGAGGTCGGCGCGCCCGAGACATAGACCTCACCGGAATCGGGCGCCTCGAGCAGCCCCGCGATGTGCAGCAGCGTCGACTTGCCCGAGCCCGACGGCGCCACCAGCGCGACCGACTGCCCGCGCCACAACGCCAGCTTGGCGCCGTCGAGGATCGTCAGCGGCACCTCGCCCTGCAAGTACTGCCGCTTTATCTCGTGGAGATAAATGACCGGTACATCTTCCGCCCCCTGCTGCTGCTCCATCAGCCCCTCACTCGTACCGGAGCGCTTCGACGGGATCGAGGCGCGCGGCGCGCCACGACGGGTACAGCGTCGCCAGGAACGACAGCGTCAGCGCCATGACGACGACCGCCGTGGTCTCGCCGATGTCGATCTCGGCGGGCAGCTTCGACAGGAAATAGAGTTCCGGCGAGAACAGCTCGGTGCTGGTGAGCCAGGACAGGAATTGCCTTATGGACTCGATGTTGAGGCAGATCACGAGGCCGACGAAGAAGCCGACCAGCGTGCCGACCACGCCGATCGAGGCGCCCGTGATCAGGAAGATGCGCATGATCGAGCCCTGCGAGGCGCCCATGGTGCGCAGGATCGCGATGTCGCTGCCCTTGTCCTTCACCAGCATGATCAGGCCGGAGACGATGTTCAGGGCGGCGACCAGCACGATCATGGTCAGGATCAGGAACATCACATTGCGCTCGACCTGGAGCGCGTTGAAGAAGGTCGAGTTGCGCTGCCGCCAGTCGACCAGGAACACCGGGCGGCCCGCGGCCTCCGTCACTGCCTTGCGGAAGGCGTCGATCTTGTCGGGATTGGTGGTGAACACCTCGATCGAGGTGACGTCGTTGCTGCGGTTGAAATAGGCCTGTGCCTCCGCCAGCGGCATGAACACAAAGCCGAGATCGTATTCGGACATGCCGATCTCGAACACGGCGACGATCTTGTACGGCTTGATGCGCGGCGTCGTCCCCATCGGCGTCACCGCGCCCTTTGGCGCCACCAGCGTCACGCTGTCGCCGGCATGCAGCGACAGCTGGTCGGCGAGGCGGCGGCCGATCGCGACGCCCTGCCCCTCGTCAAAGCCTTCGAGCGAGCCCTGCTTGATGTTCTTGGCGATCGAGGTGAGGTTGTTGAGGTCGTCGGAGCGGATGCCGCGCACCAGGACGCCCGAAGCGTTCCATGGCGATGACGCCAGCGCCTGGCCATCCACCACGGGAGCAGCGAGCCGGATGCCCTCGACCTGGCTGAGGCGGTCGGCGACGTCCTTCCAGTCGGTCAGCGGCGATTCCAGCGGCTGGACCAGGATATGTCCGTTGAGCCCTAGGATCTTGTCGAGTAGCTCCTTGCGGAAGCCGTTCATGACAGCCATGACGATGATTAGCGTCGCCACGCCCAACATGATGCCGAGAAAGGAGAACCCGGCGATGACCGAGATGAATCCCTCCTTGCGGCGCGCCCGCAAATAGCGCCCCGACAGCATCCACTCGAATGGCGCAAAAGGCGCGGTCTGCACGGTTTCGGTCATGGTCTCATCCATCGCTCGATAATCCCATGATTCGGGGTCAATTGTGGCCGGATTGGCGGCCGCGATATCGCGCGATGAACAATATTCAGCCGACCAGCCGGGCGACTGCGTCCGCAGGCGACATGGTCTCGCGTGCGCCGTCGGCTCGCCGCTTGATCTCGACCTTGCCGTCGGCGAGCCCCTTCGGCCCGATAATGATCTGCCAGGGGATGCCGATCAGGTCGGCAGCGGCGAATTTGGCGCCGGCGCGCTGGTCGGTATCGTCATAGAGCACGTCGACGCCCTTGGCGGTGAGCTCCGCATAGAGCTTCTCGCAGGCCGCATCGACCGCGGCATCGCCCTGCTTGAGGTTAAGCACCACGGCGCGGAACGGGGCGACGGCTTCCGGCCATTTGATGCCGGCGTCGTCGTGACAGGCCTCGATGATGGCGCCAAGCAGGCGCGAGACGCCGACACCGTAGGAGCCGCCATGGATCGGCACGTCGACACCGTCGGGGCCGGCCACCAGCGCATTCATCGGCTCGGAGTACTTCGTACCGAAATAGAAGATCTGGCCGACCTCGATGCCGCGGGTGTTCACCCGCTTGTCCGCAGGCACCTCCTGCTCGAACCGCGCGGAATCGTGAACGTCCTCGGTCGCAGCGTACAGCGAGGTCCACTGCTTGATGATCGGCGTCAGATCGCCCTCATAATTGACGTCCTCGCCCGGCACCGGCAGGTCGAGCACGTCGCGATTGATGAAGACGCCGGATTCGCCGGTCTCTGCCAGCACGATGAACTCGTGGCTGAGATCGCCGCCGATCGGGCCGGTCTCGGCGCGCATCGGGATCGCCTTCAGCCCCATCCGCGCGAAGGTGCGCAAGTATGCGACGAACATCTTGTTGTACGCGACCCGCGCCGCCGCCTCGTTGAGGTCGAACGAATAGGCGTCCTTCATCAGGAACTCGCGGCCGCGCATCACGCCGAACCGCGGACGCTGCTCGTCGCGGAATTTCCATTGAATATGATAGAGATTGAGCGGCAGGTTCTTGTAGGACTTCACATAGGCGCGGAAGATCTCGGTGATCATTTCCTCGTTGGTCGGTCCGTACAGCAGCTCGCGCTTGTGGCGGTCGGCGATGCGCAGCATCTCCGGGCCATAGGCATCGTAGCGGCCGCTCTCGCGCCAGAGATCGGCGAGCTGGAGCGTCGGCATCAATACCTCGATCGCGCCGGAGCGGTCCTGCTCCTCGCGCACGATCTGCTCGATCTTCTTGAGCACGCGGAAGCCAAGCGGCAGCCAGGCATAGATGCCGGCGGCCTCCTGCCGGATCATGCCAGCGCGCAGCATCAGCCGATGCGAGACGATCTCCGCCTCTTTCGGATTTTCCTTCAGGATGGGCAGAAAGAATCGCGACAACCGCATGGCAACACTCTAGGAATCAGTGACGGGTTGCAGTGAAACCGGATTGGGAGCGAAAACACAAGACCGAGAATGAGGAAAAGCCGCTAACGCGGCGGAATTCCTGTCATTTTTCCGTCGACTTCAGGTTTGACTTGAGCAGCAGCATGCCCTGCAAAGCCGGCGAGCCTAGGGCGACGCCACCTCCAGTTCATCCTCCAGCGTGATCCTCTCGAAGTCGGTCACCAGCGCGTCGATCCGCACGTACCAGCGGCCGGCGAAGGGCAACTCGACCTTGCGCACGTACCAGTAGCCGTCCGGCCCCAGCGAGGCGCCTCGTTCCATCGGCTCGATGCCGCGCTCAGGCAGGCTCAGCGTCAACGTCACCTCCTTGGCCGCGAGCGGCGTCCCCTCTCCGGTCATGAGCTGAAGCACGAAATCGTCGACGCCGGCCTTCCCAGGAGACACCAGCACCTGGAACATTGCCTTGTCGCTGTGAATATGGATCGCCAAGGGCGTCTCCGGAACGGTGCTCCGCGGTGGCGGCGTGAAGCGCCAGCCGGCGACGACCGCGAAGATGATGAGTGCGGCCGCGCATTCGAACAGGATCGAGCGCTTGAGGGCGGACGCAGCCTCATGATCCTTTGCCAGCGCCGGAGTCAGGTGAAAGCGGTTGAGCGCGGCGAGTGCGAGCAGCACGAGGACCAGCGCGAGCTTGATGGAAAGGATGAGGCCATAACGGGTCTCGACCAGAGCCGACAACCTTTCGAGCTGGACGATGGCGAGCACAAGGCCGGTCAATGCCAGCGTGGCGACGACCGGCACGGCGATGCGGGAGAAGCGGTTTACGACAGGCAAGGCCGTGGCCACCGGCTTCGATACCAGCGCAACGAGGGGCCCCAGCGCCCCGATCCAGAAGGCGACGCTAAGGCCATGCAGGAAAATCGCCGGCCGCGTCAACATTTCGGGCGGAGCCGTGGCGGCGTGCCCGGTCATGGCCAGCGACAGGCCTACGCCGATGAACGCGATGAACGCAAGAGCTCGCGCGTACCATGCGCTGCGCAGCGCCATCAATGCGATCAGCATCGCGGCGATGGCGATCAGCGATGCGGGACCCGCGCTCGTCGCGAACGCAACCTTCCAGGGAGCAATGGTTGCAAGAGCCGCCGGCGGCAGGCCGAGAAGATCGAGGCCCAGCGCACCAAGGGACACCACCGCGCTCGGAAGGCCGACCGCGAGTGCAACAAACGGCACGGTCGTGCCCGTCATCGACCACGCGATCCAGCGCGCGAACAACACACCGCCGACACCAACAAACAGCCCGAGGTAAAGGCCGACCCGCGCCAGCCAGATGAGCGCACTCAACCCGCCATCCGTATTCGCGGGAGGCGTCGTCCCGGTCGGCACGCCGATCGAGAATACCACCGATCCCGCGATGGGATGGCCGTCCTGCGAAATCACGCGATAGCTGACGACCGCCGTGCCCTGCGGCAGGTCCGGCGGCACCGCAACCGAAATCGTTTCGCCCGACGCGTTGATGCGCACATCGTCCCGCGCCCTGCCCGTGCCATCAATCAGCTGGACCGCGCCGGGCGTCACGGCCTCGTTGAAGCGCAGCACCACAGCCTTCGGCGCGCTCGCAAGCATGCTGCCGCTGGCCGGCTCGACCGCGACCAGCGCCGCATGCGCGGACGCGCCGGTCGCGAAGCCGACAACGATGAGCAGCGTCGCGAGCGTGGCGAGCAGGCGCATTACGGCTTTGGCAGCAGCTTCACGCCCGGTGCCGGCGACTTGCCCTCATGCGAATGCCCTGCCCCCTCTGCCGGGATTTCGATCCAGCGGCTGACGCCGGTCTCGCATTCCTGGACGACGGGGAAGTACAGGGTCGTGTTTGGCTTTAGCGAGCCAGTCAGGACCGTGTGCATGACGAACTCGTCATAGTTCTTGTCCGGCAGCTTGCCGCCGGACCACATCACCTCCTTGACGCCGGAAGAGAGCTTGTTGCCGTGATAGTCGTATTCCCCGGCATATTTGCCCTCGACGACATCGACATTCCAGCCCGCCTTCGGCATCGGCTTGACAGCGATCACCCCTTCAGGGATCTGCACGCGGATCTTCACCGTGGGCGAGCCCGCACAGCCGTGCGGCACGGTGAATACAGCCTTGTACGACGCGCCGACCGTGGCTTGCTTCGTCTCGAGCGACACGTGCGCCGCCGCCGGCGAGATGGCGAACGCAGCAATCAGGATCGGGCAGGATCGCTTCAACATATTCAGTCTCCCGGAGGCCAGATCAGCCTCATCACATCTTCATTCCCGAGTGATCCGGCATTTTCTTCATGTCCATATGGCCGGAGTGCCCGGCGCCGCCGGGCGCCGGCGCGCCAACAGCCTGGACGTCGAGAGAGACGGCGACTTTGCCGGCCTTCTCGAACTGAAGTGTCAGCGGCACCTTGTCGCCCTGCTTGAACGGGCCCTTCAGCTCCTGGAGCATCAAATGATTGCCGCCGGGCGCAAGCTTCACGGTCTTGCCGGGATCAATGATGAGCCCCTTGTCCAGCGGGCGCATCTTCATCACGCCATTGTCCATCGCCATCTCGTGAATCTCGGCCTTCCCCGCGATGTCGGCGGAAATGCTGACCAGCCTGTCCGCCGCCGCCCCCTTGTTCTCGATGGTGAGATAGCCGCCCGCGACCTTGGCGCCGCCCGGCGTCGCCCGGCTCCAGGCCTGCGAGATGACGAGATCGCCGGCTTTGACGTCGTCGGCCGCCGCTGGCGCTGCGCCGAGTGTGAGAGCGAACGCCGTGAGCACCACATTCTTCAACATTGTCTTCATGTCCGTAGTCCCGTTTGCAGATTGGATTCAGTGTGTGGAGAGCTGTTGCGCCGACCATTTCTCGAGATCGGCAATCTCGGCGGAACCTTCGATTGTCGTGATCGTCCCGTCGCGCGAGAAGAGCATTGTTCTGGGGATGTCGCCCTGCCAGGCAGGATCGATCTCGAACCGCAAACGCTCGACAAAGCCGTCGCTGAAGATGAAATTCTCGGTCGACGATAGCCCAGCCTTGTCGAGCATCGATTGCGTCGCGGCCGGCAGGTTCGGTACGAGATCGGCACTGATCGTGACGACATCGATCTCGGGGTGATCCTTCGCAAACTTCCCGAGCAACGGCAGCTCGACCTTGCAGGGTCCGCAGGTCACGCCCCAGAAGTGCACGAGCATCGGGCGGCCCGCATGGCCCTTGAGCAGGCCTTGCCAGGAGCCTCGTTCGAATGGCTTGAGAGCGGGAGGCGCCCCGAGCGCGGATGCTGACGCGATCAGGATACTCAGCCCCAGAAGGCCTGCAAATCGACGTCTCATGGTTGATCCTCGATCGCTGTGAGACGATAGGCATCCGCCTTCGTCATCCATGACAGATACACTTGCCGGCCATTGGCGACGAGCAAGGGATGGTCAGATGTGTCGGTCGTGCTCGATATCATCTTCGGCGGCGACCAGGTCTCGCCGTCGTCCCTGGAGATCGTCATCTGGACCGAGGTCTTCTCACCATCGAACTCCTTCCACACCATCACTGTTCCCGCCGGGCCCGCGAGCACGAAGGGACGCGTCGGCCCGCGATCTGGCCGCCCCAGCGCCATCGGCGCGGAGAACGTGCGACCTTCATCACGGGAATGGGCGTAGAACAATCCTTTCCGCGCCTTGCCATTCGTGTACCAGGCGACGTGATAAGTCCCGTTCGGCGCCACGGAAAGGCTCGGCCCGTGGTGTGGGCAGGCGTTGATCTGCCAGTCGTCATGGCTGACCCGATGGATTTCACCCGGCGTCGAAACATCGGTGAACGTGATGACCGCGTGATCGCGCACGCCGCCTTCGAAGATGTTTCTGAAGATCACAGCCGGCCGCCCGGGCGCCGCGAATGTCAGCCCCAATCGGCAGCACTCGCAGGTACCGTCACGCGCGAGATGGGCCTCGGCGTAGGTGGCGCCGCCATCCCGAGACGAGGCAAAGAACAGCGCTGCTCCCTCGTACTTCCGTCCCGCCTCCTTTGCGGGGACACGATTGCGCTTGTCGAGCCAGGTCGCAAAGACCGTTCCGTCCTGATCGAGCGCCAGCGCTTCAAACCGCTGGCTCTCGTTGTTTGTGGTGATGGGTTTCAGCTCGGCAAAGCTCTTCCCGCCATCGCTGGATCGCGTGTAGAGCACCTGTCCGTTGAAGGCCTCGTCCCTGAAGGTCGAGAACGCGACGGCGATGCCGCCCTTGCGATCGACCACGATCTTCGGCCGGGCATCCGGCCCCCAATCGAGGTTCAGCCGCTTCGTCGTGACCTGGGTGGGCGCCGAGAACGTCCGCCCAGCGTCTTGCGAGTGCGCGACCGATATCTTTCCTCCGGCAATCCAGACCAGCCACAGCGTTCCGTCGGGAGCGAATGCAGGCGTCGCCTTGGTTGCACAGCGCAACGTCGGCTCGTCACAAGCCGCCTCGGACACATGCTGACCATGCATCTGCGCGAGCGCCGCACCTTGCATGAATGCGAGAGCGACTATCCCGAGCAAGCCATTTCGGATCACGGCCCTATTCCCTTCGAGAGTCCGGATCATTTGAACGCCACCTTCATACCCGCAACGAACGTGCGCGGCGAGCCCGCATAGATCGATCCCGGCGTGTTCGCGAGCGTGCTCGCAGGATTTTGAAAGCCTGCCGCCGTAACGGTGTTGGCGATGTTGTTGGCCGAGGCGACGTAGGTGCGGTCAAATACGTTCCTGACTTCGAGAAACAGATTCAGAGACCGGAAAGTGTCGGACACCAGCTCGGTCTTGTAGTGAACATTGACATTGACCAGCTCATAGCCGGGCGCCTTCAGCAAGTTCGCGTTGTCCATATAGAAGGAGTCCTTCCACTGGACCTCGACGAAACCTCCGAGGCCTGCCAATGGCCCGGCAAACTCGTCGTAGCCAATCCGGGCCGTCAGTTCGTTGGGCGATATGCCAGGGATCTTGTTGCCCGCCCGGTTGAAGCTGAACACTGCGCCATTGGTGATGTTCTCGACATATTCGGTGTAGACCTCGTCGAGATAGGTGTAGGCGGCCATGAACCGCCAGCCCGGATAGAACTTCCAGTCGGCGGCAAGCTCGATGCCGCGGTGTTCTGATCGCGGGGCGTTGAACGAATAGTTTACGCCCGCGACCGGCGTCGCCTGGTTGACTATCTCGTTACGGAAGAACTCGTAAAAGCCCGTCGCGCTGAGCTTGAGCGCGCTGTTCGGCGTCCAATCGAAACCAAGGTCGTAACCTAGATTCTTCTGAGTTTGGAGCTGCGTATTGTTGCCCGACAAACCGGTCGGAAGGACGAAGAGGTTCGAAACCTGCGGAGTGCCATACCCCGTGGCAACGCGTCCCCGGAACAGCCACTCGTTGTTGAGATTGTAGAGCAGCGCCAACTCGGGCGCAGCATTTTGAAACTGCCGGTCCGCCGTCGTGAGGGTTGTCGTGGTGACGCCGGTGGGACCTGCGTATGCATAACCTGTGTTGATGCCCTTGAGGAAGGTTGTTTCCCAGCCGATGCCCGCAACCGCCGTTAGCGACGACGTAAGCTTGAGCTCTTCCCTGGCACGAACACCATAGTTGGTCGTTTCGCTGTAGAGGTTGCTCGATAGCCTGCCGAGCGTCGCATTGCCCCCCGGCATCAGGTTTCGCGTGTCGCTCGACGCCGTCAGGGTGTTGTAGAAGGCGCCAAAGAACGCAGTGGACTCCAGGCCGAGAATCTCTCCGCGCTTGGTGAGATCGCTCATGTAGTTGTACGATGGGAAGTCGCCGATCGCGCTGGTCGTACCTGTCGGCTGGTTGATGTTTCTGTCATCGAAGACGAACTGGTTGCGCCAGGTCATCGTGTTGTCGAAATCATGCTCCCATCGACCGCCGACGATGGTGCGGTGGTCGTTGCGGCCGAGCCCGGCCTGGACGGCGGTCTCGGTGTCGGTTCCAGCAGTTGCGTTGAAGCCATTGTTGAATAGCCTGACCGTTCCGCATCCGGGCGCCGCTGCGGCACCGGTTGCACAGCCCTGCTGGAAGGGGTTTTGATAATACTGGTTCAGCGACTGTCGAAGCGGCAGCCGCGCGCTGAGGTCGTTGTTGATGATCTTGACCGTGAAGCGGTCGTCCGGCGTCGCCCTGAGCGTGCCGAGGAAGTTGACAGTCTGCGTGTTGAACCAATTGTTACCGATATAGCCGTCGCCGCGCGTGTCGCTTGCGAACAGCGAGCCCTCGAAATTCCCGACCTTCTTGCCGGCGGTGAGGTAGTTGTTGAGATACCCGTAGCTGCCGCCGTCAACGCCATATTCGACGCCGTCGATGGTGCCGCCTGGCCGTGTCCGGAAATTGAGCGCGCCGCCGGTCGCATAATTGCCGTAGAGCGCCGACGAAGGCCCCCGGATCACGTCGATCGCGCCGTAGGCGTGGGGATCGATCAGGTCGCTGCGCGACAGGCCGTCCGGCTGCGTCACCGGGAAGCCGTCCTCGAAGATCACGAGATTGCGGATAGCGAAACCGTTCCTGGCGTTGGAGCCCCGAATCGAGATGCCGAAGTCCCGGGGGCCATTCCCCTGCTTGATCGAAATGCCCGGACTGTCCCGCAAGACGTCGCTGACCGAAAACGCCGGGCGGTTGTCGAACCGGCTGCGATCGATGGTCGTCGCGGTCTGGCCGGCCGGCGGCTGATTGAGGCCATCTCGCGCCACACCGGCGGTCAACGTCTTGCTTTGAGTCGAGGCGCTGTCGGTCGCGTTGGGCGCAACGGGCCTCGCTGCACGGCCGGCCGAAGCAGCGCGCGGTCGCGATGGCCGGGTTGCCGCTCTGGGACGGACGGCCTGCGGCGCCTCGACGGTCACCGGAGGAAGCGTCTCCTGGGCAGCCTGGGCGAGCGCGTCTGAGCTGATCGAGGACAGCAGCCCGCAAAGCACGGGCAAGCTCGCGCTGCCGATCGCACGAATGCGTAACATCTCTTGAATTCCTGACATCCGGCGCCTCGGCCGGTCCATTGAGCACGCCACCGGCGCAGCTAAATTCGCGCGCCAATGGTTCGGTTGTCGCTACGTCAGGAAAAGCGTGGAGGTGCGCGCGCCTGGGCGCTTGAGCCTCTGTGGACAGAAACGGTGGACGCATCCGCGCCGCACCACACCACGCGCTCGGCGAAGCGGACGGGAGCTGCGAGAGCGACCTGCGGCGGCGAATCGAGCGATGCGCCCGCCTGCCCCAAGCAACACAGCGCGCACGAACCGGCGTGCGCGGTGGGGTCGCCGGTTTGATCGTTCAGGCCCCCCTGCTCACCCCCGCTGTGGCAGATGACGCCAGCGGAGAGCGGATCGGCAACGGCCTGGCCGGCCGCCAGACAGGCGGCAATCGGCGCCAGCACCTGCATCGCCAGGGCGAGCAGGACAAGGGGTAGGAATTTTTGCAGCCGCGCGCGCATCCGCCGAACCATTCGTTCGCCTACTAACTAAACACCGCGGCCTGCCCTAAGTCGAGGTCAGTTCCGCGGCCTTCTTGCCCCGGCGCAAATTTCTCGAAAACTGTGATCGGAGCACCCTACCCCGGTGGGAAGGCCGGCATTTGAGACAAGTCAAAGGCACCACGGTCTACAGATTTCTTATATTTGTCATATACTTATAAGGCCGCAAACCCGATCATTTCGTCAGCTGCTCTTATTTTGAACAATCGTTGCCGAAAATGATGACAAGTGAGAAAAGTTGATCTAGCATTCTCTTGCTCAGGCGCTGACCGCGAGGTCGTGGCCTGGTGGTCCAAGTCTCGGGAGGAGCCCCTGGCGCGCAAAACGCAGCGTCGCCCCGTCAATCAAGAGCAAATCTTAGAATCGGGGATAATAGGGTCGACACAATTTTTGAGCGGGGCCAGGGCCCCGCTCTTTTTTTGCCTGCATGGCTGAAGCGCCGATGAAGGCGTCTCCCAATCCGATCGAACGCAGTTTTGAGCTGGCGGCCTCGCGCTGCGCCGATCTGACGCCGAGGGTCTATCAGCGCCTGTTCGAAGAGCATCCGGAAACCCGGATGATGTTTCGCTCGCAAGGCAGCGAGCTCGTGATGGGATCGATGCTCGCGCTGGCGATCGAGGCGGTCCTCGACTTCGCCGACGAGCGCCGCGGGCATTTCCGGCTGATCGCCTGCGACGCCGCCTCGCACGAGGCTTACGGCACGTCACGCGACCTCTTCATCGCCTTCTTTGCGATCATCAGGGATACGCTCCGCGATCTGCTCGGCGATGAATGGTCACCGGACATTGGACAGGCCTGGGATGCATTGCTCATGGAGGTCGACACATTCGCAGGCGTGCCGGCCTGACGCTTTGCGCTGCACCAACGGTGGCTTGCTGCGATCGCGCGATTGATTGCAGATTGAGTGACGTCAGCTCTTGTGAGACACTTTCGGACATCGGTCGCGCAAGCAATGACGCGCCGACGATAAAATTTTACGGGAGCGAGCGATGTCCGGGACGAAAGATTTCTCGACGACGAGGCGCGATCTTCTTCAGGCGGCAGCAACCGCCGGCGCCGCGACTGCCATCCTCGGCAGCATGGGCATAAACCCAGCACTTGCAGCCGAAGTGGGACGATCCGAGAAGCCGCTGAAAGCGGCCTTCTCCAACGCAGGCCTCCAGGCCACCTGGTGTGCGCAGGGCAAGCAGGCCGCGGAATTCTGGGGCAAGCTGTTCAATGTCGAGGTGACCTGGTTCGACGGTCAGCTCGACGCGGTGAAGCAGCGCGCCGCGATCGACAACATGGCCTCGCAGAAATGGGATTTCGTCGCGATCCAGGCTTTCGGCATCGGCACCCTCACCCAGCCCGTGCAGAAGATGATCGACGCCGGCACGCCCGTTATCGACATGGACACGCTGATCGCGCCGCTCGACCAGATCAATGTCCACTCGTTCCTTGCCCCCGACAACGAGTTCATGGGCGCCTCGGTGACGCAGGCGCTGTGCAAC
This sequence comes from Bradyrhizobium sp. DN3, assembly GCF_041357655.1. Lineage (NCBI taxonomy): Bacteria > Pseudomonadati > Pseudomonadota > Alphaproteobacteria > Hyphomicrobiales > Nitrobacteraceae > Bradyrhizobium > Bradyrhizobium sp. DN3. The sequence continues at coordinate 266,511 of NZ_JAULLN010000008.1, read as the reverse complement.
GCCATGGGCGGCAAGGGCAAGATCATCATGACCCAAGGCGCGCTCGGCCATACCGGCGCACAAGGACGCGCAAAAGGCTTCAACTCGGTGGTCAAGCAATTCCCTGGCATCGAGGTGCTCGACACCCAGCCGGCCGACTGGGACGTCTCCAAGACCGCCCGCCTCTGGGAGACCTATCTCACGAAATATCCGCAGATCGACGCGGCGTTCTTCCACAATGACGACATGGCGCTCGCCGCCTACAACATCATGAAGGCCCGCAACCGCACCAACATCCTGATTGGCGGTGTCGATGCCATGCCGCCGGCAATCCAGGCGGTGAGCGAGGGCCGCATGTTCGCGACCGTGCGCAATCCATCCTGCCGCATCCATGGCGGCGCCATCATCGCAGGCGTGTCGGCCGTGGTCGGCGGCGAGAAGAGCGGACAGGGAATCCCGAAAAACGTCGTCACCGACGGCCCGGTCGTGACCAAGGCCAATGCCCCCGGCATGCAGTGGATGGAAGACCATTTCCTGATTTAGTCCTCCATGCCAGAGGTTCGTTCGCCCATCCTGGAACTGAAAGGCATCACGAAGAGCTTCGGCGGCGTCGAAGCACTTCGTGGTGTCGACTTCGCGCTTCTTCCCGGCGAGATCCACGGTCTTGTCGGCGAGAACGGCGCGGGAAAAAGCACGCTGATGAAGATCATCGCCGGCGTGCATGCCGAATTCTCCGGCCGCTTCCTGATCGACGGGGTGGAGACGCATTTTCGCTCGGCGCGCGATGCGCATGCGGCCGGCATCGCCATGGTGCACCAGGAGCTCTCTGTCGCGCCCGACCTCACGGTCGCGGAGAACGTCTTCCTGGGCAACCAGCCGGTCAACCGGCTCGGCCTCGTGCAGTGGCGGCGGATGGCGCGCGAAGCCGGCGAGCAGCTCGCCCGCTTCGGCATCGACGTCGACCCGATGTCGCGGCTCGGCGACCTCCCGATCGGACTTCAGCAGCTGATCGAGATCGCGCGCGTGCTGTTCTCCGGCGCGCGCATCGTCATCCTGGACGAGCCGACCTCCGCCCTCTCCCCACCCGAGGTCGAGCGCCTGTTCGCAACGCTCAGGCGACTGCGCGAGGAAGGCACCGCAATCGTCTTTATCTCGCATTTCATCGAGGACATTCTTCGCGTGTCGGACACTGTCACCGTGTTCCGCAACGGACGGAAGGTCGCGGAGACGGCGAGCGCCGCGACCAGCAAGGGCGCGCTGATCGAGGCCATGATCGGCCGCGGCGGCGAGGTGCTCGAGCACAGCTACACCGACGATTTGATGCTGCCGCAGCCGAGCGACAGCGCGGTGGTGCTGAAAGTCGATCAGCTATCGCTTGCCCGCAGCCTTCAGGATGTCTCGTTCGAGGCCCGCGCCGGCGAGGTGCTCGGCATCTACGGCTTCATGGGCTGCGGCCAGCAGGAGCTGTCGCGCATCCTGTTCGGCAAGCTGAAGCCGGACAGCGGCACGCTCGCCGTCGACGGCACGCCAAAGACCTTCGCCAGCACGGCGGCGGCGCGGCGGGCGGGCGTGGCGCTGGTGCCCGAGAGCCGGCGCGACATGCTGTTTCACCAGGAGCCGGTCTACAAGAACATCTCGATCAGCATTCTGGATCGCATCTCGTCCCTGCTGCTCAAGCCGGCACAGGAGCGCGATATCGCCAAGCGCCAGGTCGATCAGTTGCAGATCCGGCCGCCCGTGGTCGGCCTCGACCTCGGCATGCTCTCCGGCGGCAACCAGCAGAAGGTCGCGCTGGCGAAATGGCTGACCTATCCGCCCAAGCTTCTGGTGCTGTGCGAGCCGACCCGTGGCATGGATGTCGGCGCCAAGAACGACGTCATCAACATCGTCCGCGACCTCCGCGCCAGGGGTCTTGCCATCATCGTGCTGTCGACCGAGCCGGAAACGGTGCTGTCGCTGGCCGACCGCATCCTCGTGCTCAAACGCGGCGCATTGGTGCGGGAATTCAGGAACGAGCCGGTCAGCAAGGACCGCCTGCTGGAAGCGGCGTGACGGAGCAGCACCATGACGAGCAGTGAAACGGTTCCGGCGGCAGCTGCGCGAGCGCGGGGCGTTGCGCCCTTCCTGCGCTCGCAGATGCGCAACATCGCGCCGTTCCTCACCCTGATCTTCCTGTCCGGCTTCTTCGCCTTCGCCAGCCCCTCCTTCGCGACGCTCGACAATCTCGGCAACATCCTGACCCAAGTGTCAGTGACAGGCATCATCGCGGTCGGCCTCACCTTCGTGATCCTCTGCGCCGAGATCGACCTGTCGATCGCCAGCATCGCCAACGTCACCGGCATCGCCGTCGCCTACTTCACGCTCCAGGAATCCTACGTCAACATCGCCAATGTGCCGCTGCCGGGCGCGATCGCGATCATCCTGTCGATCCTGCTCTGCGCGCTGCTCGGCCTCGTCAATGCGCTGGGGCTGACCGTGATCGGCATCCCCTCCTTCATCATGACGCTGGCCATGATGCAGATCGCGGCCGGCATCTCGGCACTCTTGGTACGCGGCCAGATCGCCTACAAGGTGCCGAGCCTGATCACGACGCTCGGCTCCGGCTCGATCGGTGGCATCCCCTGGATCGTCATCGTCGCAGCCATCATGCTGCTCGGCGGGCATCTGGTGCTGACCTACACGCGCTTCGGCCGCTACATCTACATGGTCGGCGGCAATCGCGAGGCGGCCGAATATTCCGGCCTCAACGTCAAGCTGATCCTCGGCGCGGTGATGGTGATCTCGGCGGTCTGCTCGGGCATCGGCGGCATGCTCGGCGTCGCCCATTTCGGCAGCGCGCAGCAGAACGAGTTCGACACCTACCTGCTCGACTCCATCGCCGCCGTCGTGGTCGGCGGCACCAGCCTGTTCGGCGGCCGCGGCGGCATCGGCAACACCATCGTCGGCCTGTTCGTGCTCGGCGTCCTCAACAACGGCCTCGACCACGTCAACATCGACAGCTTTTTGAAGATCCTGATCCGCGGCCTGATCCTTTTGGCGGCGCTGGTCATCAACGTCTATGCGCAGCGGCTGAGAGAAAAAGCGGCGGAGTAGACGGCGCTCAAACAAAAAAGTGCGAAAACAACCCCATGCACAGTAGCCGGGGCTAGCGGAATCAATGGCTTGCCGGCGGCGCCGTACAATTGCGGATTTCGCGAAATCCATTTGACACGTCGGGCAAAACAGGGGCAGGATGTCACCATGGCGGCGCCTCGAAAGCAACCGGCGGAGTGCTGCTGCCACCCCCCGTCATTGCGAGCGCAGCGAACAATCCAGAGTCTTTCCGCGGATACATTTCTGGATTGCTTCGCTACGCTCGCAATGACGACGTGGTGGCAGAGAGCTCGACCACGTGCACGGCGGAGCCTGAGAACGCCGCTACCTTCCGGCCTGATGGCTTTTGTGGCGCTTGTTGCAGCCTGCTCGCGAAGTAACGTCTGGTCCACCGACGACATGAGTTGACGTTCCGCGGCGAGACGTTCCATTTCGGGCACCGTGAGCAATTGCATCTTGGATCCGCTTCATTCCGCGGCGATCGCCTCGATCTCCAGCAGCCATTTGCTGTCGACGGTTTCAGCGATCATGACCGTCAGCGCGGGTTCGTGTCCTTCGAGCATCTTGCGACGAATGGCACGATTGGGCACGACCTGACTGATGTCGGTCAGGAACGTCGTGACCTTGACCAGATGCGTGACGCCGAGGCCGGCGGCGGCGAGCACCTCGATGACATTGCGCCAGGCTTGCTCGCATTGCGCTTCGAAACCTTCGGGCACGCTGCCGTCGGATTTCTCGGGCACCTGGCCGCTGATGAACAGCAGGCGGCGATGCTGACTGAATTCAAGTCCCATGCTGTAGCCGCCGGCGGGAGCATGGACCGATGGTGGATTATGACTGACGATTTGAGCCATGTCAGATTGTCTCCTGTTCGCTCCGGTTTGCGATCGATCGACCTTAACCGGCGGCATCGCGCCGGCGCAAAGCAATGTTGGTGCGGTTCAGCGCAAGAAAATCTATTGCAAGCGCGCGGCCATTCAGTGACAAACTGGGCAGCGATGACTTACATCCTTCCTCCGCTCAACGCGCTCCGCGCATTCGAAGCCGCGGCTCGGCATCTCAGCTTCAAATTGGCTGCGCACGAGCTGCACGTAACGCCCGCCGCCGTGGGGCAGCAGGTGAAGGCGCTGGAGGCGCGCCTCGGCGTACGCCTGTTCGAGCGGCTGCATAAGCAGCTCATCCTGACCGCGGCCGGTCAGACCTATCTGCCCGCGATATCCGAAGGCTTTCGTCACATTGCGGAGGCGACCTCGCAATTGAAGCCGGCAGGTGCGGCGCAGTTGCAATTGGGAGTCCATGGCAGCTACGACCTGCGCCGCCTCGAACTGGCGGAGTTTCGCAGCGCGCATCCAGACATCGGCTTGCGGGTGCTGCAGCCCGCCGGCCTGCACGAACTGGTCGAGGGCAAGGTCGACCTGCTGATCGCCCGCGGTCTTGGCCACCATCCGGGCTATCGCTGCGACCGGATCAGTGAGGGGGCCGGTCTGGGTGATTGGCTGGTTGCGCCTGAAGGCACTGCGGATTGCCCTGAAGTCGTCAGCTTCCGCGACTGGCTGCGCGCCTTCCTCGCCGAGAATCCGCACGCAAACCGCCGCCCTCGCCTGGTCGGCGTCAGCGGACGTTGAGGCGGGCGACACTGAATTCTCTTAATGATTGGGGTGTACTTACCTCTAGCGGCCCGACCCTTCTGCACCGACAAGCGGAATTTGCGCAGCTGAGTCGTGGTGGCATAGCTTGTGCGCGTGCTGTCGGCTTTTCAGTTAAAGTGGCATCGCGCTGTCTAGCGGATCTTGGTCACGCTGGGGGAATGTAAGTGGGGTTTATCTCCAACATAATCGATCGGCGCCGGGTCTTGAAGGCGCTGTCTAAATATCCGGTCTATTCTCCACCGTTTCACGATTCCGAGGCGGTTCTGTCGCGGAGCGAGATCGCCGCCAACTACAATTATTTTCTGGAGCAGAAGGCAAGGCGGTTGGAGTTTCTAGCGAGCTATCTGCGTCATTTCTCTGTAGAGCTAAGTCTATCGCCGGAGGCGCTACCCGCGCTCGACAACTGGCTCCTTCGTTATGGCGGCCATTTGATTCCGAATGGCGGCGAAGTCCTCTTCGCGATGAACGATTACGAGCCCGCATGGGTTGGTGAATATCACGGCGTCAATATCATCCACGACATTTCGATCTTCGCCGGCGACTACATTGTCATGAAGAACGACAAAGTCCGATGGAGCGTCAACTATGGCGATGGCACAAAGCGTGACTACGAAGAGATCGGGTTTGGCCAACCGTGTCTCGTTGGGTTGTCCCATTTTGCCTACACAGGCAACTATTCAATTTTTCACGGCATTTACGAATTTTGCTACGCGGGGCTTCGAAGGCTCCGCAATGGTGGCAGGGGTTCAAAATGGGAGCGGGACATCCCTGGCGAGTTGGTCAGGCGCCTCAATTACCTGGCAGATCCAGATCCACCGCCGCAAATTCCGGTATCGCAGCTGACGATCGACGACTAATGACCACAGCGACGTCAGCCTCGACTGCTCCGCCTCGAACTGCCGGTCGGCATGGCCCAAAGCTGGCGTGAGGCGGCAACGGTGACCGTGTCTGACTCGAAGCTGACCTACTTTCGCGTAAGAAACACAACACAGGGCTCGACCTCCACCAGAAACTCGTCCATGGCGAGGCTCGACACCCCGATCCAAGTTGCACAAGGCGGATTATCGCCAAACATAGCCTTGAGAGCAGCTGTAATGGCGTCGCCTTCATGCATGTGCGTTTGCCGAATGTAAAGCCGCAGTGATCCGACGTCATCGAGTTTGGCGCCAACGGATGCTAGGGCGGCAGCAAGGTTATCTAAGCTTTTCTCAAGTTGGCGTCCAACATCACCAATGCCGACGACCTTTTGGTCGGCATCCCACGCCACTTGGCCAGATACATGCACAGCGTCGCCCAAGGGCGTTGGTACAACTACCACCTGCGCAAAGCCGTAACGCCGACTGTCAAAGACCCCCCTCGGGACATGTACCACTCGACTCATTGCAGCTCCCGATAGTTGTACGACGATAACTGGCGCACGGGTCCAACAACGCCCAGAATAGCGGAAAATAACTGATCGGTTCGCGTGGCCATTCTAGGAAGATCTGCTTTCGGACGAAGCTAACACCAGCTGCCCCGTAATCTCATCACTTCGCCAGCACCGGACCGCATGTCCGTCGGAGCGCGTCTCCAGCGATGGACCAGGCTCGCGGCGACACAGGGACTCGGCGTAACGACAGCGCGGGCTGAACGCGCATCCGTTTGGCGGATTGAGCGGATTGGGCAGGTCGCCCCCTGTCGTCGCTAACGGTGCGTGGCGTAAGGGATCGGGGATGGCGGCGATCAGGGCTTGCGTATAGGGGTGCGCCGGCCGTTCGAAAATCTCGCGCCAGTGGCCATTCTCGACGATGCGGCCGAGATACATCACGGCGACCCGGTCACTCATATGCTCGACGACGCCGAGGTCGTGGCTGATCATGATGAACGAGAGACCGAGCGTGTCCTTCAATTCCAGCAGCAGATTGATGATCTGGGCACGGATCGAGACATCGAGCGCCGAGACCGGTTCGTCGCAGATGACGATCCTGGGATTGAGGATCAGCGCGCGCGCAATGCCGATGCGCTGGCGCTGGCCACCGGAGAATTCATGGGGGTAGCGGCCCGACTGTTCGGGCCGCAGGCCCACATGCCGCAGCATCGTCGCAACGCGGTCCTCGATCTCGCTTTTCGCGGTCACGCCGTGCACACGCAGCGGATCTTCCAGCGTACGGCGAACGGTCTGGCGCGGATTGAGCGAGGCGTAGGGATCCTGAAACACCATCTGCACGATGCGGGCCAAGGCCTTCCGATCGCCGGATTGCCGGTTCGTCACGACCTGTCCGTCCACCACGATGCGGCCGCGCGTCGGCGTCAGGAGACCAAGGATCGACAATGCGACCGTCGACTTGCCCGAGCCGGACTCGCCGACGAGGCCGAGGCATTCGCCGCGCCTCAGGCTGAGATCGACGCCATCGACGGCACGGAGCAGCCGCTTCTCGCGGCCCAGCAAGCCGCCCCCGAGCGGAAAATGAACCGCGAGATCCTCGACGCTGAGGATGACGTCGTCATCCGCTCTCCCCTGCGGTTCATGCATGGTGGTGGCACCTGACAAGACCGCCTGCCTCCAGCAAATCCGTATCTGGCGCGGTTGTCCGGCAAATATCGGTCGCCTGCGCGCAACGCGGATTGAACCGGCAGCCGTCCGGGAAGCTCGTAATGGCCGGAACGACGCCCGCGATCTCCTTCAGTCTGCTACGGCCAAGCGCAGCGCGGCTGCCGAGCCGCGGCAGCGAGGCGACGAGGCCCTGCGTATAGGGATGCGAGGGCGTCCGGAAGATATCGGCCGAGCCGCGCTCCTCGACGATGCGGCCGGCATACATGACGGCCACGCGGCGACAGACATTGGCGACCAGGCCGAGATCGTGACTGATCATCAGGATCGCCGTCCCTCTCTCGGCGCATAGATTGCGCATCAGCTCGATGATTTCCGCCTGCACGGTCACGTCGAGCGCGGTGGTCGGCTCGTCTGCGATCAGGAGATCCGGACCGCATGCCAGCGCGATGGCGATCATCACGCGTTGACGCATGCCGCCTGAGAGCTGATGCGGGTAATCCTTCACGCGCCGCTCGGGCGCGGGGACGCGGACGCTCGCCAGCGCCTCGACCGCCAATTGGTTGGCCTCCCGCCAGCTCTTGCCCTTGTGCAGCACGAACATCTCGGCGATCTGCCGTCCCACCGGCGAGACCGGGTTCAGGGCCGTCATCGGCTCCTGGAAGATCATCGCGATGCGGTTGCCGCGCAGCTCCCGCTGCCGGGCGGCGGAAAGTCTCTGGATCTCCTGCCCCTCGAAGCGGATGACGCCACCGCCGATCGACAACGGCGGCCGCAGCAGTCCGATCAAGGCGAGCGCCGTGATGCTCTTGCCGCAGCCGGATTCGCCGACCAAGCCGAACGTCTCGCCACGATCGATGCGGAACGAAACGTTCTCGACGGCGGGTACCTTGCGGGACCCGTCATCGAGATCGATGCGCAGATCCTCGACTTCGATCAGCGGCGAGCCGGTCATGTACGCCGGCTCCGCGATTGTGGATCGAGAATGTCGCGCAGGCCGTCACCCAGCAGGTTGAGGCCGAGCACCGTCAGGAAGATGGCAAGGCCGGGAAACACCGAGAGCCACGGCGCCGTCGTGATCTGGTCGCGGGCTTCCGACAACATGCTGCCCCAGCTCGGAAACGGCGGGCGGACGCCGAGGCCAAGGAACGATAATGCGGCTTCGGACAGGACCGCGCTGCCCATGCCGAGCGTGCCGATGACGACGATCGGTCCGAGCATGTTGGGCAGCAGCTGCGTGATCATGATGCGCAGATCGCCATAGCCGAGCACGGTTGCGGCCTGCACATAGCCCTGACTCCTCAGCGACAGCGCCGAGGCCCGTGCGATCCGGCAGGTAAAGGACCAATTGGTCAAGCCGAGCGCGATGAGCAGGCTGGTCAGGCCGGGCCCAAGCACCGCCATGATGGCCAGCGCGAAGATCAGGGAGGGGATCGCCAGCATGAGGTTGGTCAGGGCATTGACGACATCGTCCCACCAGCCGCCCAAGTACCCGGCGCTCAGGCCCAGTGCCACGCCGATGATGCTGTTGATGAGCTGGGAGACGATACCGACCGTCAGCGAGACGCGCGCGCCGTACACCACGCGGGAATAGATGTCGCGGCCCTGCCCGTCGGTGCCGAACCACCAGGTCCAGCTCGGCGCCTCCTCTGCGTTCATGAGGTTGGCGTCCATGACGGGATCGGTGTGTGCCAGCCACGGCGCGAGCAGGCCGACCAGGATCGCAAGCGCGAACAATGCGCCACCGATGATGAGATTGGCGCGGAGCTTCATGCGTATCTGATCCTGGGATCGATCACGCCGTAGAGCACGTCGATCAGCAAATTGATCGCGAGAAAGGCCAGCACCACCACGAGAATGGAGCCCTGAACGGCGGGAATGTCGCGCTGGAGGACACTGTCGACGAGCAGCGAGCCGATGCCCGGCCACGAGAACAATTTCTCGACGACGACGGCCTGTCCCATCAACGCACCGAATTGCAGGCCCATTGTCGTGAGGATCAGGACGAGCGCGTTGCGCATCACGTGCCACTTCACGACACGCATCTCGCTCATGCCCTTGGAGCGCGCCGTCCGGACAAAATCGGCGGTCATGATCTCGAGCACGGCGGCGCGCGTCGTACGGGCCAGCAGCGCCATCGGCGAGACGCCGAGTGTCACCGCCGGCAGGATCAAATATTTGAGGCTGCCGTCGCCATAGCCGAAGCTCGGCAGCCAGCCGAGCTTCAAGGCGAACAGGTACATCAGCAGCAGCCCGAGCCAGAATTTGGCCATTGAAAGGCCCGACACCGCGACAACCATGGAGACCGTGTCGACGATGCCGCCCGGTCGCAATGCTGCGACGAAGCCGAGTGGAACGCCAATCGCAATCGCAAACGTCAAGGCTGCGAATATCAATTGCAGCGTCGGCCACATCCGTTTTGCGATCATGATCGTCACCGGCTCACGGGTCCGGAACGACGTCCCCAGATCACCGGTCGCAAGCTTGGCGATGTAGGAGCCAAAGCGCATGTAAACGGGATCGTCGAGGCCGAGCTGCTTCCTCATGCGCTCCACGACCTGCGGGTCCGCTGCACCTCGGCCGTCATCGCTCATGCTCGAGACGATACTGCCCGGGACCACGCTGAACAGCACGAAGACCACCAGCACCACGGCCAGCACGGTCGGAACGGTTTGCAGGATTCGACGGATCAGGAAGGCGAGCATTTGCAACTGTTCCTCCCTCCCTCGATCGCTTGCTGCGATGGAGGGAGGGTGAGAGCGCGTGTCACTTGGCGGGCGACGACTCGTCCACCCAGAGGTCCTCGACGTTCTGATGGGTCAGTTCCGTCGCATTCAACTGAATCCCCTTCAGCCAAGGCTGCACCGCCATGACCGCCTTGTTGTAGTTGAAGAACCAGACCGGTGCCTCTTCATAGAGCAGGGCATTGGCCTTCTGCAGCAATTGGTCGCGTTTCGCAGCGTCGTCGGTCTGCCCGGCTACGTCGATCAGCTTGTCGAAATCTGCGTTCTTGAAGGATGTGTAATTGCAGGCTGATTGCGGCGTCGACGAGTAGAAGCATTTCAGCGCCGCCTGAGGATCTGGCCCTGTCGCCATGGAATAGACATAGGCCTGGAAGTCGCCTTTCTTAATGACCTCCGCCAGCACCGCGGTCTCGACCTGCTTGACCTTCACCTTGATGCCAACGCGGTCCAGCATCGGGATGATGGCCTCGACGATCGGCAGACCCCAGCTTTCATTCTGACTGGTCGTCCATTCGAATTCAAAGCCCGTGGGATAGCCGGCGTCCGCAAGCAACTGCTTTGCTTTCGCGGGATCGAAGGCATAGGGCTTCATTGTCTTGTCGTAGATTGGCGAGGTCAGAGGCAGCCAGCTGGTGGCGCGATAGGCCTTGCCTTTGACCAGCTTTTTGATGATCAGGTCAGTATCGATCGCGTGGTTGATCGCCTGCCGGACGCGCTTGTCGGCAAACGGCTTGAATGCCGGATTCATCCCCATGTGACGCGTGAAGACCTCGGCGACTTCGACGATGGTGCCCTTGAGGTCAGGGTCGGCCTGATAGGCGACATATTGTGCAGGCCCGAGCACCGAGGTGTCGATCTCCTTGTTGCGGAAGGCGACATCGCGGGCCGCGGCCTCGCCCATGACCGACACGATGAGCTTGTCGGCATAGGGCTTGCCGGGCTTGTAGAACCGGTCCCACCGCTCCAGGACGATGCGCGATCCCGGCACGTGCTCGACGAACTTGAACGGGCCGAGGCCGATCGGCTTCTGGATGAAGCTTTCCTTTGCACCTTCGTCTGCGGGATAGATCGAGGTCAGCGCGTTGAAGAAATAAAAGCCCGGATCGACTTTCTCGGTCAGCTTCATCTCAACGGTGAAGTCGTCGATCTTCTTCAGGCCGGAGATCTCTTTGGCCTGGCCTTTCTCCACTGCGGCCGCGCCCTCGATCACCCGGACGAAACGCGCGCCGGGATAGGCTTTGGTGCCGTCCATGATGCGATTGTAGGACCAGATGACGTCATCAGCCGTCATCTTGCGGCCGTTGTGGAAATAGGCATCGTCCCGCAGCTTGAAGGTGTGAACCAGGCCCCCGCCCGAGACCACGTCTTCCTTCGCAAGCTCCAGGACCGGCTTGCCTTCCGCGGAATTCCAGATGTAGAGCGACCGATGCAGGGCCTTGGCGTAGATCTCGTCCTGGGCGCGCTGTGTCGTGTGAATGTCGAGGCTGGAGAAACTCGAGCCATAGGGCGCGGTCATGCGGATGGTTCCGCCCTTGCGCGGGGTCTGGGCCTCTGCCGTGGTGACCAGCGCCAGACCCAAACCAGCGACGACCGCAATCATCCTGAACATCATGTGTCCCCCAACAACGCAGGTATTCCGATCAGGGATTTGATCATTCGTCGCCTGTCGAAAGCAAGCTTCGTTTTTGTGGCGACCGATGCCGGTTCCGAATAGCAGCCCTTCGACGGAGAGCTCGGGGCTCAGGTTGTATCCCCTGGGCGATGCAAGCCGCCGATTGCCGCGGTGCGTCATCGAGCGACCAGGACCAGTGAACATTTTTCGCGATCAGCGCGACCAAGCTCAGGATCGTTATCTGAGCCCCAGGGATCGCGCACGGCGTCCTGCTCCCGGTGCGGCTTTATTGAAGTTCAGCGACAATCCCTCCCCGCCATTGCGAGCGCAGCTCTCTCCACCGTCATTGCGAGGAGCCCTTGCGACGAAGCAATCCAGAGTCTTTCCGGAGAGGGATTCTGGATTGCTTCGCGGAGCCTGTCATCGGGCCGCGCTTCGCGCGAACCCGTTGGCTCGCAATGACGAGGTGTGCGGCTCCGCCTTTCGCGACGTCTTCAGCCTGACAATTCCGGCTGCCAATCGCGCGATTTTCGCGCGGCACCCGTGACCTCAGCGATCGTCCGAAACGCCGCCGCCTCCACCATCATCGCCCTTGCCAGACGGACGGCACGCGCCTCGCTAACCGCTCGCCTCCGTGGGTCCTCGATCAGCTCGAAGTCGATATTGTGAGCGAGACCGAAGATGCGGCGGATGGTTTTTGCGGCTGCGAAGCCGATCGTATCAGTGAACAGGCGCTGCATGTAGGCCTGCCGCTCGGCCTCGAGACGCACGGCGCCCTTCTCGCCGGTAAAGAGTGAGACGGGATAGGCATCGCCGGCAGCGCCGGCGCGCCAGAGCTCGAGGAATTTGCGGGCGAACTCGTTCCAGACCTTTTCGACCGTCTCCAGGACCCAGCCCTCGAATGCGACCCGCTCGCCCGGCGAGCGCTCGTGGCCGGCGGAGGCGAAATAGGCCATCAGGAGGTTGGCCAGCACGGCGCCGACGTCGAATCCCATCGGGCCGTAGAACGCGAATTCGGGGTCGATCACCCGCGTCTGCCTCTCCGTGACCATGATCGAGCCGGTGTGGAGATCGCCATGCAACAGCGCCTCGGGGCTCGCCATGAATTTCAGCTTCAGCCGGGAGATCGCGACATGCAGCTCCATGTCCTCGCGTAAGGACGCAGCGAGACCATCGAGGTAAGGCGCGGTCCAGCGGTTCTGTTCGGCGATGCGGTAGGGATCGGTGAAGATCAGGTCCTCGGTGATCTTGCACAGCGCATGGTTGCCGGCGAAGGCGGCGATGCCCTGCTTCTTCTCGGCCGCTGAGAGCGCGAGATCGGAGGTGAAGAACAGCGTCCGCGCCATGAAGGTGCTGATGTCGTCGACAAAGCGCGGATATTGCGTTGCCGCAACCAGCCCTTTGCGCATGATGATATGGGGCTCGAGCAGCTCCATCACCGTCAGCGCCAGCGCCTCGTTGTGATGCAACAGCGCTGGCACGAGGCCGGGTGCGAGCTGGGCCTGCTTCGACAGCGCCAGATATTCGTAATGGGCCCGCGACAGCGGCAGCGGCCAGCTCTCGCCGACGAGGCGCACGTAAGGCAGCGCCTGCTTCACCGCGATGCCGCCACGCCCGCCTTTGACGATGAAGACAAGGTTGAGATTGCCGTCGCCGACTTCGGTGATCGCCCAGGATGGTGGCTCACCGCCAAGGAGTGCGGCGATTTCAGGCAGGCCTGCGAGATAATCCCGCAAGGCACCCTCATGCAGAATCCGGTAGTCCCCCTGCTCCCGCGCCATGACGATCCCATCCCATGCTCGATATGGCCGGATCGTTACTCCCGCTCCAGGAAGCTCGAGCCGATCCCGGCCTTTCTTTTGATCGGATCGTAATCACAATAGACGCTGTCCGCCACCAGCGTGTAGCTGGCGCTGACGGTGTATTTGTCCAGCTTGACCGAGTTCAAGCCGATCACCGAGGTGCTCTTGCCCCCGTTCCATTTGAACGGCGTCGAGCTCTTGGCCTGCTCGCAGGCCATCACCGCTTCGTTGAAGACGTAGCCCTCGACGAACGCCTTCAGGGTGCGCACCTGCACCGCCATCTTCCATTCGACATAACCGATGGCGCCAAGGCCGACGACGATCAGCACCAGAAGCGCGATGACGATGCGCTGAAAAGTCATTCTTACCCCCAAAACAATAATCAGCAAAAAACGTCTAGAACGGCATTCCCATCATCTTCGACAGGCGTTCGATCGAGAGATAGCCGGCGTGATAGGCGGCCATGCCGAGGCCGTAGATGATCGCCGAGATGATCGTGGTCCAGATCAGCTTGCGCCCCATCCGCGTCAGGATCGGCGCGCCGGGGTCGGTGCCGGGCGCACCGACGCCGTCCTCGTGCTGGCTGCGCACGCCGAACGGCAGCGTCAGGAACAGCGCGATCCACCAGATGACGAAGTAGATCGCGATCGCCGTTGAGATCTGGATGGCCATGGGGCGGCCTTATGCCTGCTCGATCTCGACCAGGGCGCCGGAAAAATCCTTGGGGTGCAGGAACAGCACCGGTTTGCCGTGGGCGCCGATCTTGGGCACGCCGTCGCCGAGCACGCGCGCGCCTTCCTTCACCAGCGTGTCGCGCGAGGCAATGATGTCGACGACCTCGTAGCAGACGTGGTGGATGCCGCCGTCGGCATTGCGCTCGAGGAACTTTGCGATCGGCGAGGCTTCGCCAAGCGGCTCGATGAACTCGATCTTGGTGTTGGGCAGCGTCGCGAACACGGTGGTGACGCCATGCTCGGGCAGCGCCACGGCTTCCGAAATCTGCGCCCCGAACGCGGCGCCATAGATCTTTGCGGCCTTGACGGCGTCCTTGGTCGCGATCGCGACATGGTTGAGGCGACCCAGCATGTTTCTTCTCCCTCACAGCGTGATCCGGAGACCACGCCTAGTCTACACTGTCAGGACATGTACCAGACAGGGGGGCTTTTTGCCCCAATGTTCGTTGATGACGGCCCGGACAGCGCGTCGCACCGACTCGGCCAGCGCGTCCGGATCGCGGCGGCGCGCCTTCGGCAGCCCCTCGATCGTGGACATCACGGCATCGAAGACCAGGTCGTCAAAAGTCTCGCCCGCCCTGTTCTTCTCGGGGATGCCGACGAGATCGACCTCGGGATCGTCGGCGAGCTCGCCCTGCTCCGTCATGGCGATGGCAACGAAGGCGCAGCCGGAGAACGCCATGCGGCGGCGCTCGACCACCGCGCGGGATTTTGCGTCCTCCAGGATCATGCCGTCCTTGTAGAGACGGCCCGACGGCACCTCGCCGACAATGCCGGGATCGCCGGGACCGAGCTTGACGAGATCGCCGTTGCGGCAGACCAGCACGCGCGGCACGCCGGCGGCGCGCGCGAGTTTTGCGTGCTCGTGCAGGTGCAGGGCCTCGCCATGGACGGGGATCAGGAGCTGCGGCTTCACCCAGGAAATCAGATCGCGCAGCTCGTCGCGGCGCGGGTGGCCGGAGACGTGGACCAGATGGTCGCGGTCGGTGATGATCTCGACGCCCTGGAGCACCAGATTGTTGATGATCGAGCCGACGGCCTTCTCGTTGCCGGGAATGGTGCGCGAGGAGAAAATGACACTGTCACCGCGATTGAGCGTGATCTCGGGATGGTCGTCATTGGCGATGCGCGCCAGCGCCGCGCGCGGCTCGCCCTGACTGCCGGTGCACAGCGCCAGCACCTTGTCCTGCGGCAGATGGCCGTAGACCTCGGGCGAGCGGAAATTCTGCACGCCATCGAGATAACCGGTCTCGCGCGCGACCTGCACCACGCGCTCCATGGCGCGGCCGACCACGACGACCTCGCGGTCGGCGGCTTTCGCGGCCTCGGCCACGGCCTTGATGCGGGCGACGTTGGAGGCGAAGGTCGTGACCGCTACGCGGCCCTTGGCCGCCTTCACGAGATCAATGATGGTCCGGGCGACCTCGGCCTCCGACGGCGAGCGGCCGTCGCGCACCGCGTTGGTGGAATCGCCGATCAAGGCGAGCACGCCCTGCTCGCCGAGCTCGCGCAGGCGCTTCTCGTCGGTCGGGGCCCCCAGCGTCGGGGTCGGGTCGATCTTCCAGTCGCCGGTGTGCAACACCGTGCCGGCTTCGGTGTGGATCGCCAGCGCATGCGCTTCCGGAATCGAATGCGCGACCGGGATGAACTCGACGTTGAACGGCCCGACATCGACGCGGCCCCCGGACGGGACCACAGTCACCGGAATGTTGGGCGCACCACGCTCGGCGGCGCATTTGGCCTCGAACAGCGCCGCGCTGAACTTGGTCGCGTAGATCGGGCATTGCAGCTTCGGCCAGAGATCGATGATCGCGCCGAAATGGTCCTCATGGGCGTGGGTCAAAACCAGGCCCATCAGGTTCCTGCGCTCCTTCTCCAGGAACGAGATGTCCGGCATGATCAGGTCGATGCCCGGCAGATGCTCTTCGTCGCCGAAGGAGACGCCGAGATCGACCGCGAGCCAGGCGCGCTGGTGGCGGTTGCCGAGGCCGTAAATCGACAGGTTCATGCCGATCTCGCCGACGCCGCCGAGCGGCGCAAACACCAGTTCGTCGGGCCTCGCCATCACGCAGCTCCCACGGAGGCGGCCGGGCCGAAGAACACCTCGCCCGCCGCAACCGGCACCCGCCGCCCCTCCGCGGTGCGGACGATCAGACAGCCTGTGTCGTCGATGGTGTCAAAAATGCCTTCCAGCGTCATCGTTCCCGTGTGGATTGCGACCTTCTCGCCGAGGCCAGCGGCGCGCTCCAGCCAGAGCTTTCGGATCTCTGCAAAGCCGCGGCCATTGTCCCAGATGCCGCGAAACTCGACCCAGGCGTCGGACAGCGCCGCAAACAGCTCCTCCGCGCTGATCTGGACGCCGAGGGCGGCCAACGAGACCGCCGGCGTTGGCGTGCCCTCCGGCGCTGCGACGACATTGGTTCCGATGCCGACGACGACGGCAAGGCGATCGCCAATGGCCTCGGCCTCGAGTGCAATGCCGACGAGCTTCTTGCCGCCGGCAAGCACGTCGTTCGGCCATTTCAGGGCGTAGCGGGGACGGCCCTGGCCGAGGCGGAGCGCCGCCTCCAGGCTGACCTTCTCCAGCGCGGCCTCTTCCGCCAGCCCGGCGGCAAAGCCGAGCGTCGCGGCCACCGCCGGGGCTACGTCCATGACTTCGAGGATGCTGGCTGCGAGATTGCCCCGTGGCGCGATCCAGGCGCGCTGGCGTCGGCCGCGGCCGGCAGTCTGCTCGGACGTGACGAACCACATCGGGCCGCGTTCGCCGGCGCGGGCGTGCTCGATCGCGTCGGTATTGGTCGAGCCGGTCCGTTCGAAAGCCGCGAGCTTGAAGCCCGCGGCCTGTGCGCGAGGACCGAGCGCGAACCCCATCCTAGAACAGCGACTTTGCCGCTGCGGAGGCGACGCTCACCACCGGGCCCGCGAACAGCGCAAACAGGATATTGAACACGCCCGCGACCGCCACAACCGTCCGCACCTCGACGCGCACCGGATCGACCTGGCCGGCCGGTTCGTCGAAATACATCGTCTTGACGACGGCGAGATAGTAGTAGGCGCCCACCACGCTGGTCAGCACGCCGATGACGGCGAGCGTGAACAGGTTGGCCTTGATCGCGGCGACGAAGACGTACCACTTGGCAAAGAAGCCGGCGAGCGGCGGAACGCCCGCGAGCGAGAACAGCAACATCGCGAAGAAGAAGGCAAGCAGCGGATTGGTCCGCGACAGACCGGCGAAATCGCTGATCTGCTCGACCGCCTGGCCGTTGCGTTTCATGGCGAGGATGACCGAGAACGCGCCGAGCGTCATCGTCACATAGATCACGATGTACATCAGTACGCCCTGCGCACCCTCGACGGTGCCGGAGGCAAGCCCGACCAGGGCAAAACCCATATGGCCGATCGAGGAATAGGCCATCAGGCGCTTGATGTTGCTCTGGCCGATTGCCGCGAAGGCGCCTAGCGCCATCGAGGCGATCGACACGAACACCAGGATCTGCTGCCACTGCGGCACGATGCCGGGGAACGCGGTCAGCGTCGCGCGGGTGAAGACGGCGAGTGCGGCGACCTTCGGCGCAGAGGCGAAGAAGGCCGTGACCGGCGTCGGCGCGCCCTCATAGACGTCGGGCGTCCACATGTGGAACGGCACCACCGAGATCTTGAAGCAGAGGCCGGCAAGCAGGAAGACGAGGCCGAAGATCAGTCCGACATTCGCTGATGTCGCGGCGGTAGCGATGCCGGTGAAGCTGACGGTCCCGGTGAAGCCGTAGATCAGCGAGGCGCCATACAGCAGCATGCCTGAGGACAGCGCGCCCAGCACGAAGTACTTCAGGCCCGCCTCGTTCGACTTGGCATTGTCCCGGTTCGACGCCGCCACGACGTAGAGCGCCAGCGACATCAATTCGAGGCCGAGATAGAGCGAGATCAGATCGCCGGCCGAGATCAGCACCATCATGCCGAGCGTCGAGAGCAGCACCAGGATCGAATATTCGAAGATCCGCCGCGACGGGTCCAACAGGAACTCGGTCGACAGCACCAGTGTCACCGCCGAGCCGATCAGGGCCAGGATCTTCATGAAGCGGGCGAAATCGTCGACGATGAAGCTGCCGCCGAAGGTGACCTGCTTGCCCGGGGGCTGCATGTAGACGAGCGCGCCGACCACGATCAGCAGCACCACCGCCAGCGAGGTGACGGTCTTGGTCGTCTCCTGCCCGCGATAGGCTCCCAGCATCAGAAGCGCCATCGCGCCGACCGCGAGCAAGAGCTCGGGCAGCACCGGCGCCAGTTGATATCCTGCAGTCTCAAAGCTCATGGCGATATCCTGACCTGCCCGCTCACTGGAGCAGTGCGGCGGCCTTCACGGCCGTCACAGCGGTGTTGTAGTTGTTGACGAGTTGCTGGACCGAGGCGGCCGACATGTCGAGCACCGGCTGCGGATAGACGCCGAACAGGATCGTCAGCGCGATCAGCGGGAATAGCGTCAGGCACTCCCGGAAGGTGAGGTCCTTGATGGTCATCAGCGACGGCTTTACCAAGGATCCGAACACGACCTTGCGGTATAGCCAGAGCGCGTAGCACGCCGACAGGATGACGCCTGATGTGGCGAAGAACGCGGTCGGGATCGAGGTCTTGAAGGTACCGAGCAGCGTCATGAACTCGCCGACGAAGCCGGAGGTACCCGGCAGGCCGACATTGGCCATGGTGAAGACCATGAAGGTCATGGCGTAGAGCGGCATCCGGTTGACGATGCCGCCATAGGCCGCGATCTCGCGGGTGTGCATGCGGTCGTAGACGATGCCGACGCAGAGGAACAGCGCGCCGGAGACGATGCCGTGCGAGATCATCTGGAACACGCCGCCGGCGACACCCTGCATGGTGCCGGCGAAGATGCCCATGGTGACGAAGCCCATATGCGCGACCGAGGAGTACGCGATCAGCTTCTTCATGTCCTCCTGCATCATCGCCACCAGCGAGGTGTAGATGATGGCGATGGTGGACAGCGTGAAGATCAGCGGCGCGAAGTCATGCGAAGCCAGCGGGAACATCGGCAGCGAGAAGCGCAGGAAGCCGTAGCCGCCCATCTTCAGGAGGATCGCCGCCAGGATCACCGAGCCGGCGGTCGGCGCTTCGACGTGTGCGTCCGGGAGCCAGGTGTGCACCGGCCACATCGGCATCTTCACCGCGAAGGAGGCGAAGAAGGCGAGCCACGCCCAGGTCTGCAAGGACCGCGGCACGGCCGTGTGCATCAGGGTCGGAATGTCGGTGGTGTTGCCGTTCCAGTACAGCGCCATGATGGCGAGCAGCATCAGGACCGAGCCGAGCAGCGTGTAGAGGAAGAACTTGAACGAGGCATAGACCCGGCGCGGGCCGCCCCACACGCCGATGATCAGGAACATCGGGATCAGGCCGCCCTCGAAGAACAGATAGAACAGCACGAGGTCGAGCGCCGAGAAGGTGCCGACCATCAGCGTTTCCAGGATCAGGAACGCCATCATGTATTCGCGCACCCGGCTGGTAACCTTCCAGCTCGCGATGATGCAGAACGGCATCAAGGCGGTGGTCAAGATCACGAAGGGCAGCGAAATGCCGTCCACGCCCATGTGGTAGGTGATGCCGGTGGCGAGCCAGTTCGCCTTCTCGACGAACTGGAAGTCGGCCGTCGAGGGATCGAAGCGCGCTACCAGGATCAGTGACACCGCGAAGGTGATCAGCGTGGTCCACAGCGCGATCCAGCGCGAGTTGCGCTGCGCGGCCTCGTCGTCGCCGCGGCTGAGATAGACGATCAGCGTCCCGACCAGCGGCAGGAAGGTGGTGACGGAAAGGATGGGCCAGGTTGTCATTTACTGGCCTCCAAAGCCGAACATGAACCAGGTGATCAGGCCGGCGACGCCGATCAGCATGGCGAACGCGTAGTGATAGAGATAGCCGGTCTGGATCTTCACGACGTTACGGGTGACGTCCAGCACGCGCGCCGAGACGCCGTCGGGACCGAGCCCGTCGATGATGAAGCCGTCGCCCTTCTTCCAGAGCTGATAGCCGATCCACTTCGCCGGACGGACGAAGATGACGTCGTAGAGTTCGTCGAAGTACCATTTGTTGAGCAGGAACTGGTACAGCATCGGCTGCGTCTTCGCCAGCTCGACCGGCAGATACGGCCGGCGGATGTAGAACAGGTACGACACCAGGAATCCCAGCACCATCATCACCGTTGGCAGGAAGGCGATGGTCTCGGGGATGTGGTGCATCTCCTCGATGATGTGCGGGTTCATCTTCACGGATTCGCGGAAGAACTCCTCGATGCCGTGACCGGCGAACAGCTCCTTGAACGGAAGGCCCGCGACGAACGAGCCGACCGCGAGCACGCCGATCGGGATCAGCATCCAGATCGGGGCCTCGTGTGCGGCCTCGTAGTGATGCTCGTCATGCGGCTCGCCGTGGAAGGTCTTGAAGATCAGGCGCCAGGAGTAGAACGAGGTCAGGCCGGCGGCGACGACCGTCATCAGGAAGCCATAGATCGCGAACGGATTGTGCGCGGCGTAGGCGGACTCGATGATCGCGTCCTTGGAGAAGTAGCCGGCGGTGAGCGGGAAGCCGGTCAGGGCCAGCGTGCCGACCACCATCACCGCGTAGGTATAAGGGATCTTGCGCCAGAGGCCGCCCATATTGCGGATGTCCTGCTCGTGGTGCATCGCGTAGATCACCGAGCCGGAGCCCAAGAACAGCAGCGCCTTGAAGAAGGCGTGCGTGAACAGGTGGAACATGCCGACCGAATAGGCCCCTGCCCCCATCGCCACGAACATGTAGCCGAGCTGCGAACAGGTCGAATAGGCGACGATGCGCTTGATGTCGTTCTGGACGAGGCCGATGGTCGCCGCGAAGAACGCCGTGGTCGCGCCAAAGAACATCACGACGGCCTGCGCGTTCGGGGCGAGTTCGAACAACGGCGACAGCCGCGCCACCATGAACACGCCGGCGGTGACCATGGTCGCGGCGTGGATCAGCGCGGAGACCGGGGTCGGGCCTTCCATCGCGTCCGGCAACCAGGTGTGCAGCAGGAACTGCGCCGACTTGCCCATCGCGCCCATGAACAGGAGGAGACAGGTCAGGGTCAGCGCGTCGGCGTGCCAGCCGAGGAAGTTGATGGCCTTGCCGGTGAGGCCAGGTGCGGCATGGAAGATGGTCTCGAAATCGGTCGAGCCGGCCAGCATGAAGATCGCGAAGATGCCGAGCGCGAAGCCGAAATCGCCGACGCGGTTGACCACGAAGGCCTTGATCGCCGCCGCGTTCGCCGACGGCCTCTGGTACCAGAAGCCGATCAGGAGATAGCTGGCGAGACCGACGCCTTCCCAGCCGAAGAACAGCTGCACGAGGTTGTCCGCGGTGACCAGCATCAGCATCGCGAAGGTGAACAGCGACAGATAGCCGAAGAAGCGCGGCCGGTTCGGGTCCTGATCCATGTAGCCGATGGAATAGAGGTGCACGAGCGAGGAAACCGTCGTCACCACCACCAACATCACGGCCGTGAGCGTGTCCACGCGCAGCGTCCACCAGACCTGGAGGTCGCCGGAGAAGATCCAGGGCAGCAGCTGGATCCGCGCGTCGTGATGCATGAAGCCGACGTCGACCAGCGTGAACCAGGACAGCGCCGCCGACACGAACAGCAGTCCCGTCGTGATCAGCTCGGCCGCGCGAGAACCAGCCGCTGGCGGCTCGTGGTCGCCCGGCTCGTCATGGGTCTCATGAATGACGCTCCCCTCCTCCTTGATAGAGGCAGCGGAGACATGACCGTCATTCGCACCATTACCGTGCGCCTCGTCGTGATGCTCGACCGTGTCGCCTGAGGGATTGCGGGCATGCGCGCCGACCAGCGAGATCAGGCCGGCGAGAATAGCGCCCAGCAGAGGCAGAAAGACAATTGCCTGAACCATGACTGAGCTCAGCCCTTCATCAGATTGACGTCCTCAACCGCGATCGAGCCGCGGTTGCGGAAATAGACCACCAGGATGGCGAGACCGATCGCGGCTTCCGCAGCAGCGACGGTGAGCACCAAGAGCGCGAAGACCTGGCCGACGATGTCGCCGAGGAAGGTCGAGAACGCCACGAGGTTGATGTTGACCGAGAGCAGGATCAGCTCGATCGACATCAGGATGACGATGATGTTCTTGCGGTTCAGGAAGATGCCGAGGATCCCGAGCGTGAACAGGATCGCGCCGACCGCCAGATAGTGTCCGAGCCCGATCGTCATTTCACCCACTCCGCCGCATCGGCATCCGAGAGCCCCTGCCCTGACGCCACCTTGCGCATCGCCATCGCCATTTCCGGCGTGCGCGCGTTCTGCACGTTGATGTCCTGCCGCTTAACGCTCGCCTTGTGGCGCAGCGTCAGCACGATGGCGCCGATCATGGCGACCAACAGCACCATGCCCGCGAGCTGGAAGTAGTGGATGTACTTCGTATAGAGCACGAGGCCGAGTGCTTCGGTGTTGCTGACATTGGTCGGGATCGCCGCCGTGATGGTCTTGGAGACGCCGGGGTTGATGACCCAGAAGCCGACGGTGAGCAGCAGCTCGAACATGAAGATGCCGCCGATCACCAGCCCAACCGGCAGGTACTCGATGAAGCCCTCGCGCAGCTCGAGGAAATCGACGTCGAGCATCATGATCACGAACAGGAACAGGACCGCGACCGCGCCGACATAGACGACGATCAGGATCATCGCCAGGAATTCGGCGCCCATCAGCACGAACAGGCCGGAGGCGTTGACGAAGGCCAGGATCAGGTACAGCACGGAGTGCACGGGATTGCGCGAGACAATCACCATCACCGCCGAGGCGACGCAGACGCCGGCGAACAGATAGAAGAACAGCGCGGGAAGGATCATGCCCTCACCTCACCGGTACGGCGCGTCGAGCTCGATCGCTTTCGCGATCTCGCGTTCCCAGCGGTCGCCGTTGGCGAGCAGCTTGGCCTTGTCATAATAGAGTTCCTCGCGGGTCTCGGTCGCGAACTCGAAGTTCGGACCTTCGACGATGGCGTCGACCGGACAGGCCTCCTGGCAGAGACCGCAATAGATGCACTTCACCATGTCGATGTCGTAGCGCACGGTGCGGCGGGTGCCGTCGTTGCGGCGCGGGCCGGCCTCGATAGTGATGGCTTGCGCCGGGCAGATGGCTTCGCACAGCTTGCAGGCGATGCAGCGCTCTTCGCCGTTCGGATAGCGGCGGAGCGCATGCTCGCCGCGGAAGCGCGGCGAGATCGGGTTCTTCTCGAACGGATAGTTGATGGTCGGCTTCGGCTGGAAGAAATAGCGCATGGCGAGGAAGAACGCCGAGACGAATTCCGACAGCAGAAGCGAGCGTGCAGTGGCGTTGACGTTGATACCCATGGCGGACCTCACTTCGGCGCGATGCCGGCGAAATGCAGCACGCCGGCCACCACGATCACCATCGCCAGCGAGATCGGCAGGAACACCTTCCAGCCGAGGCGCATCAATTGATCGTAGCGGTAGCGCGGCACGATCGCCTTGGCCATCGCGAACAGGAAGAACATGAAGAACAGTTTCAGCGAGAACCAGATGATCCCCGGCACCCAGTTGAAGGGCGGCAGGTCGACCGGCGGCAGCCAGCCTCCCAGGAACAGGATCGTCGCCAACGCGCACATCGTGACGATCGCGACATACTCGCCGAGCATGAACAAGAGGTACGGCGTCGAGCCGTATTCGACCATGAAGCCGGCGACGAGCTCGGATTCGGCCTCCACGAGATCGAACGGCGGACGGTTGGTTTCCGCCAGTGCCGAGACGTAGAACACCACGAACATCGGGAACAGCGGCCAGACGTACCAGTTCAGGATGGTGAGCTGCGGCAGCCCGATCAGGCTGGCAAGACCGCGCGCATGCTGGGCCTCGACCACGGCCGTGAGGTTCAGCGTGCCGGCGCAGAGCAGCACCGTGATGATGACGAACCCAATCGAGACCTCGTAGGACACCATCTGCGCCGCCGAGCGCAACGCGGCCAGGAACGGGTATTTCGAGTTCGACGACCAGCCAGCCATGATGATGCCGTAGATCGACAGCGACGAGATCGCGAAGATGAAGAGGATGCCGACATTGATGTCGGAGATCACCCAGCCGAGATTGGTCGGGATCACCGCCCAGGCGGCGAGCGCGAGCACGCACGAGACCAGCGGCGCCAGCAGGAACACGCCCTTGTTGGCGCCGGCCGGGATGATCGGCTCCTTCAGCACGAACTTGAGCAAGTCCGCGAAGGACTGCAGCAGGCCCCAGGGGCCGACCACGTTCGGGCCGCGGCGGATCTGCACCGCCGCCCAGATCTTGCGGTCGGCGAGCAGGATATAGGCGATCGCGACCAAGAGGACGACGAGCACCAGGACGCTCTCCGCGACCATGATGATCAGCGGCCAGAGGAACCCGGTCCAGAATGCGCTTTCGAAGAATTCCATCAGATCACGCTCACTCCGCTGCGGTCAGCATGTGCCCGGAGGCGAGGCGCGAGCATTCCGCCATCACGGCGGACGCACGCGCGATTGGGTTGGTCAGGTAGAAGTCCTCGACCAGTGGCTTGAACGGCGCCTTCTCCGGCGAGCCGCCCTTCCCCGCCAGCTTCTTGATCTGGTCGGCGGTGCCGGCCTCGATCTGGTCGAGACGGATCAGATGCGGCACGGCCTTGAAGATCGCCTGGCGCAGGGCGGCAAGCGAGTCGTAGCCGAGCTTCTTGCCGAGCGCTTCCGACAGCGCGCGGATGATCGCCCAGTCCTCGCGGGCTTCGCCCGGCGGGAACGCGGCGCGGCCGGTCATCTGCACGCGGCCTTCGGTGTTGACGTAGATCGCGGACTTCTCGGTGTAGGCCGCTGCAGGCAGGATCACGTCGGCGCGGTGCGCGCCGCGGTCACCATGGGTGCCGATATAGACAACGAAAGTGCCGTCCGGCGCCTTGATCTCATCGGCCCCTAACAGGAATAACAGGTCCAGCGTTCCGAACGTCGTCATCTGTGCCGCGTTCAGCCCGCCCGCGGTGGCAGAGAAGCCGATGTCGAGCGCGCCGACGCGCGAGGCGGTCTCGTGCAGCACGCCAAAACCGTTCCAGCCGTCCTTCACCGCACCGACATCGAGCGCGAGCTTGGCGCTCGCGGCGAGGATGGCGGCGCCGTCGTGACGCGAGGCCGCGCCCGCGCCGACCAGGATGATCGGGTGCTTGGCGTTCTTCAGCACGTCCATGAAGGAGTGCTTGCCGGCCGCGAGCTCGCCGAGCGTATCGGTGCCCGCGCCGAGATGATCATAGTCGTAGGTCAGGTCGGCCTTGGCGCCGATCACACCGATCTTGAAGCCGCCGGCGCGCCAGCGCTTGCGGATACGGGCGTTGAACACGGCCGCCTCTTTGCGCGGATTGGCGCCAATGATGAGCAGCGCGTCGGCCTGCTCCACGCCTGCGAGCGTCGGGTTGAAGATGTAGGAGCCGCGGCCGAGCGCGGGATCGAAGGCGTCGCCGCCCTGCACCGCCAGATTGCCCGAGCCATATTTGGCGAGCAGGTCCTTCAACGCGAACATCTCCTCGACACCGGCGAGGTCGCCGGCGATCGCACCGATGCGCTTGCCGTCGGTGCGCGCCGCCTTGGCCGCGATCGCGGCGAAGGCCTCGGGCCAGCTCGCCGCACGCAGCTTGCCGGCTTCGCGGATATAGGGCCGGTCGAGGCGCTGGGTGCGGAGGCCATCGACGATGTGGCGGGTCTTGTCGGAGATCCACTCCTCGTTCACGGCCTCATTGATGCGCGGCAGCACGCGCATCACCTCACGGCCGCGCGTGTCGACGCGGATCGCCGATCCCAGACCATCCATCACGTCGATCGACTGGGTCTTGCCGAGCTCCCAGGGGCGCGCCGCAAACGCATAAGGCTTCGAGGTCAGGGCGCCGACCGGACAGATGTCGACGAGATTGCCCTGCAATTCCGACGTCAGCGCGTGCTCGAGATAGGTCGTGATCTCCATGTCCTCGCCGCGGCCGGTTGCGCCCATCTCGGGCGCGCCGGCGACTTCCGCCGAGAAGCGGACGCAGCGCGTGCACTGGATGCAGCGGTTCATCGAGGTCTTGACCAGCGCGCCGAGATATTTGTCCTCGACCGCGCGCTTGTTCTCGGCGAAACGGCTGGTGTCGACACCGTAGCCCATCGCCTGGTCCTGCAGGTCGCACTCGCCGCCCTGGTCGCAGATCGGGCAGTCCAGCGGATGGTTGATGAGAAGGAATTCCATCACGCCTTCGCGCGCCTTCTTCACCATCGGCGAACGCGTGGAGATCTCCGGCGGCTCGCCCTTGGGACCCGGACGGCAGTCGCGCACGCCCCAGGCGCAACTCGCGACCGGCTTCGGCCCGCCCTTCACTTCGACGAGGCACATCCGGCAATTGCCGGCGATCGACAGCCGCTCGTGATAGCAGAAGCGCGGAATCTCGGCGCCCGCGGCCTCGCACGCCTGGAGCAGCGTGTACTCGGCGGGCACATCGATCTCTTTGCCGTCGATGATGAGCTTGGTCATTTATCCTACTCCGCCGCGACCATGTTCACGGGATCGCGGACGCCGATATCGTCGATGTCGGCCCTGTGCGAATACTGGTCGATGCGCGCTTCGATCTCGTGACGGAAATGCGCGATCAGGCCCTGGATCGGCCAGGCCGCGGCATCGCCGAGCGCGCAGATGGTGTGGCCTTCGACCTGTTTCGTCACTTCAAGCAGCATGTCGATCTCGCGCTTGTGGGCGCGGCCTTCGGCCATGCGGGTGAGCACGCGCCACATCCACCCCGTTCCCTCGCGGCACGGCGTGCACTGGCCGCAGCTCTCATGCTTGTAGAAATAGGAGATGCGGGCGATCGCACGGATCAGGTCGGTCGACTTGTCCATCACGATGACGGCCGCGGTGCCGAGGCCCGAGCGCAGCTTGCTCAAGCTGTCGAAATCCATCGGCGTGTCGATGATCTGCTCGGCCGGCACCATGCGCACGGAGGAGCCGCCCGGGATCACCGCCTTGAGGTTGTCCCAGCCGCCGCGGATGCCACCGCAATGCTTGTCGATCAGTTCACGGAACGGAATGCCCATGGCCTCTTCGACGTTGCAGGGCCGCTCGACATGGCCGGAGATGCAGAAGAGTTTGGTGCCGACATTGTTCGGACGGCCAATGCCGGCAAACCAGGCCGCGCCACGGCGCAGGATGTCCGGCGCGACCGCGATGGACTCGACGTTGTTGACGGTGGTCGGACAGCCGAACAGGCCGACATTGGCCGGGAACGGCGGCTTCAGCCGCGGCTGGCCCTTCTTGCCTTCGAGGCTTTCGAGCAGCGCGGTCTCTTCGCCGCAGATATAGGCGCCGGCGCCGTGGGCGACGTAAAGGTCGAACGGCCAGCCGTTGACGTTGTCCTTGCCGATCAGCTTGGCCTCGTAGGCCTGGTCGATCGCGGCCTGAAGGCGCTCGCGCTCGCGGATGAATTCACCGCGGACGTAGATGTAGCAGGCATGCGCGTTCATCGCGAAGCTCGCGATCAGGCAGCCCTCGACCAGGAGATGCGGATCGTGCCGCATGATCTCGCGATCCTTGCAGGTGCCGGGCTCGGATTCGTCGGCATTGACGACGAGGTAGCTCGGCCGGCCGTCGGTCGATTCCTTCGGCATGAACGACCATTTCAGGCCGGTCGGGAAGCCGGCGCCGCCGCGGCCGCGCAGGCCCGAGGCCTTCATCTCGTTGATGATCCAGTCGCGGCCCTTGTCGATGATGGCCTTGGTACCATCCCAGGCGCCGCGGCGCCGCGCACCCTCGAGCCCCCAATCGTGAAGGCCGTAGAGGTTCTTGAAGATGCGGTCCTTGTCCTCGAGCATATCAGTGCTTTCCGATCAACGATTGGACTGCTTGTAGGCAAGTCCGGCGGCGCAGACGGCGAAGGTCAGCGCCCAGAGCAGACTGGTTTCCAGCGACGCGTTCAGGCTGAAACGCTGCAGCAGGAAAATGAACGTGGCCGCCACGGCGGCATGCATCGCGATGAAGCCCCACTTCTTCATGGCACCGCTCCCCTGCACTGAAGGCGAGAGATCACGCATCAAGTGATCTCCTTCAGCGTGGTCGGCCCCGTAATCGGCGCCGAGAACTGGCGGCCGTTCTGCGGGCCGGGCTTGGGCGGATTGCCCGATGCAAAACCGTCGAGCACCTTGCCAAAGCTCTCCTTGGTCAGGTCCTCATAGGTGTCCTTGCCGATCAGCACCATCGGCGCGTTCACGCAGGCGCCCAGGCACTCGACCTCTTCCCAGCTGAAATTGCCGTCCTTGGACAGATGGAAGGGCTCGTGATGGATGCGGTGCTCGCAGACGTGGATCAGATCCTCTGCGCCGCGCAGGCGGCACGGCGTGGTGCCACAGACCTGGACGTGGGCCTTCTTGCCGACGGGGGCGAGCTGGAACATCGTGTAGAAGGTCGCAACTTCCAGCACGCGGATATAGGGCATATCGAGCATGTCGGCGATGACGCGGATCGCGGCTTCCGACACCCAGCCCTCGTTCTGCTCCTGCGCGCGCCAAAGAATGGCGATGACAGCGGAGGCCTGGCGTCCGGCCGGATATTTCGCGATCTGCTGCCGCGCGAATGCGAGGTTCTCCTCCGTGAACGCAAAGCTCGCGGGCTGGACTTCCTTCGGTGCTAATCGGCGAACGGACATCTCTTCAATCTCTCACTGCATGCGGCGCGCGGACATGGCATTCAGATTCTTGGCATTCAGGTTCTTGGCATTCAGGGCATCGATCCTGTCCTGCCAGAATGCGCTTGCGGTGCCGAAAACGTTGTAGCCGACATGGGTCGAGACCTTGATGCGGTCGAGGATCGACAGCTCGGTCACGGTCTCCATCCGGTTGCTGCGCGGATCGAACACGATCAGCTTCAACGGGGTCTGCTCGAGGATGTAGCGCGACACCGCATGAGAGCGGTCGCTGCCGTGCTCCTCGCACATGATGACGCTGTCGGCCTGGAGCAGCCGGGCACCGCCCTTGATCGCCTCGATCTCGACGCCCTCGACGTCGAGCTTGATCAGATACTTGCCGCTGGCGGCAACCTTGCCGTCATCGATCAGGTTGTCGAGCGCGATGACAGGCACATCCTCGCCGCCCACTGAGGGATCGCCGGCGATGCTGAAGGCTTCATGCTTGGTGCCGGACAAGCGCGCGGTGCCGCGGGCCGCGCCGATCGCGCATTTCATCGTCTCGAAGCGGCCCTCATTGATGCGGGCATTGTTGGCGAGCTTCGGATAATTCTGGCCCGACGGCTCGATCGCGATCGCCTTGTGCGAACCGAACGGCCTGCTCGACACCAGCACCGACCAGTAGCCGTAATTGGCGCCGCAATCGAGCAGCGTGTAGTCGACGTCGATGGAGTCGGCGAATAGCAGCTCGAGCTCGTCCTCGTAATTGTAGGAGCGGTTGAGCAGCTTGCTCCAATAGCCGTCGCCGTAGGGGAACTCGAACACGGCGTCGGGATTGAGCCTGATCGCGATGTTGCGCTTGGGCAGCGTCTTCGCCAGCAAATTGGCGCAGGCGATGTAGCCCATATGCGAGAAGTGCGAGGAGATCTTCGATCCCGTCACCAACGCCAAGGCAGCCGTCCGCTCCCACAGGTTGGCCCCTTCAAGGGCCCCCGAGGCACGGTCAAACTGGATTGGCGCCTGCGCCATCACCGATCGACCTCTCCGAACACGATGTCGAGCGAGCCGAGGATCGCCGAGACGTCGGCGAGCAGATGGCCGCGGCAGACGTGGTCCATGGCCTGGAGATGGGCAAAGCCCGGCGCGCGGATCTTGCACTTGTAGGGCTTGTTAGTGCCGTCGGAGACGAGATAGACGCCGAACTCGCCCTTGGGCGCCTCGACCGCGGCATAGACTTCGCCGGGCGGAACGTGGACGCCCTCGGTGTAGAGCTTGAAGTGGTGGATCAGCGCTTCCATCGAGCGCTTCATCTCGCCACGGCGCGGCGGCGCGACCTTGTTGTCGGCGACGACGACCGGGCCCTTGCCCTCGGGCGCATTCAGCTTCTGGATGCACTGCTTCATGATGCGCACGGACTGGCGCATCTCTTCCATGCGGATCAGATAGCGGTCGTAGCAGTCGCCGTTCTTGCCGATCGGGATGTCGAAATCCATCTCGGCATAGCATTCATAGGGCTGCGATTTGCGCAGGTCCCAGGCCGCGCCCGAGCCGCGCACCATGACGCCCGAGAAACCCCACTCCCAGGCCTCCTTGAGCGACACGACGCCAATGTCGACGTTGCGCTGCTTGAAGATGCGGTTGGCAGTGAGCAGACGGTCGAGGTCGTCGACCACCTTCAGGAACGGGTCGCACCAAGCCTCGATGTCGTCGACCAGCTTCTGCGGCAGGTCCTGATGCACGCCGCCGACGCGGAAGAAGGCCGCATGCATACGGCTGCCCGAAGCGCGCTCGTAGAACACCATCAGCTTCTCGCGCTCTTCGAAACCCCACAGCGGCGGGGTCAGCGCGCCGACGTCCATCGCCTGCGTGGTGACGTTGAGCAGATGCGACAGGATGCGGCCGATCTCGCAATAGAGCATGCGGATGAGCTGGCCGCGGCGCGGCACCTCGATGCCGAGCAGCTTTTCGGCAGCCAAGCAGAAGGCATGCTCCTGGTTCATCGGCGCGACGTAGTCGAGCCGGTCGAAATAAGGAATCGCCTGCAGATAGGTCTTCTGCTCGATCAGCTTCTCGGTGCCGCGGTGAAGCAGGCCGATATGCGGATCGACGCGCTCGACGACTTCGCCGTCGAGCTCCAGCACCAGCCGCAACACGCCGTGCGCCGCCGGATGCTGCGGGCCGAAATTGATGGTGAAGTTACGGAGATTCTGCGGTTGCTCGTTCATGATCAGCTCTTCGGCCCCGCTTTTTCATCCCCCGGCAACGGATAGTCCGCCCCTTCCCACGGCGAGAGGAAATCGAACTTGCGGAACTCCTGGTTGAGCCTGACAGGCTCGTACACCACCCGCTTCTCCTGGTCGTCGTAGCGGACCTCGACGAAACCGGTCAGCGGGAAATCCTTGCGCAGCGGATGGCCCTCGAAACCGTAATCGGTGAGGATGCGGCGCATGTCGGGATGGCCGACGAAGAACACGCCGTAGAGGTCGTAGGCCTCGCGCTCGAACCAGTCGGCGCCAGGGAATTCGTCGATCAGCGACGGCACCTGCGTGGTCTCGTCGGCTTGGGCCTTGAGCCGGATCCGCGTGTTCAGCGTCGGGGACAGGAAGTGATAGATCACGTCGAAACGCTTCTCGCGATCCGGATAGTCCACCGCCGTGATGTCGGTGATGTTGACGAAACGGCAGTTCGGATCGTCGCGCAGGTACTTGACCACCTCGACGATCTTGGCGGCCTCGACGTCCACCGTGAGCTGATTGAAGGCCACCGAGTGAGCAGTAGCGGCGCCCGGAAGCGCGCTAACGATCGTCTGCCCCAGGGCGTCGAGCTTGGCGTCGTCCATGACGTAAAACCTTAGCGTTCGATGGTGCCGGTGCGGCGGATCTTCTTCTGCAGCAGCAGCACGCCGTAGAGCAGCGCTTCCGCCGTAGGCGGGCAGCCCGGCACATAGATGTCGATCGGCACGATGCGGTCGCAGCCACGCACGACCGAGTAGGAATAGTGATAGTAGCCCCCGCCATTGGCGCAGGAGCCCATCGAGATGACGTAGCGCGGCTCGGGCATCTGGTCGTAGACCTTGCGCAGCGCCGGGGCCATCTTGTTGGTCAGGGTGCCCGCGACGATCATGACGTCGGACTGGCGCGGCGAGGCACGCGGCGCGAAGCCGAAGCGCTCGACGTCGTAGCGCGGCATCGAGACCTGCATCATCTCGACCGCGCAGCAGGCGAGACCAAAGGTCATCCACATCAAGGAGCCGGTGCGCGCCCAAGTGATGAGATCATCGGTGGCCGCGACGAAGAAGCCCTTGTCGGACAGCTCGTGCTTGACCTCGAGGAAGAACGGATCATTGGCCCCGACCGGCTTACCGGTCGACGGATCCAGGATGCCCTTTGCGGCCGGCGCGACGACCGGAGCCAAGGACTGAGTAGGAGGGTTCAATCCCATTCCAGTGCCCCTTTTTTCCATTCATAGGCGAACCCGACCGTCAGCACGGCGAGGAACACCACCATGGACCAGAAGCCGGTCGCGCCAAGCTTGCCGAACGCCACCGCCCACGGAAACAGGAACGCCACCTCGAGGTCGAAGATGATGAAGAGGATGGCGACCAGGTAGAAGCGGACGTCGAACTTCATGCGGGCGTCGTCGAAGGCGTTGAAACCGCACTCATATGCCGACAGTTTTTCCGGGTCCGGCTGCTGGAACGCCACGATGAAGGGCGCGATCAGCAGCACGAGGCCGATGAGGCCCGCGACCCCTATAAAGACAACGAGTGGAAGATAGTTCTCTAGAATGCCGCTCATCGACGAGCCCTTTTTCCCGCAGCCTCGGGACAGCCACGGATTCGTCCGATTTGGAATTATTCTGAGCCTTAGCGCAGTGCACCAATGGGCGCAAGACACGCTCTTTTCAGGCCCTTTGCCGCTCCCAGAACGGTGGAAATCCCGGAATCACCCCGCGCTGGTATGGAGCAGAACAGCTGACCCAGCAAGGGCGATCCCCGATCAGTCCACGCGCGCTCGGCCGTGACGGCCACTGTTGGGAAAGCGCACTTTATCTAGGCTGGGGCGCAGCAAAGTCCAGACTACAACCAGGACAGGCGCCCCTACCGTCACCCAGGCGACATATTGGCCGGCCTCGCCCCAAAGCAACGCGGCCAGCAAGCCGGTGATGGTGGCGGCCGCCAGCAGGATAGGTGCAGCAAAGACACGTATCCACAGCCGCGAGCGGTCGGGCGAGCCATGCATCACGACGGGACCGGAACTCGTCTGGCGAATGCGTCGGCGCGGGCGGAGGACCGCTTCCGCCGCCGCGCCAGCCAGAGATAGAGGCCGCTGCCGATCACGACGATCGTGAGCACGTCGAGCGCGGCCCAGATCACCTTGAGCGGCATGCCGCCGTAGTCGCCGAAATGCAGCGGCTGCGAGATCAAGAGCGCCTGCAGATAGAGCGGCAGTGCCCGGCTGTCGGCGACCTCCCCGCTTTCGCCGTCCAGCAGGACAGGCTTGAGCAGCCGCGCCGTCAGGGCCGTATCGCCCCGCATGAAGGCGGCGAAATGATGCGAGGACGTGAACGGCGTGCCCGGAAACGCGATGAAGGCGATCTCCATGCCGGGAGCCGCCCGCTTCGCGCGCGCGACGACATCATCGAGTGAGGCGAGATGCGCGGGCGGCGGCTTGCCGGCATAGGGCGCGACCATGCTGGCGAGCTCGGTCGCCTTCCACTGGTTCAGCATCAGCTCGGCCCAGGTGTTGACGACGCCGGTCAGCCCGACCACCAGCGCCCAGGCCACCGTCACCACGCCGATCAGGTTGTGCCAGTCGAGCCAGCGCACGCGACGGGAGGCGTGATCGCGGATGGTGGCAAAGCGCAGGCGGCGGGTGAACGGCCAATACAGCACCACGCCCGAGACGA
The DNA here is from genome assembly GCF_041357655.1 of Bradyrhizobium sp. DN3. NCBI lineage: Bacteria > Pseudomonadati > Pseudomonadota > Alphaproteobacteria > Hyphomicrobiales > Nitrobacteraceae > Bradyrhizobium > Bradyrhizobium sp. DN3. The sequence goes on along the minus strand of NZ_JAULLN010000008.1, from coordinate 232,780 downwards.
TGGCGACGGCGAACAAGAACCCCATCGCACCGAGGAACAGTTTTCCGGCCTGGCCGGCGAACATGTCGGTGTGCAGCTTGAGCACGATCAGCATCGGCCCGACCCCGACAGGCCCGAGCAGCTTGGCCGAGACGGCGTCGAACGCTCGCACCGTCGCATTGTCGGGAACCCCATCAGGGGCGCTGTTGGTGAAGGCCATAACGATCCCGGGCTCGTCCTTGTCCCAGGAGATATATTGCATCACCCGGCCGGGATCGGCGGCGAGCGCGGCCTCGGCGACGGCTTGCGGCGTCGCGCGTGCCGCGCCCGCATGAGCTTCGGGCTGGGGGGCATAGCCCAGGAGCTCATCGATCTCGTGGTGGAACACCAGCGGCAGGCCGGTGAGGCAGAGCAGCAGCAGGAACACGGTCGAGATCAGGCTGGTCCAGGTGTGGACCACGGACCAGAGCCTGACCGTGCGCGCCTTCACGATCGCCCTCCCTCGCCCGTGCCTACCATTTGTAGGACACGCTGGCGGTCACGCGCCGGCGGTCGCCGTAGAAGCAGGACGTGGCCGACGCGCAGCTCGCGACATACATCTTGTCGGTCACGTTGATCACGTTGAGCGCCGTCCGCCAGTTCTGCCATTCGTAGTGGACCGCGAGATCACCGAGCACCACCGCGGGAACTTCGAGGGTGTTGGCCTGGTCGGCCCAGGACGAACCGACATAGCGCACGCCGCCGCCGAAGCCGAAGCCAGTCAGCAGTCCTTCCTTGAAGGTGTAGTCCGCCCAGCCCGACACCAGCATCTCGGGCGTGTTGGTCGGCGTCTTGCCGACCAATGCCGGATTGAGATCCTTGCTGGTGAAGAGATGATAGGCCGTGAAGGCGCCGATGAACTTCAGCTCTTTCGTGGCATTGGCCACAGCTTCGAGCTCGATGCCGCGCGAGGTCACCTCGCCAGTCTGATTCTGCAACGTGGTGATGACCGGATCGGTGGTGGTCACGTTCTGACGTTTCAGGTCGAAGACCGAGGCGGTGAAATAGCCATCAAAGCCCTTGGGCGCGACCTTTACGCCGATCTCGGCCTGCTGGCCGGTCTCCGGCAGGAACAGGCGGTTCGTTGCAGTATTGATGCCGATGATTGGATTGTAGCTGGTCGCGTAAGAGACGTAAGGCGCGATGCCGTTGTCGAAATTATAGACCAATCCTGCGCGTCCGCTGAATCTGCTGTCGTCGCGCTGGCCGACAACGGCGCCCGTGTCACGCGCGGCCTGCGTGGTCTCGACCCAATCGTTACGGCCGCTCAACACCAGCGTGAAGTTACCGAGCTTCATCTGGTCCTGGATGTAGGTGCCGGCCTGCTTCTGCGTGATCAGGAAATTGCGGAAGGGCGCGCCGGTGATCGGAATGTTCGTACCATAGGCCGGGTTGAACACATTGATCGGCGGCACGGTGGTGAAGTTGAAGGCCTGATAGTCGTCGATCTGGTAGCCCCTCAGGTCGACCCCGAACAGCATCGTGTGCCTGACCGGGCCGGTGTCGAAGCGGTACTCGAGCTGGTTGTCGAGATTGGCCTGATTGGCAGTGTTCTTCGCATACCAATTGTACCGATTGAGAGTGGCCGTGTTGATGTCGGCCCAACCGTTGCCGACATAGCCGCGGTAGGTGATGTCGACATGCGCAAAGCGGGCGTTCTGACGGAACGTCAGGTCGTCAGTGAGATTGCGCTCGAACTGATAGCCGAGCATCTCCTGCTCGCGCGTGAACTTGTCGACGCTGGGATCGCCGACGAAGAAGCTGGTGGGAATTTTGCCGAACGACGCGCTGGTCACCGTCCCCTGGTAAGGCAGAAAGTTGATGCCGCGGGTGTCCTGCTTCGAGGCCGAGGCCAGCACCGTCAAGGTCGTATCGGCATCCGGCTTCCAGGTGACCGACGGCGCGATGAAGTAGTTGTTGTCTGGCGTGAAGTTGACCTGGGTGCCGCCGTTCTGGACCTGGCCGACCACGCGGGCGAACAGCTTGCCGTTCTCGGGGCTCGTCGCGACCGGTCCGCCGAAATCGAAGCCGATATAGGCGTTGCCGAAATTGTTGACGCCGGTCTCGATATAGCGGATCGGCTCGGCCGGCGGCATCTTGCTGATGACGTTGACGATGCCGCTTGGGCTCGATCCGCCGTAGAGCACGGCTGACGGGCCGCGCAGCACCTCGACGCGCTCCATGTTGGGCGCCTGGAGCTTCCAGCTCGCATAGGACGTGTAGAACAGCTGCATGCCGTCGAGGAACAGTCCGATGTCCTCGGACTTGAAGCCGCGGATCAGCCACCAGTCGTTGCGGGTGTCTGTGCCAAACGTTCCGGCGCGCACGCCGGCGGTGTAGCGCAGCACCTCGTCGAGCTTGTTCGGCTTCTGGTCGCGAATCTGCTCCGCACCGATGACGGACACCGCCTGCGGCGTCTCCATGATCGGCGTGTTGGTCTTGGTGCCGGACGAGCTGCGGCCGGCGACGTAGCCGTTCACCGGACCGCGCGGCGTCTCGACGAAGCCGACATTGCGCTGCGGCTGCGGCTTGTTCCTGTTGGCGGTCTGCTCCGACGACCGCGGCGCACGACGCTGAGGGGTCGCAGCAGTGCGGCGGCGCGCTTCCGGCGCCGTGACCGTCACCGACGGAATGTTCTGCGCGCCACCCTGCGCGGACGATTGTGCGAGCGATGCCTGCGGCATCAAGACCCAAGCGGATGCGGTCGCCAACACGGCCGACCGCAGCATTCCAAGACTGTTCAACGCGCCACCCCAAGCTGCATGTTTTGATGCATCATGCCGCCAGTCCCCGCGGCGACATGCGCTGCGGTGACGCTTATGTGAGGGCGCGCGAATTGCCTAATTGAAAACTTCTTAGAAGAATTCTTAGAAGCGCTCCAACATTTCCAGAGATTGCCGAGACATCAGCGCGAATTCTTCTCGCTCTCGAGCATCTCGGCGGCGATCGCCGTGAGCTGATCGACCTGCCGCAGCAGCGTGTGGAACTCGGCTTCGCTCAAATGTTGCAGCAGGCGTCGATTGCGTTCCTGCGCGCCATCGACGATCGCATCATGCGCGGCGAGGCCCGTCGCAGTCAGCGAGATCAGCACCTCGCGGCTGTCCTTCGGATTTGCCGTTTTCGCGATCAGCTTGCGCGACAATAGGTTTGCCAGCGCGCGGCTGATCTGTCCCTTGTCTTGGCCGACGGCCTCGGCGAGCCGCGCCACGCTCATGGGCGGCCGCCGCCCAAGCGAGGCGACAAGACCGAACTCGACTGAGTTCAGTCCTGTGAGACGCTTGTAGCGCAGGATGGCGCCGCGCTTGAGCAGGTTGGCGAGCACCATCAGCCGCGACGACAGCATCGCGGTGACCGGCGCCGCCGGCGCGCTCTCGTCCGTTTCGGACGACGTCGACCCGCCCCTGCTCTCCGTCTCGCTCATGATTCCACCTCTGCCAAGAAAGCCGGGGCGTGCCAAGCCCGGGTCGCGGCGGCCTCCCCCAATCTGATCCGGATGCGTCTAAGAGGCATTTGGAAGATCGTTGACATTGTCATCGAATTATCTTTCACTCGGGACAAGGCATGAAAAAGGCCGGGCCAGCACGGCCCAGAGCGGGAGGAGCAGCATGACCATCACCCAGCGGGATCGCGATCTCGGCACGGCCTATGCGATGAAGCCGGCGCATACGCGCACCAAGTTCACCTCGGTCGTGCGCGGCACGCCGATGGGCGAACTGCTCCGTCGCTACTGGCACCCGGTCGGGCTCACCAGCGATGCCACCGACACGCCGAAAAAGGTGCGCGCGCTCGGAGAGGATCTCGTCCTCTTCCGTGACAAGCATGGGCGCGCCGGCCTGTTGCACGCCCGCTGCTGCCACCGCGGCACCACGCTCTACTATGGCAAGGTCGAGGAGGACGGCATCCGCTGCTGCTATCACGGCTGGAAGTTCGACACCGAAGGCCACTGCCTGGAGCAGCCCTGCGAGCCTGACGGCGGCCAGTTCAAGGACAAGGTGCGTCAGCCCTGGTATCCGGTCGAGGAACGCTACGGCCTGATCTTCGCCTATATGGGCCCGGCCGAGAAACGTCCGGTGCTGCCGACCTACGAATGTCTGGAAAACATGGATGACGGCGAGCTCGTCGAGGCCGACGATTCCTCGATCGGCGGCGGCGGGCCCGCCATCATCCCCTGCAACTGGCTCCAGCACTTCGAGAACGTGGTCGATCCATACCACGTGCCGGTGCTGCACGGCTCGTTCTCGGGCCCGCAATTCACCAACATGATGGCCTCGATCCCCGAGGTGAAGTTCGAGAAATCGCCGCGCGGTGTGCTCGTGCGCTCCGAGCGCAAGCAGGACGACGGCAAAGTGTTTTATCGCGTCAGCGAGGCCGCGCTGCCGACGCTGCGCGTGGTGCCGAACCCGCGCGTTGCGCAATTCGCCCGCGTCGAGTCGATCGGCTGGGTGCTTCCGATCGACGATACGTCCTTCCGCATCTACGTCGCCGGCCGCGTCAAAAATCCAGGCGACATCGGCCGCATGCGCTCGAAATTCAACGGCAAGTTCTGGTGGGACATGACCGAGGAAGAGCATCAGCAATTCCCGGGCGACTACGAGGCCCAGGTCGGCCAGGGCGAGGTGACCGTCCACTCCGAGGAGCATTTCGGCCAGAGCGACCGCGGCATCCTGATGATCCGGCGCATGCTGAGCGATCAGCTCGACGCGCTCGCCGCAGGCCGTGATCCGATCGGCGTCTCGTTCGATGCAGCCGCGCCGCCGGTCGAATTCGAAGCGGGGAATTACATCCGCGAAGGCTAGAGCAGCTGGACCGACAACGACAACAAAGACAAATCGGGGGAAGCAATGGTCGATGTAGCGTCACAAATGTCGGTGCAAACGGCCGAAGCAAAGCCGTCGGGGCGGCGCTATTACGTGCTGGGCCTGCTCACCATCATCTATGCGCTGAATTTCCTCGATCGCACGATCTTCAACGTCCTGATCGAGCCCATCAAGAAGGAGTTTGCGCTCAGCGACACCATGATGGGCCTGCTCGCAGGCTTTGGTTTTGCGCTGTTCTACTCCCTGCTCGGCATCCCCATCGCGCGCGTCGCCGACCGGCTCAACCGGCGCAACATCGTCGCCCTCGCTTTCGCGTTCTGGAGCGCAATGACGGCACTGTGCGGCGCGGCGACCAGCCTAACCTCGCTGGTGCTGGCGCGCATCGGCGTCGGCATCGGCGAATCCGCGAGCTCGCCGGCCTCGCAATCGATCGTCGCCGATCTCTTTGCCAAGAACGAGCGTCCGCGCGCGCTCGGCATCTACGCCATTGGCACCTATCTCGGCGTCTTCCTCGGCTATTTCGTCGGCGGCTACGTCAACCAGCACTATGGCTGGCGCATGGCCTTCTACGTCGCGGGCCTGCCCGGCATCCTGCTCGCATTGTTGCTGTGGCTGACGATCTCCGAGCCCAAGCGCGGCGCAATGCAGGAGAGTTTCGTCCCCGAGCCGCTCGAGCCGACGCTGCGCTTCCTCGCCTCGCAGCGGAGCTTCGTGATCGTGCTGATCGGCTTCTGCCTCACCACCTACACGAACTACGCGACCGCAGCCTGGATCCCGCCGTTCCTGGCGCGCGTGCACCATCTGTCGAGCGCCGAGATCGGCACCTATGCCGGTGCCTTCAAGGGGCTCGCCGGCATGGCCGGCACCCTGCTCGGCGGCTTCGTGGTGGCGCAAATCAGCCGTCGTGACGACCGCTGGAAGCTATGGGCGCCCGCGGTCACCTCCGGCTTCGCCGGCCCGGTGTTCGCGCTCTGCATGCTGACGCAGGATTTTACGGTGATGGTGGCCATGCTGGCGCTGACCTCGTTCCTGGTCGGCTTCCATCTCGGGCCGATCTTCGCGATTGCGCAGACCGTGGCCAAGCCGAGCATGCGGGCGCTCGCTTCCGCGCTCATTGCCCTTACCGCGACCTGCTTCGGCCAGGGTGTCGGCCCGCTCGCCGTGGGCGCGGTCAACGATGCCCTCAAGGGCAGCTATGGCGCGGATGCCGTGCGCTACTCCTTGCTCTCGGCCGCTGTCACGACCACGCTCGGCGCCCTGCTGTTCATCTGGGCGGCCCGCTCGATCCGGGATGACATCGGCCGAGCGGCCGCCTAACGCCGCTTCAGGCCACCAGCCCGGCGAAACCAAGCGGGCGTATTAATGAAACCATTTTGCGGAACCCGCGAAACCATCCGGAAACAGAGAGTGCCTAGAAGAGGAGCCCATAGACGGCGGCAAAGCCCGTCGGGAGGCTCAGATGAACCACTCAATTCACTCTGCTGATCGTGCGACCCACCTGAAGATCGTGGTGGTGGCGCTGGTGGCCGGCATTGCGGTGGCCGGCTTCGGGATCGCGGCCCGCACCCATGCCGATTACAGCCAGACCGCTCAGTCCACCCACGTGATCAAGGCCGGCAAGCCTGTGGTGGTGACCAGCGCGGGCTCCTCGGAGATTCGCTGAGACGAAAGGTCCGATTTGACGCCAAACGGCCGCCCTTGGGCGGCCTTTTTGATGTCCAGCGACAGGTAAAGACAAGCCGCCAAGCCATTGATTTTATGAGATCGAGGGGTGTATTCCGCCATGAAATGGCGCGAGAGACGGGGCTCGAACCCGCGACCTCCGGCGTGACAGGCCGGCGCTCTAACCAACTGAGCTACTCCCGCGTGACACGCAAATGTCTGCGGAACGAGGGGGGACTTAAAGGCCGGACTTGGTGAAGTCAAGGACGTTGCGTCGTTAGCCGCAACGCCGGCACTTCCTACCAAGCACCGCATGCAGACGATGCTTAACGGGCCGTGCAGGCGCGTAGTCAGTCCATTCCCGAATCGTCTACGCCTCGCGGAACTTGCGGAGTTCCCTTCTTCCTAGAGGACTCCGACCAGAATCGAGGAGGCAGACATGGCGAAGAAAGCAGCCGCTCCCGCCACCATCACACTCAAGCACCTCGCCGCTGACATTGCGGAGAGCCAGGACCTGTCGAAAAAGCGCGCCGAAGCCGTCCTGACCGACATGGTCGACCTGATCACCAAGCACCTGAAGAAGGGCGACCGCGTCCGGATCGTCGGTCTCGGCATCCTGCAGGTCCGCAAGCGCGCCGCCCGCACCGGCCGCAATCCCGCCACCGGCGAGCCGATCCACATCAAGGCCAGCAGGAAGGTCGCGTTCCGCCCGGTCAAGGAACTGAAAGAGGCGATCTAGCAATTACGTTTCGTTAAGCCTGATCCGACCTCGTTCCAGCCGCAACGCGGCCCGCTTTTCTGGTATATCGCCTTGCTCATCTGACCCGGCGGTTTGACCAGAAATGTCCTCCCTCACCTTTTCGCATACTGTAACCGAGCGCTTCCTGCGCTACGTCACCATCGATACCCAGTCCGATCCGGACTCCCCCGCTTCGCCTTCGACCGAGAAGCAGAAGGATCTCGGCCGCGTGCTCGCCGCCGAGCTGAAAGCCATGGGCGTCGAGGACGCGCATCTCGACGACTACGGCTATGTCTATGGAACGATCCCGGCCAACACACCTAAGAAGGTGCCGGTGATCTGCTTCTGCTCGCACATGGACACCTCGCCCGACGTCACCGGCAAGGACGTCAAGCCGCAGCTGGTGACGAACTATCGCGGCGGCGACATCGTGCTGCCTGGCGACACCAGCCAGGTGATCCGCTTCGCCGAGCACCCTGCGCTGAAGAGCCAGATCGGCAACGACATCATCACGACCGACGGCACCACACTGCTGGGTGCCGACAACAAGGCCGGCGTCGCCGAGATCATGGATGCCGCGCATTTCTTCATCAACAATCCCGATGTGAAGCACGGCACCATCAAGATCCTGTTCACGCCGGATGAAGAGATCGGCCGCGGCGTCGACAATGTCGATTTGAAGAAGCTCGGGGCGGATTTCGGCTACACCATGGACGGCGAGAGCGCCGGCTGCGTCGAGGACGAGACTTTCTCGGCCGACGGGGCCACCATCACCATCAACGGCGTCAGCGCCCATCCCGGCTATGCCAAGGGAAAGATGGAGCACGCGATCAAGATCGCGGCCGCCATCGTCGAGCGCTTGCCCAAGGAAGGCTGCTCGCCGGAGACGACCTCAGGCAAGCAGGGCTTTCTGCACCCGGTCGGCATCGAGGGCGCGCTGGAACAGGCGACGCTCTCCTTCATCGTCCGCGACTTCACCGAGGAAGGGCTGAAGGAGAAGGAGGTCCTGCTCGAGACCATCGTCAAGGACGTGATGAAGGACTATCCGCGCTCGACCTACACATTCGAGGTACGCGAGCAGTACCGCAACATGAAGCAGGTGATCGACCGGCACCCGCACGTGCTCGAATACGCCATCGAGGCGATCCGCCGCGCCGGCCTGCGGCCGATGCGCACCGCGATCCGTGGCGGCACCGACGGCTCGCGCCTGTCCTTCATGGGACTGCCCTGCCCCAACATCTTCGCCGGCGAGCACGCGTTTCATTCGCGGCTGGAATGGGTGAGCCGGCAGGACATGGAGAAGGCGGTGCAGACCATCGTGCATCTGGCGATGATCTGGGAAGAACGGGCGTAAGGCCACCGCGACAGGACGCGGGGCCAGCACGGCCCCGCGAGACAGATACGATGTCCGAGGAGTCGCATGAGCTTCTATCAGGACAGGATCTTGCCTTGGCTGACGCAGCTCGCCATGCGCCAGGCCCAGCTCGTGCCTTATCGTACCCGGGTCGCATCCGCCGCAACGGGGCGCGTCCTTGAGCTCGGCATTGGTCCGGGGCTCAATCTCGGATTCTACGGGCCGAGCGTGACGCAAATCATCGGCATTGATCCATCACCCAAGCTGCTGGAGGTCGCGCGCAACGCCGGTCGGCAGCATGCGAGCCGGCTCGATCTGATCGAAGGCTCCGCGGAAGCTATTCCGCTGGAGAGTTCGAGCGTGGACACCGTCGTGACGACGTGGACGATGTGCAGCATCCCCAACGTCAATCGCGCGCTCTCGGAGGCTCGACGTATCCTGAAGCCGGGCGGACAGCTTCTGTTCGTCGAGCATGGCCGCGCGCCCGAGCCCAGCGTGCAATGGTGGCAGGATCGTTTGACCCCGCCCTGGAAGGTCATCGCGGGCGGCTGCCATCTCAACCGCGCCATCGCAGACCTGATCCGCACCAACGGCTTCGCCGTCCAGGATCTCAATGTCGGCTATATGCGGGGACCAAAGCCGATGACGTTCATGTATGAAGGTCGGGCCCTCCCGCGTTCGTAATGACCGCAGTTGCCGCGCCCGCGATGCCGAAGGCCGGCATCGTCGGCGGGAACAAACATTCGCGATGCCTTCCGTTTTTGCGGCGCGTCACATGTCCTATGTTAACGACGTCCATTACGCGATGCATCAAAGATGCGGTCGGGGCGGAAAACTCGGGAGAGCCGCGTGGACCGCAGAACCGCTTGCCTGAAGCAGGCAGACGCATTTCGGGAAAAGGCCATCGCCGATCCAGCGCACCATGACGAATGGATCGACGAGGCCATCAAGTGGCTGGAGCGGGCAATGGAGGCGAGCCGCCGCGTCGCGGTCACGATCGAAGCCAAAGAAGATTGGCTCCTTCAAGATGCGGCAGCTGAAGCGTTGTTGTCGCAACGCCCCGAGCGCAGTGCCTGATCGCACGCTCCTCCAAAAATTCAGAATTTGCTTAACGCGAACTATATTGCCCCGCGCGCAAGATGCCGCCGCGTCCGCCTCTGGCCAAATCGTGATGTCGGGCCGGTTTACAGGTTCCGCCGTGCCATGCGACAACGAGGCATGCACCTGAATAGGTTCGCCAAGATTGTCGTGATGCTGCTCGTGGCGGTCGGGCTCCTGCTCGCACCGCTGGCGACGCCGGCATCTGCCATGGCGGTATCGGGTGCAGGAAGCAGCATGGCGGCGATGTCGGACGACACGCAAGGCATGTCCGAAGACATGCCCTGCTGCCCGGATCAGACCAAGAGCAAGACCTGCGATTCCTGTCCGCTCGTCGCGCTGTGCATGCTGAGCCTCTCGCTCTCCGCTCCTTCCGGAGCGAGCACGGAGATCGAGCGGCAGCCGCAGAGTAGCGCGCTCGCGCCGGGCAATGACCGCCTGCGCGACGGCCTCGCGGCAAAACCTCCCGACCATCCTCCTCGAACCCGGGCCTGATCGGCGCTGACGCGCCTGATGATAGTGCGCGCCGACATCGGCGTGTGCGCCATTGCCTGCCGCTCGGCTGCATCCGGCTTGCCGCGAGCAGCTCCGGCGGCTCCATCAGACCCATCGAGGAACTATAAATTATGACGACCACCAAGCTCGCGCGCGCCGCCATCGCCGCGCTGATCGGCGCTGCGCTCACGGGGAGCGTTCACGCCGAAATCAAGAACTACGAATTCCATCTGGTTCAACCGACCATCAAGACCGGGGCCGATCGCATCGTGACCGTGCGGCTGGTCGACAAGACCAGTGGCAAGGCGATACCCGATGCGGTGATCTTCGCCAGCCGGCTCGACATGGCGCCTGACGGCATGCAGGAGATGGTCACCAAGGTCACGCCGATGCCGGGCACCGAACCCGGGACCTATCGTTTCAAGGCCAATTTCAGCATGGCCGGACGCTGGCAACTCTCGCTCGGCGCCAAGGTACAGGGCGAGACCGGCACGGTCGAAAACAAGCTCGTCGTCACGGCCGAGAAATGACCCGCCTCGCCATTACAGGCACTGCCGCTGCGATTTTCGCGGCGGCAGGTGTCGCGCTGATTGGCGGCCGCGCCATGCAGCCTCAGTCGGATTCAAGCTCGCTGACTTTCGCCGCGCATGCGGCTGACGCGGGCGCACCGATCTATTTCCGGGATCCGGACGGCCGGCCGTTCTATTCGCTCACCCCGAAGAAGACCGCCGACGGCCGCGACTATCGCGCCGTGCGGGCGGACGAGGACATCAGCTTCGAGGAGGCTGACGAAGCGCCCGACGTTATGGCGACCGACGCCAAGGGCGATCGCAAGATCAAGTATTACCGCAACCCAATGGGCCTGCCGGACACCTCGCCGGTGCCGAAGAAGGACACGATGGGGATGGATTACATCCCCGTCTACGAAGGCGAGGACAGCGACGACGGGTCGGTGAAACTGTCGCCCGGCAAGATTCAGCGCACGGGAGCCAGGTCCGAGCCGGTCGTGAGGAGGCCCGTCACCACCCTGATCCGCGCGCCAGGGACCGTCCAGGAAGACGAGAGACGCGTTTCGGTGGTCGCGCTGCGCTTCGAGGGATTCGTCGAGAGCGTCGCGAACGTCACGACTGGCGATCACGTCCACAAGGGGCAACCGCTGCTGAACGTATACAGCCCCGCGCTGTCGAGCGCCGCCGCCGAATATCTCTCCGCCATCAACGCCGGCGCGACCGGGAAGGAACTGAAGGGCGCGCGCCGGAGGCTGGAGAATCTCGCCACGCCGGAGCCCGCCATCAAGGAGCTCGAACGAACCCGGGAAATCTCGCTCTCGATTCCCTGGCTCGCGCCCCAGGACGGCGAGATTCTTGAACGCAACGCTGTGCCCGGGATGCGGGCGGGCCCGGGAGACGTGCTCTTCAGGATCGCGGACCACCGCCTGGTTTGGGTGCTCATCGATATGGCGGAGCGCGATCTGCCGCAAGTCGCCGTCGGCACGAAAGTGACCATCAGGCCGCGCGCTCTCGCCGGCCAGAGCTTCGCCGGCACGGTGGCGCTGATCTATCCCCATCTCAACGCTGCGACGCGCACCGCGCGGATCCGGATCGAGGTGCCCAATCCCGACGAAGTGCTGCGGCCCGAGATGTATGTCGATGCCGAGATCGAAGCCGGCACGCCTGGGCCGGTGCTGGCGGTGGCGGAGAGCGCCGTACTCGACAGCGGAAGCCGCCAGGCCGTCCTTGTCGACAAGGGTGAGGGCCGCTTCGAGCCGCGTGAAGTGAAGCTCGGCCGTCGCGGCGGCGGCTTCGTCGAGGTGACCCGAGGCGTGTCGGAGGGCGAGGCCGTCGTCACCTCGGCCAATTTCCTGATCGACGCCGAGAGCAACCTGAAGGCCGCGCTGAAGGGGTTTGCCGCGCCCGAGGGTACGCAACCCGCCCAAGCGGCAGGCACGACGGGAGCGCGCCCATGATCGCCCGCGTCATCGCCTGGTCGGCGCGCAACCTGCTGCTGGTGCTGTTCGGCACCGGCTTCGCGGCTGCCGCCGGAATCTACGCGCTCGTCCATCTGCCGCTGGACGCCATTCCTGATCTCTCCGACACGCAGGTCATCGTCTACACGGAGTATTCAGGGCAGGCGCCACAGGTGATCGAGGACCAGGTCACTTATCCGCTGGCCACCGCCATGCTCACGGTGCCGAAATCCAAAGTGGTGCGCGGTTTCTCCTTTTTCGGGGTCTCCTTCGTCTACGTGATCTTCGAGGACGGCACCGACATCTACTGGGCCCGCTCGCGTGTCCTCGAATTCCTCAACGCCGCCACCTCACGGCTGCCGGCGGGCGTGGCGCCGACCATCGGTCCGGACGCGACCGGCGTCGGCTGGGTCTACCAGTACGCGGTGATGTCCAAGGAACTGAACCTCGCGGACACACGCACCATCCAGGACTGGAATCTCAAATTCGCCCTTGCCAAGGCGGAGGGCGTCGCGGAGGTCGCGAGTGTCGGCGGCTTCGTGAAGCAGTACAACGTCGTCCTCTACGCGCAGCGGATGCGCGATCTCGGCATCACCATGCAGAAGATCCGGGACGCGATCCGTGCCAGCAACGCCGACGTCGGCGGGCGTACTGTCGAGCTGTCGGAGTTCGAGTACGTCATCCGCGGAAAGGGCTACCTGAAGAGTATCGACGATCTCGGTAACATCGTCCTCAAGACCGACAAGGGCACGCCGGTGCTGCTACGGGACGTCTCCAGGGTCGAACTGGGACCGGACGAGCGGCGCGGCATCACCGAGCTCAACGGCGAGGGGGAAGTCGCCAGCGGCATCGTCCTCCAGCGCTTCGGCATGAACGCGCTTGACGTCATCGAGAACGTCAAGAAGCGCTTCAAGGAGATCGCGACCAGCCTCCCCAAATCAGTCGAGATCGTGCCGGTCTATGACCGGTCGAACCTGATCTATGCCGCCATCGATACGCTCAAGCATACGCTGGTCGAAGAAAGCACCGTCGTCGCGCTGGTCTGCATCGTGTTCCTGCTGCACGTCCGCAGCGCGCTCGTCGCCATCCTGATGCTGCCGGTTGGCGTGCTGATGGCGTTCGGGGCGATGAAGCTGCTCGGAATCGGCTCCAACATCATGAGCCTTGGTGGCATCGCCATCGCAATCGGCGCCATGGTCGACGCCGCCATCGTCATGATCGAGAACGCCCACAAGCACCTGGAGCGCGCCGAGCCCGGCAGGTCGCGGATCGCGATCCTGATCGATTCCGCCTCCGAGGTCGGGCCGGCGCTGTTCTTCAGCCTGCTCATCATCACCGTCTCCTTCATGCCGATCTTCACGCTGGAATCGCAGGAGGGGAGGCTGTTCAGCCCGCTCGCCTTCACCAAGACTTTCGCGATGGCCGCGGCCGCGCTGCTCTCGGTGACCCTGGTGCCGGCCTTGATGGTGATCTTCGTCCGCGGGCGGATCGTTCCGGAGCACAGGAATCCGATCAACCGCTTCCTGATCTGGATCTACCGACCGGTCATCAAGGGCGTGCTGCGCGCAAAGACGTTGGTTATCCTGCTCGCACTCGCCGTGCTCGCGGTGACGATTTGGCCCGCGCGCCAGCTCGGCACCGAGTTCATGCCGAACCTCAACGAAGGCACCCTGCTCTACATGCCGACGACGCTGCCCGGCATTTCCGTGACCAAGGCCGCCGAGCTGATGCAGACGCAGGATCGCATCATCAAGTCGTTTCCGGAAGTGGAGTCCGTCTACGGCAAGGCCGGCCGCGCCTCCACGTCGACCGATCCGGCGCCGACCGAGATGTTCGAGACCGTGGTCAACCTCAAGCCGAAGGGACAGTGGCGGAAAGGCCTCACCATCGACGGGCTGATCGCCGAAATGGACAAGGCGCTACAGTTTCCCGGCGTATCGAACGCCTGGACCATGCCGATCAAGGCGCGCATCGACATGCTCTCGACCGGCATCCGGACCCCCGTCGGCGTCAAGGTGATCGGGACTGACCTCGTCGAAATCGACAAGCTCGCGAAGCAGATCGAGCAGGTGCTGCGGGTGGTGCCCGGGACCTCGTCCGCCTACGCGGAGCGCAGTATCGGCGGCTACTATCTGGAAATCACCCCCGACCGGTCGGCGCTGGCCCGCTACGGAATCATGGTCCAAGACGTCCAGGACACCATCGCGACCGCGCTCGGCGGTCAGGCGGTCACGACCACCGTCGAGGGCCGGCAGCGCTTCACGGTCAACATGCGCTATCCCCGCGACCTCCGGGACAATCCGAAGAAGATCGCAAGCGACATCCTCGTTCCCATGCCGGCCGGCGGCGCCGTCCCGCTCGCGGAAGTCGCGACCGTCCAACTCGCGCGCGGCCCGACATCGATCCGGACGGAGAACGCACAGCTCGCCACTTACATCTACGTCGACATCCGCGACCGCGATCTCGGCGGCTACGTCGCGGAGGCGCAGCGCGCCGTCCAGGCCAGCATCCAGTTTCCGCCGGGCTACTACGTGGTTTGGAGCGGCCAGTACGAATATCTCGAGCGGGCCATGGCCCGTCTGAAAATCGTCGTGCCGGCGACGCTCCTCATCATCTTCCTGCTGCTGTACCTCAATTTCCGGTCGGTCACGGACACGATGATCGTGATGCTGTCGCTGCCGTTCGCGCTGGTCGGCGGGCTCTGGCTGATGTGGTGGCTCGGGTTCAACCTCTCCGTCGCCGTCGCCGTGGGCTTCATCGCGCTCGCCGGCGTCGCCGCCGAGACCGGCGTAGTGATGCTGATCTACCTCAATCAAGCGCTTGCGGAGATCAAGGAGCGCCGCGCCGCCGAGGGTTGGACATTGAGCCGGATAGACCTTCGCGAGGCCATCATGGAGGGCGCCGTCGAGCGCGTCCGCCCGAAGATGATGACGGTGGTCGCGATCATGGCCGGCCTGCTGCCGATCATGTGGAGCACCGGCACCGGCTCGGAGATCATGCAGCGCATCGCCGTGCCCATGATCGGCGGCATGATCTCCTCGACGCTGCTGACCCTGATCGTGATCCCGGCGATCTTTGGCCTGGTCAAGGGCTTGCATTTGCCGTCTGCGGGCAAACCACAGCCTCCGAGAAAATCGAAAGCGATCGTCGCAAAGTTGCGAATCCAAGAGCCAGCCGAATGAGGTGAGCCATGATGCAGGACATGATGTCGGGAATGATGGCCGGCATGGGGCTGATCGCGGTTCTAGTCGTTGTCGTGCTCGCGCTGGGGGCGGCAGCGCTGGTCAAGTATCTCTTCTTCTCAAATCGGGGAGATTGAACATGGATCGCCTTCTCTTCGTGGCATTCGCGGCCGTTCTCGTCTCCTCGCCGGCCGGCGCGCAGCAGGACAGCGTGGCTCGGGGCGAACGTGATTTTCGCGTCTGTGCGGCATGTCACTCGCTCGAGCCCGACCGCAACATGACGGGGCCAAGTCTTGCAAATCTCTGGGGGAGGAAGGCCGCCAGCTTGCCGAGTTTCGACCGCTACTCCGACGCGCTGAAAGCTTCGGGAATCATCTGGGACGACCGCTCGCTCGATGCCTGGTTGACCGATCCTGCGCGCATGGTGCCGGACAACGAGATGCCGTTCGAGGGGATCGATGACTCACGCGTTCGCGCGGATCTGTTGGCATTCCTCAAGGAGGCCACCAAGCCGGGGGCCGCGCCGGAGCGAACGGCCGAAAACCGCATGAATGGGGGCGGCATGATGGGAGGGATGATGGGTGGCGGCCGCGCCCCCAATCTGAAGAATCTGAATCCCGCGCAGCGCGTCACCGGCATGACCCACTGTCGGGACACCTATCGGGTGACAACGGCCGACGGCAAGACGCGCCCCTTCTGGGAGCGCAATCTGCGTCTGAAAACGGATTCCAGCGAAGACGGACCGCAGAGCGGCGCGCCCGCTATCGTGTCGGCCGGCATGATGGGTGACCGGGCCGACGTGATTTTCGCCGCGCCGAACGAAATCTCCAAAACGATAGAAGATCACTGCTGAGCTCTTGGCTGGTCGCCATCTGGCCGCCAACCAAGGTTTTGTTCTAGGCCGGAGTGACCTTCAGCTCCATTCGGGAGTGCCGTACCACGACAACCGCTCCCTGAAGCGCGAGCCCGGCCATGATTGCGGCCACGATGATATCGGGCCAGCCCGTGCCGGTGCCGAACACGCCGAGGGCGGCCGACAGCACGGCGATGTTTCCGAGCACGTCATTGCGGGTGCAAATCCAGGCGGAGCGCATATTGGCGTCGCCCTTGCGATAGGCCCACAACAATCCGAACGAAGCAGCGTTTGCGGTAAGGGCCGCCACGCCGACCGCGCCCATAGTGAAGGCGTTCGGCAGCGTGCCATGCGCTGCGTGCCAGACGACCGTGCCGACGACCCAAAGGCCAAAGGCGCCCATCGTCAGCCCCTTCGCCAGGGCCGCGGTAGCGCGATAGCGTAGCGTCATGCCGACCACCAGAAGGCTGATGGCGTAGTTCGCGGCGTCTCCGAGAAAATCGAGCGCGTCAGCCTGGAGCGACGCCGATCCCGCAGCAAGGCCCGCGCCGATCTCGGCCAGGAACATGACGGCATTGACGGCGAGCACAACCCAGAGCACGCGACGATACGCCTTCTTGTCGCGATGGCGATCGAGATTGAGCGGCGGCGGTGAGCAGCATGCATCAGCCATGCTCACAAGATAGAGCGGTTGCACGCGCCGGACAATCACGCGGGGCCGGCTCCGCGACATCAAGTTCCCCACACGTAACATTGTTGCGGGTCGACACTGTTCCCGTCGCCGTGCTAGGCCAGCCTGACTGTGAGTGAATACGTGGTCTTGAACCGCCGGCCCTTCAGACTGAGGCGCACGCGCAATTGGCGTGGGCTCATGGCTGTGTTTGTTGCGGTCATGTACCTGCTGTCGGGCGCGCTCCACGGCACTCATGACATCGATGTGACTAGCCCGTCCGGCGGCTCGGAAATCGCTTCGATCCTCGATGGCTCCACAGGCCACGGCGACCACAAGGCGATCGGCGGCCATCATTGCCATGGCTGCTTCTCGCTGACGGTGGCGCAGCCGGCGCTCTCCGCCAAATCGGTCGCGCTGGTGTCTGCATCGCGCCCGCAACGCGCACCCCGGCTCGCCGGAATTATTCCCGATACCGACTCCCCGCCTCCCAAACCTATTGCCTGAATGGATTGGTCGGGCGCCCCGCGCCCATTAGGTTCATCCTTCACAGGTCGGTTTCATGTTTTGCAGGGGAATGGCCGCGCGCCTCGCGTGCGCGGCGGCGTGTCTGCTTGTCGGATTGGCGCTTGCACCGTCTCACGCCCAGACTTTGACGATGCGGAGCGCGCTGTCGCGCGCGTTGGCCGCGAGTCCGCGCCTGACGGCGGCGGAGCGCGACGTCGGCATCGCCACGGGCCAGCGCATCCAGGCGGGCGCGCTGCTCAATCCGGAGCTGACCTATGAACAGGATGATTCATTCGGCTCCGGCAGATATCGCGGCACGCGATCGGCCGAGACCACGCTCCAGATCAGCCAGGCTTTCGAGCTGTTCGGCAAACGGGAGGCGCGGATTGCCGCGGGCGCAGCCGGCATCGAGGTCGCCGCGATTCAGCGCAAGGCCGTCAGGCTGGAGGTGCTTTCGGAGACCGCGATCGCTTTCCTCAGCGTGCTCGGCGCACAGCGGCGCATCCAGATCCTGGACGAACAGATCGCCGCGATCGACCGCCTGACGCCGCTGCTGCGCCGCCGCGTCGAGGCCGGCGCCTCCTCGCCGGCCGAGACCGGCCGCGCCGAAGTCGCCTCCGCCCTGGTGAAGGCCGACCGCGAGCGCTTCAAGGCGACGCTGGCCAGCGCCCGGCGCGAGCTGGCGGTGCTGATGGGAGATCCCGCCGCGAAATTCGGCGAGGTCTCCGGCCGGCTCGATATCACGGGACGCCCGCCGACGTTCCAGTCGGTCGTCGCCGCGATCGATGCCAATCCGCAACTGGTGCGCTGGACCGCGGTCTATGCTCAGCGCAATGCCGAGCTGTTGCTGGCACGGCTCAAGCCCTACCCCGACGTGCGGATCGCGGCCGGCTGGCGCCATTACAACGAAACCAATGACGATGCCGTGCGCCTCACCCTCTCGGTGCCGATTCCCGTGTTCGACCAGAACCAGGGCAACATCCTCTCGGCACAGGAAAGCCTCGCCAAGACCAAAGCCGAGCGCGAGGCCAACCGCAACACGCTGATCGTGATCGCCGGCCGGGCCTACGACTCGCTGCAAGGCTCGCTGCGCGAGCTCGCGGTCCTGCGCGAGACCGCGATTCCGAAGGCCGTCGAAGCGTCCGAGGCAATCTCGCAAGGCTACGGCCAGGGCCGCTTCACCCTGCTCGAAGTGCTGGACGCCCAGGCAAGCGTCACCCAGGCGCGGCTGCGTGAGCAGGAGGCGCTCCAGAACTTTCATGCGGGGGTGGCGACCATCGAAGGCCTGGTCGGCAATCCCTTCACGCTGGCGCGGGAGAGCGCACGATGAAGACGTCCTCCACCATTGTCGTCGCTGTCATTGCCGCTGCCCTCGGCGCTTGTGGCTATGCCCTGCTGGCGCCGGCCAGGGTCGCGCCCGCCGAGCATGCCGCGGACAAGAAGCCGGAGAAGCCGAACGACCATGTCGAGCAGGACGAGCACGGCGCCGACCGCATCCGCATCTCCGACGTCAAGCTTGCCGCAGCCGGTGTGGTGCTGGCGGAAGCCGCGAGCGCGACGCTGACCGACACGCTCGCCTTCAACGGCATCCTGCGCGCCAACCAGGAAGCCGTGGTGCAGGTGACGCCGCGCTTTCCGGGCATCGCCAAATCGATCCTGAAGCGCATCGGGGACAAGGTCGGCAAGGACGATCTGCTCGCCGCGATCGAGAGCAACCAGAGCCTTACCGTCTACGAGCTGAAGGCGCCGATCGCGGGCACCATCATCGAGCGGCAGATCTCGCTCGGCGAATACGCCTCCGAACAGAAGCCGGCCTTCGTCGTCGCCGACCTCTCCACCATCTGGGTCGACCTGTCGATCTACCGGCAGGATCTGCGGCGCGTCCACCTCAACGACGAGGTTCTGATCGATCTGGACGATGGCCGCGGCGAGATCAAGGGCACGATCTCCTACATGGCGCCGATCGGTTCGAGCGAGACCCAGACCGCGCTCGCCCGCGTGGTGCTGCCAAATCCGGACGGACGCCTGCGGCCCGGCCTGTTCGTCACGGCGCGGCTGATCCTCGCCGCGCGCAACGTCGCGGTTGCCGTGCGCCGCAGCGCGATCCAGACGCTGGAGAGCAAGACGATCGTGTTCGTCCGCGAGGACGGCGACAAGATCGAGGCGCGCCCCGTGGAGCTTGGGGATTCCGATCCGAAATTCGTGGAGATCCGCGCGGGCCTTTCGGCTGGCGAGCGCTACGTCGCCGAGAACAGTTTTGTGGTCAAGGCGGAGATGGGCAAGGGCGAGGCCGAGCATGATTGACGCCCTCCTCGCCTTCTCGGTCCGCCAGCGCTGGCTCGTGGTCCTGCTCGCCCTCGCGGCCGGTGCCCTTGGCGCCTGGAATTTCACGCGCCTGCCGATCGATGCCGTGCCTGATGTGACCAACGTCCAGGTCCAGATCAACACGCGCGCGCCGGGGCTGTCGCCGCTCGAGGCCGAGCAGCGCATCACCTTTCCGCTCGAGACTGCAATGGGCGGCTTGCCTAGGCTCGACTACACCCGCTCGATCTCGCGCTACGGCCTGAGTCAGGTCACCGTCGTGTTCCAGGACGGCACCGATATCTATTTCGCGCGCCAGCTTGTGAACGAGCGCATCCAGCAGGCGAAGGACCTGTTGCCTGCAGGCACGGAGGTCGCGATGGGGCCGATCTCGACCGGGCTCGGTGAGATCTATGTCTACTCGGTCGAAGCAAAGGTCGGCGCAAAGTCGCCGACGGGTGCCGAGTTCACGCCGACGGAGCTGCGCACCATCCAGGACTGGATCATCAAGCCGCAGCTGCGCACCATTCCCGGCGTGATCGAGGTCAACTCGATCGGCGGCTATGAGCGACAGTTCCATGTGCTGCCGATTCCGGGGCAGCTGATGGCCTACAAACTCGGCTTCCGCGACATCATGACGGCGCTGGCCGCCAACAATGCCAACGTCGGCGCCGGCTATATCGAGCGCAACGGCGAGCAATATCTCGTCCGCGCTCCCGGCCAGGTCGCCAATATCGAGGACATCAGGGGCATCGTGATCGGCTCGCGCGGCGGCGTGCCGGTGCGCATCCGCGATGTCGCCGAGGTCAGCGAAGGCAGGGACCTGCGCACCGGTGCTGCGACGGCGAACAGCGGCGAGACGGTGCTCGGCACCGCCATGCTGCTGATCGGCGAGAACAGCCGCACTGTGGCCCAGCGCGTGAAGGCCAGGCTCGCGGAGATCGCCAAATCGCTCCCCGACGGCGTGATCGCGCGCGCCGTCTACGACCGCACGCATCTGGTGGAAGCCACCATCCAGACCGTCGAGAAGAACCTCGTCGAGGGTGCGGCGCTGGTGATCGCGGTGCTGTTCCTGATCCTCGGCAACATCCGCGCCGCGCTGATCACGGCCTGCGTCATCCCGCTCTCCATGCTGTTCACGATCACGGGCATGGTCGAGAGCAAGGTCAGCGCCAATCTGATGAGCCTGGGCGCGATCGATTTCGGCATCATCGTCGACGGAGCGGTCATCATCGTCGAGAACTGCCTGCGGCTGCTTGCCGCCGAGCAGCACCGCCGCGGCCGGCTGCTGACGCTGGACGAACGCCTCCAGACCATCCGCGTCGGAAGCAGCGAGGTGATCAAGCCGAGCCTGTTCGGCACGCTGATCATCGCCGTGGTTTATCTTCCGGTCCTCACCCTGACCGGGACCGAGGGCAAGATGTTCACGCCGATGGCGCTGACCGTGCTGATGGCCCTCACGACCGCGGCGCTGCTGTCGATCACTTTCGTCCCCGCCGCGGTTGCGATTGTCGTCACTGGCAAGGTCTCGGAGACGGAGAACGTCTTCATGCGGGCCGCCAAGCGGCTCTATCTGCCCCTGCTCGACCGCGCGATCCGCTATCGCGGCAGTGTCGCGCTCGGCGCCCTGCTGATCGTCGCCGGCAGCATCTTCGCCGCAACGCGCATGGGCGGCGAGTTCATTCCGAGCCTCGATGAAGGCGACATCACCATCGAGACCATCCGGATTCCCGGCACCAGCCTGACCCAGAGCGTCGACATGCAGCTCCGCCTGGAAAAGGCGATCAAGCAGGTGCCGGAGGTCGCGACCATCTTCTCCAAGATCGGTACCGCCGAGATCGCCAACGACCCGATGCCGCCGAATGTCGCCGACACCTATGTCACGCTGAAGCCGCGCGAGGAATGGCCCGACCCGGCCAAGCCGAAGGACGAGATCGTGGCCGAGCTCGAACGCGCCGCCAACACCCTGCCCGGTACCGCCTATGGCATGACCCAGCCGATCCAGATGCGCTTCAACGAGCTCATCGCCGGCATCCGCAGCGACGTCGGCGTCAAGATCTTCGGCGACGATCTCGACGTGCTCGCCGGCATCGCCCAGCAGGTCAACGGCGTGGTTCGCGGCATCGAGGGCGCCGCCGACATCAAGACCGAGCAGATCGCGGGCCTGCCGATCCTCACCGTCAAGCTCGACCGCCAGGCGCTGTCGCGCTACGGCCTCAGCCTCAGCGAGGTGCAAAACCTCGTCGAGATCGCGATCGGCGGCAAGCCGGTCGGCAAGCTGTTCGAGGGCGATCGCCGCTTCGACATCGTGGTGCGGCTGCCGGAAAGCCTGCGTGCCGACCCCGATACGATCAAGTCGCTGCCGATCCCGCTGCCGCCGGGCGAGGACATCGCGGCCGTCACGAAAACCGCCTGGCCGGGGGCATCTGGGACGACGCCGCGCTACGTGCCGCTCTCCTCCGTTGCGGCGATCGAGATCGCGCCGGGCCCCAACCAGATCAGCCGCGAAAACGGCAAGCGGCGCATCGTCGTCACCGCCAATGTCCGCGGGCGCGATCTGCGCTCCTTCGTCGCCGAGACGCAGGCGGCCGTAGCCGAGAAGGTCAAGCTGCCACCGGGCTACTTCATCGGCTGGGGCGGCCAGTTCGAGCAGCTGGTCTCCGCGACCAAGCGGTTGACGATCGTGGTGCCGGTGGCGCTGCTGCTGGTGTTCCTGCTGCTGTTCATGGGTATGGGATCGGCTGCGGATGCGGCGCTGGTGTTCTCCGGCGTGCCGCTGGCGCTGACGGGCGGCGTTGCGGCACTGCTGCTGCGCGACATTCCTTTATCCATCAGCGCCGGCATCGGCTTCATCGCGCTGTCGGGCGTGGCCGTGCTCAATGGGCTCGTGATCATCGCGTTCATCGAGCGGCTGCGCAGCGAGGGGCGATCCGTCGTGGATGCCGTGCGCGAGGGCGCGCTGACGCGGCTGCGCCCGGTGCTGATGACCGCCCTCGTCGCCTCGCTCGGCTTCGTGCCGATGGCGCTCGCCACCGGCGCCGGCGCCGAGGTGCAGCGGCCGCTTGCGACCGTGGTGATCGGCGGCATCATCTCCTCGACCGTACTGACGCTGCTGGTGCTGCCGGCGCTCTACGTGCTGTTCCGCCGTGACGCAGACACCGAAACGCCTACAATGGCGCCTGATTTGACAGCGTCACCGGAGCGCTAGAGGTGGCCGGCAACGAGCATCACGGACATCACCACCATGATCACGTCGGCCATTCGCATGATCATGGTCACGACCACGGCCATGCTCATGGCCACAGCCACGGGCACGCGCATGTCCATGCGCCCGCCAACTTCGGCAAGGCGTTCGCGATCGGCATTTCGCTCAACACCGCGCTGGTCGTGGCCGAAGCCGTGTACGGCTATATCGGCAACTCCACCGCCTTGCTCGCGGACGCCGGCCATAACCTTTCCGACGTGCTCGGCCTGGTCGTGGCTTGGGGCGCGTCGATCGCGGCAAGGCGCGCGCCGAGCGGCCGCTTCACCTACGGCCTGCGCGCCTCGACGATTCTTGCGGCGCTGGCGAATGCGGTGTTCCTGCTGGTCGCAACCGGTGCCATTGGCTGGGAGGCGATTTTGCGCCTGCGCGCGCCGGAGCCGGTCGCCGGCGTCACGGTGATGGTGGTGGCCGGCATCGGCATCCTCATCAACAGCTTCACCGCCATGCTGTTCGCGCGCGGGCGCAAGGACGACATCAACATCGAAGGCGCGTACTTGCACATGGCCGCCGATGCCGCGGTCTCGCTCGGTGTCGTGGTCTCGGCGGCGCTGATCATCTGGACCGGCTGGCTCTGGCTCGATCCCTTAACCAGCCTCGTCATCTGCACCACCATCCTCTGGAGCACGACCAGTTTGTTGCGCGGCTCCATCGACATGTCGATGGCGGCCGCGCCCAAGGGCACCGACCTCGCCGCGATCAGGGCGTTTCTCCTCGCGCGGCCGGGCGTCTCCGGGATCCACGATCTCCACGTCTGGCCGATCTCGACCACCGAGACGGCGCTGACCTGCCACCTCGTGATGCCCACTGGGGCCGGCGACGCATTCCTGATGGAGACCGCGCAGCTGCTCAAGACCTCATTCCGCATCGGTCACACCACGCTTCAGGTCGAGACGCATCCCGACAACGGCTGCGCGCTGGCGCCGGATGATGTGGTGTGAGGCGCTCTATCTCCACATCGTCATTGCGAGCGCAGCGAAGCAATCCAGAAATGCGTCGGTGGAGGGACTCTGGATTGCTTCGTCGCAAGAGCTCCTCGCAATGACGGCGGAAAGAGAGTCCTACGCCGCCTTCGCCGTCACGATCCAGATCGCGCCCTGCAACGTCACCGACTGCCCCTTCAGGAACGGCGCGAGCATGTCGCGGATCGAAGCCTTGGCGGCCGCGTACGTCTCGGGCGGATGCCCCTGTAGCGCGCGGCTGGCGGGGCCGATCTGGAGCGCGCCGTCGACGGCGGCATCGAGGCCACCGCCGATCGCGATATCCATCGCGAGATTGTGCGGCTCCATTGCCACGTCCACGAAGCCGGCACCTCTCAGGATGCGTATCACGCGCTCTTCTGATGCAAAGGCGAACGGGCCCGGCTCCTCCGGTCCGACCGGCGGCATTTTCGGCACGTGCTTGTAGACCGCCATCAGCGGCGCCATCATCCACGGATTTTCCTTCGGCTCGCGCCAGCAGGCGAAGGCAAGCCGCCCGGACGGCTTCAGCGCACGGCGGAGATTGGTGAAGGACGCGATGGGATCGGCGAAGAACATCACGCCAAAGCGCGAGGCGAGCAGATCAAAGCTCGCCGGCTCGAACGGATGAACGGTCGCATCCGCCAGCACGAAATCGAGCGGCAGGCCCTTCGGCGCCAACGCGCGCGCCTGCGACAGCATCGGATCGGAGACGTCGAGGCCGAGCGCAAAGCCATCAGGCGCCACCGCCCTCGCGAACGCGACCGTCGTTGCACCCGAGCCGCAGCCGACGTCGATCACGCGCTCGCCCGGCTTCGGCTTGGCACGATCGATCAGCGCGTCCGCGATCGGCCCGAGCAGCGTCTCCTGCACCGCATGACGATCAGCCCAGCGCTGTCCGCTTGGGCCGTTCCAATAGGCGATCTGGTCGGCGTTGAGCTCGTGTCCGCTTGACTGTTCCATCAACCCTCTCCGCGACAGGGCCGAACGTCCGCGCCCGGCCCAAGACGCTTATCCACATGTCCTTCCCTGCTGCAAGGCCGATTTCAACGCGGCGGCCGAGGCTGATGTGCCAAGCCAAGTTGACACAGCCAAGCGGCCCTGCGCTAACTCAGGGAACAGGAGAAAACCCCTTGAAGTCGGAACGATCAATCGGCATCGATTGCCTGCGCGCAATCTCTATCATATGGGTGCTACTCTATCATTTCGTCCCGGGTCAGGCCTTCAGCCGGGGCACGTTCGGTGTCCTGCTGTTCTTCATCATCAGCGGCTATTGCATCGCGTTCAGCGCTGAGACGTCGCAATCGGCGTGGCACTTCTATGCCAAGAGGCTCGGCCGCCTGCTGCCGGCGTTGATTGTTTGTGGCCTGCTGACGACTCTGTTCAAGATTCTCATGCCCGAGCTGGTCGAAGCGGGCCGTGGGGTGAACTGGTTCGATTACGCCTATACGCTGATAGCTCTTCCGACGCTCAACGTCCTTCACGTCGACTATCATCTGCCCGACGGCGCCTATTGGTCATTGCAGATCGAGTTTCAGTTCTACCTCTTCTGCTTCATGATGATGGCGCTGGGGCTCAAGCAACGCCTTTGCTTTGCGTGGTGACCATCTTCCGGACCCTGACCACCAGCACGGACTATGCCACGTCCAACGATCTTCCCGTTCTTCATTGCCGGCATGAGCGTGGCGGCCCTCGTCAGGGGGCGCAGCAGGGAAGCGATCATGGGAATCGTCGTCGCGTTCTCGCTCGAGCTCTATCATCTGTATTTCAACGTCAAACAGCCGTCGATGGCGATCGAGATGTACCGGTCGCTGCTGCTGTGGTCCGGCACCGCCGCGGTCTATCTTGCCGCGCGTTATGACCATGTCCTGCTTCGATCGTTTCGCGCCTTGGCCGTTCCCTTGGCGTTCATCGGGGTCATCAGCTATCCGCTCTACCTGCTGCATCAGGACATCGGGAACATGATCCTTCATTGGGCCCACATTGGCCGGGACCACAGGTCGGCCCTGCTCATTCGCGCCGTCGTGCTGCCGGGTTTCCTCACGGGCATAGCCTGGCTGGTCTATACATTTGTCGAGAGGCCCACGCTCAAGCCGCTGACCGCCTTCCTGACTCACCCGCTCGCCTGGCTTCGCCAATGGCAGCCGGCGGCAGTCAAATCCTCCGCCGCGCCAACGCCGGCGACGTCATGCCCCAGGACTTGCCAATCCGATAGCGTCCTTGCCAGTCCGATAGCGTCGGCTTTCGCGCAGGCAGGCGCGGCAGCAATATCGATAGATGAGATCCAGCAGAGTACGCATCGGCCAACCCACCGTTGTCGCTTGCGGCTTGATATGGCCTACGGCGGGGCAGCCCCCTGTGACATTGGTCACATAGCGGGCTTTGCCTTGGTGGCATGCTCCGACTACTCTGGTCACATTGCGATTTGGGGCTGCAATGGGCGCGATTCGGATTTTCGTATTTCTATTGGGCGCATTCTATCTTGGCTGCGGACCGGCACAGGCGGACAAGCGCGTCGCGCTTGTCATCGGCAATTCCGCCTACAAGAGCGTGCCACCGCTGACCAACCCGGTGAACGACGCCTCGCTGGTCGGCGGCATGTTCAGGAAGGCCGGGTTCGACACCGTGGATGTCAAACTCGACCTTAGCGTCGTCGACATGCGCAAGGCGCTGCGCGAGTTCGGAGCCAAGGCCCGCGAGGCCGATGTCGCGGTGATCTACTATGCGGGCCACGGCATCGAGCTGGACGGCAACAATTATCTCATACCCACTGACGCCGCGCTGGAAACCGACACCGACGTCTTCGACGAAGCTTTCCCGCTCGACCGGGTGTTGTTCGCCATCGAGCCGGCCAAGCAGCTTCGGCTCGTCATTCTCGATGCCTGCCGCGACAACCCGTTCGCCAAGACGATGAAGCGTACGGTCGCCGCACGCGCCATTGGCCGCGGCCTCGCCAAGGTCGAGCCGACCAGCCCGAACACCATGATCGCCTTTGCGGCCAAGGCCGGCTCGACGGCCTCGGACGGCGACTCCAGAAACAGCCCGTTTGCAGCAGCGCTGGTCGAGCGCCTGCCGACGCCGGGGCTCGACCTGCGCAAGGCCTTCGGATTCGTGCGCGACGACGTTCTCAAGAACACCGGCTACAAGCAGGAGCCGTATGTGTACGGCTCGCTCGGCGGCGATGACGTGTCGCTGATCCCCGCCAAGCCGGTCGCCGCAGGACCGCAAGCGAGCCCGCAGGATGCGATCCGCCGGGACTACGAACTGGCGCTGCAGGCGGGAAACCGGGACGCCTGGGAGGCCTTCCTGCAGGCCTACCCCGACGGCTTCTATGCCGGCCTCGCCCGCGCCCAACTGAAGAACGTCGCGGCCGAAGAGGCACGCGCCGCTGCCGCCGAGAAGGCGCACCAGGCAGAAGACGCCAAGGCCCGGCTCGCCGCCGAGCGCGCCACCAAGGCCGAACAGGAGAAGGCAGCAGCCGCAGCCAAGGCGGCCGAGGAGAAGCGTCTCGCCGCCGAGAAGGCCAAGCAGGTCGAGGAAGCCAAGGCAGCCGCAGCCGAGCAGCGCCGGAAGGAAGCCGAGGCAGCAGCGGCAAAGGCACTCGCGGACAAGCAGGCAGCCGAGAAGGCGCTGGCCGAGAAGCTCGCGAGCGACAAGGCCGCCGCCGAGTTGGCCGCGAAGCAGGCCGCCGAGAAGCAAGCCGCCGCCAACGCGGAGCAGAAGGTCGCAGCCGTAGTGCCCTCTTCGATCCCACCAGCGATGTCGCCGCAGGACGAAGCTGGTGCAGTCCGAACTCCGTCGCGTCGGCTGCCTGACTGCTTCGGCTGATGGTGACTGGAATGCGTCGTCACAACGCTCACTGACGTTGTTCAACAAGTATGCCGGCACCAAGTTCGACGCCAAGCTGGCGAGCTTCGATGCGCTGGACGCGATCAAGGCCAAGCCGGGCCGCGTCTGCCCGCTGATTTGCGACCGCGGCTTCAGGGCCGACGGCGACGCCTGCGTGAAGATCGCCTGCCGCGCGGGCTATCGCGTCAATGACGACAACGAGTGCGAGAAGGTGCAGGAGAAGAAGCCGATAGCGACCCACGACGCCCCCAAGCAGCGGGATGAGGAGCGCAAGCAGGTCGAAACCGCACCGACGAAGCCTCAAGCGTCAGGACAAATTATCTGCGGCCCAAGTGGCTGCCGACCCGTTTCGAAAGGTTGTCGACTTGGCAATGTGAAAAGCGGCGGCTCAGGCAATATGATCGCGGGCGCTCAAGTCGAAATATGCAATTAAGAATTGTTGATCGATTTAGCTCGCGAAGCGAGCGAAGGCTGTTGGGCGGTCACGGATTCGAACCGCAGACCCTCTCGGTATCAACGAGATGCTCTAACCAGCTGAGCTAACCCCTTGCCGTGGGCATCACCGGGCCCGGCGCAGCGGGTCTCATCTTTGCGCATTGCGGCCGCATTGGTTTCACCGAACGGCCACATCGGAATCAGATGCCAACCAGATTTCCTCGATAGATTCGCCGTTCCTCAAACTTGGAAAGGCATGACCATGCGCAGCTTCACGGCATCCGTCATCGTTGCAGCTCTCTCCCTGGGAACACCTGCTCTGGTGCAGGCACAGGGCGCATCGTCACAACCCGGCGCGGAACAGCCGTCCTCTGAATCCAGCACGGTGATCCGGAGCATACAGGTCGTGGACGTCAAGGAATTGCAGCCGGCGGTGCGCGCGAAAGTCGATGAACTCGTGGCGCAGACAAGCGAGCAAGACATCCAGTCGCTTCGGAAGTCCATCGACGCCACACCGCAGGCAGCCTCCGTGCTCAAGGCCAAGGGCTTGAGTTCGTCCCAAGTCGTCGCGATCAACATCGCCGACGGTGTTCTGACGATGTTCACCAAGACGGCCTGACATCCGACGGGAGTTGAGACGCCGCACGGCGGCCGCGAGCACGATCGCCGCCTCCTCGGCCTGGCGACAGATCCGCGCCGAGGATCGCCCTGCAGCGGCCTGCTGCAGGGCTGCTCGTGTCCAGCATGAAAACCCTGACCAGGCCGCAAACTGGAGGCCAGTTCGCGGCACGCTCGGCTCTTGCTTCCGCACCCGCCGGGGCGCTAAAGAGGCGCACTTGAAGGCGCAATTGGGCGGTTAGCTCAGCTGGTTAGAGCATCTCGTTTACACCGAGAGGGTCCGCGGTTCGAATCCGTGACCGCCCACCAGCCTTCGCCTGCTTCGCAGCTACGGCTTGGCAACCGAGGCGCTCATTGGTGCGAAGCTGGCGAAGGCTTGTCGCGAGCCAACCTCAATCCTTCGGCCTCCCCGGCAGCCCCGGCACCGCATCGATCCAGACCGCGGCCGACTGGCACCAGATCTGCCGGACCGGCCTGAGAGCGTCGCGCTGACGGATGCTGCCCCAGCGGATGCCCCAATCGTCGGCGTCATCGCCCTCGCCGCTCGTGAACAGCGGGGAACCGCAATCGGCGCAGAAGTGCTGGAAGCGCATGCGGCCGTTCTCGCCCCGCTTGCCGTAGATCTTTGGCGTGCCGCCGGTCAGGCGGACGTCCGCTCCGGAACAGACGGCCGTCACGCGGAACGGCGAGCCGGTCAGCGTCTGGCAGTCGGTGCAGTGGCAGACCGAGACCTGCTCGGGATCGATGTCGGCCTCGAAGGTGATCTTGCCGCAATGGCATTGCCCGTCGATCTGCATCGCCCTCGTCCCTTCAAAAACAAAAACGGCGCCCGAAGGCGCCGTTTTATCATCTTTCACTGAGCCTCAGTGAGCGGTGAGGCCGCCGGCGGCTTCGTCCCCATCCGGCTTTACCGTCACCTTGGTGTCCTCTTCCCAGACGATCGGCACCGGCTTCTTCACCAGCGCCTTGGCGACGACGTCATCGAGGCGCGAAACCGGGATGATCTCCATGCCGCCCTTGATCGCATCGGAAATCTCCGTGAGATCCTTGGCGTTGTCCTCGGGGATCAGCACCGTCTTGATGCCGCCGCGGGCAGCTGCCAGCAGCTTCTCCTTCAGACCACCGATCGGCAGCACGCGGCCGCGCAGCGTGATCTCGCCGGTCATCGCGACATCGTGGCGGACCGGAATGCCGGTCATGACCGAGATGATCGCGGTGGCCATGGCGACGCCCGCGGACGGACCGTCCTTCGGCGTCGCGCCCTCCGGCACGTGCACGTGGATGTCGCGCTTGTCGAACAGCGGCGGCTCGACGCCGTAGTTGATCGCACGCGAGCGGACGTAGGACGCCGCCGCCGAGATCGACTCCTTCATCACGTCGCGCAGATTGCCCGTGACCGTCATCTTGCCCTTGCCGGGCATCATGACGCCTTCGATGGTCAGCAGCTCGCCGCCGACATCGGTCCAGGCAAGGCCGGTGACGATGCCGACCTGCGGCTCGCTCTCGATCTCGCCGAAGCGGTATTTCGGAACGCCGAGCAGCTCTTCCAGAGTCTTCTCGGTGACCTTGACCGACTTCTTCTTGGAGATCATCAGCTCCTTCACCGCCTTGCGGGCGAGTGTGGAGAGCTCACGCTCCAGATTGCGCACGCCCGCTTCGCGGGTGTAACGGCGGATCAAAAGCAGCAGCGCGTCGTCGTCGATCGAGAACTCCTTGGAGTCCAGGCCGTGCTTGGACACCGCGTTCGGGATCAGATGCTTGCGCGCGATCTCGACCTTCTCGTTCTCGGTGTAGCCCGCGATCCGGATGATCTCCATGCGGTCCATCAGCGGGCCGGGAATATTGAGCGTATTCGCGGTCGTGATGAACATCACGTTGGACAGATCGTAGTCGACCTCGAGATAGTGGTCGTTGAAGGTCGCGTTCTGCTCGGGATCGAGGACCTCGAGCAGCGCCGAGGACGGATCGCCGCGGAAATCGGCGCCCATCTTGTCGATCTCGTCCAAGAGGAACAGCGGATTGGACGACTTCGCCTTGCGCATCGACTGGATGATCTTGCCCGGCATCGAGCCGATATAGGTGCGGCGGTGACCGCGGATCTCGGCCTCGTCGCGCACGCCGCCGAGCGAGACGCGCACGAATTCGCGCCCCGTCGCCTTCGCGATCGACTTGCCGAGCGAGGTCTTGCCGACGCCGGGAGGCCCGACGAGACACAGGATCGGCCCGGTCAGCTTGTTGGCACGCGACTGCACCGCGAGATACTCGACGATACGTTCCTTGACCTTCTCGAGCCCGTAATGATCGGAGTCCAGGATGGCTTGCGCTGCTTCCAGGTCCTTCTTGACCTTGGACTTCTTGTTCCACGGGATCGACAGCAGCCAATCCAGATAGTTGCGCACGACGGTCGCTTCCGCGGACATCGGCGACATCTGGCGCAGCTTCTTCAATTCATGCTGCGCCTTCTCGCGCGCTTCCTTGGAGAGCTTGGTCTTGGAGATCTTCTCTTCGAGATCGGCGAGCTCGTCGCGACCGTCGTCGTCGCCGAGTTCCTTCTGGATCGCCTTCATCTGCTCGTTGAGATAATACTCGCGCTGGGTCTTCTCCATCTGGCGCTTGACGCGCGAGCGGATGCGCTTCTCGACCTGGAGCACCGAGATCTCGCTCTCCATCAGGCCCAGCACCTTCTCGAGGCGCGTGGTGACGGACAGCGTCTCCAGGATGCCCTGGCGGTCCGCGATCTTGACCGCGAGATGCGAGGCGACCGTGTCGGCGAGCTTGGCGAAATCAGTGATCGCCTGCACGACTCCGACGACCTCGGCCGAGATCTTCTTGTTGAGCTTCACATAGCTCTCGAAGTCGGACACGACCGAGCGCGCCAGCGCCTCGGCCTCGACCGACTTCGCGTCGGTGTCGGCGAGCGCGACGGCGGTCGCTTCGTAATAGTCGGCGCGATCGGTGTATTTCTGCACGCGCGCACGCTCGAGCCCTTCGACCAGCACCTTCACGGTGCCGTCGGGAAGCTTCAGGAGCTGGAGCACACTGGCAAGCGTACCGGTCTCGTAAATCGCATCGGGCGCCGGATCATCGTCGGACGCGTTCTTCTGCGTCGCCAGCATGATCAGCGCATCGTTCTTCATCACCTCTTCGAGCGCGCGGATCGACTTCTCGCGGCCGACGAAGAGCGGCACGATCATGTGCGGGAAGACGACGATATCGCGCAGCGGCAGCACGGGATAAGCGTGCGTTGCGCCATGAACGATGGTTGGCCGGGGTTTGGGATTAGTCATGGCCTTTTCCTTTTGCTTTGCCCCCTCGCACGCAGCCCGCTGATCATGCGCAACCGCCACGAGGTGCCGAGGTGATCCGCAGAACCGGTCGGTCCTTTTGCGAGTTGGACCGGCTTGCCGGATCGGAACTGAGGCGAATCTTGAAGAGAATTTTCGCTCGCCCGCCGACATTAGGTGGCTATCGACCCGGGGGGTGTCAAGTCATCGAAAAACGCGCGCCATCAGGCGCTTACGCACGCAGGTAAGCGACGCAACACCGGCTGCGGAGATACATTTCCGCAGCCCTCCTTGATCAGACAATTGGAGCGTTCCAGCGCCGAAAAAATCAGGCGCTGGCATTCTCGACGGCGCGATCGGACCGATCGGCGTAGATGTAGAGCGGACGCGCCGTGCCTTCCACGACTTCTCGCGAAATCACGACCTCTTCCACACCTTCCAGGCCCGGCAAGTCGAACATGGTCTCGAGCAAGATCGCCTCGAGGATCGAGCGCAGGCCGCGCGCGCCGGTCTTGCGCTCGATCGCCTTGCGGGCGACCGCGCCAAGCGCCTCGTCGGCGAAGGTCAGCTCGATGTTCTCCATCTCGAACAGCCGCTGGTACTGTTTCACCAGCGCGTTCTTCGGCTCGGTGAGGATCTTCTTCAGCGACGTCTCGTCCAGGTCCTCGAGCGTCGCCACGACCGGCAAACGACCGACGAACTCAGGAATGAGGCCGTATTTCAGAAGGTCCTCGGGCTCGACGTGACGGAAGATCTCGCCGGTACGGCGGTCCTCCGGCGCGAGCACCTGGGCACCGAAGCCGATCGAGGTCGACCGCCCGCGCGCCGAGATGATCTTCTCGAGGCCGGCGAAGGCGCCGCCGCAGATGAACAGAATGTTGGTGGTATCCACCTGCAGGAACTCCTGCTGCGGATGCTTGCGGCCGCCCTGCGGCGGGACCGAAGCCACCGTGCCTTCCATGATCTTGAGCAGAGCCTGCTGCACGCCCTCACCCGACACGTCGCGCGTGATCGAAGGATTGTCGGACTTGCGGCTGATCTTGTCGATTTCGTCGATGTAGACGATGCCGCGCTGGGCGCGCTCGACATTGTAGTCGGCGGACTGAAGCAGCTTCAGGATGATATTCTCGACGTCCTCGCCGACATAGCCGGCTTCGGTCAGCGTCGTCGCGTCCGCCATCGTGAACGGCACGTCCAGGATGCGGGCGAGCGTCTGCGCGAGCAGCGTCTTGCCCGAACCGGTCGGACCGATCAGCAGGATGTTCGACTTCGCGAGCTCGACGTCGTTGTGCTTGGTCTGGTGATTGAGGCGCTTGTAGTGGTTGTGCACCGCGACCGACAGGACCTTCTTCGCATGGCTCTGCCCGATGACGTAGTCATCAAGCACCTTGCAGATTTCCTTCGGCGTCGGAATGCCGTCGCGCGACTTGACCAGCGAGGATTTGTTCTCCTCGCGGATGATGTCCATGCAGAGCTCAACGCACTCGTCGCAGATGAAGACCGTGGGACCCGCGATCAGTTTGCGGACTTCGTGCTGGCTCTTGCCGCAGAACGAGCAATATAGCGTGTTCTTGGAGTCGCTCGTGCCGACCTTACTCATTCATGTCTCCGTCCGCGGTTCGATCCCGTTCCGCTCGATCGCTCCATTCCGACACAATGGCCGGCATGAAGCTTAAGTAGAGCAAATTCCGTACCAAAAAAGACCCTACGCGTTACATCCCGTGCGAATCACGGTCGCTCGATTCTCCGCGATCATAGCCGATCAATCGTAGCCAACCATGCTGTCACCCGACTATCAAGAATTCGCTAATCGGGGCTCGCCGGCTACCCGTGACAATACCGTGATTTCTGGTCTTGGCACGAGCGAAGTGATCGAAATCACCCCGGCGTTGCTGGATTGCCACGAAAAACAAGCACGAAAGCGGAACTTTCCGCCTGTCGCAGGGCGCAAAACCGCGTTGTGCGGCGCGCGCACGCGCCCTTAACGTGAACACCGCCCTGACGCTACGCGGCGATCCCGAGGGATCGCCGTAACGCCCCGGTAGTGCTATAATGGAGCTTTCGCCGGCGTCGGCTCCTCGGCGCGCTTGTCAATGACCTTGTCGACCAGACCGAACTCCTTGGCGTCGTTCGCAGTCAGGAACTTGTCGCGTTCCAGCGCGTCCTCGATCGACTTGTAGGTCTGCCCGGTGTGCTTCACGTAGATCTCGTTGAGCCGCTTCTTCAGGTTCAGGATTTCCTGAGCGTGCAGCATGATGTCGGTGGCCTGGCCCTGGAAGCCGCCGGAGGGCTGGTGCACCATGATGCGCGCGTTCGGCAGCGAGAAGCGCATGTCCTTCTCGCCGGCGGCAAGCAGCAGCGAGCCCATCGAGGCCGCCTGTCCCGTGCACAGCGTCGAGACCGGCGGACGGATGAACTGCATGGTGTCGTAGATGGCAAGGCCCGACGTCACCACGCCGCCCGGCGAGTTGATGTACATCGAGATTTCCTTCTTCGGATTTTCCGCCTCGAGGAACAACAGCTGCGCGACGATCAGCGTCGACATGCCGTCCTCGACCGGACCGGTCACGAAGATGATGCGCTCCTTCAACAGGCGCGAGAAAATGTCGTAGGCGCGCTCGCCACGGTTGGTCTGCTCGACCACCATGGGCACGAGGTTCATGTAGGTTTCAACCGGATCGCGCATGAGTCACCTAGGGTTTCGGAGACGGACATCGCCAGGCTGGCTGCCAGTTTGGCTGGATTTGCCGGAAGGCGGATGGACGTCCTGTGATGCAGGAACTTGGTAGAGACAGAACATTGGGTACAGGGTGTACCGACAGATATAGCCCAATTCGCGCCTGACAAGTGCGGAGCGCATTAAGGCTTAACCCGTCGGGCAGTTGAAGCTGATTCGCGCAAAGAGGCCCAGCCGACCATCTGGCTAGCTGGGCCCCTTCGCTGATCATCCTTAATGGAAGGCTTTCTCAAAGCCTTCAGGCAGCGCTCTTTTCCGCCTCGTCATCCTTGTAGAGCTCCTCGCGCGAGACCTTCTTCTCGGTCACCTTGGCGAGCTCGAGGATGAAGTCGACGACCTTGTCCTCATAGATCGGTGCACGAAGCTGGGCCAGCGCCTGGGCGTTGTTGCGGTAATAGTCCCAGACTTCCTTCTCGCGGCCGGGCATCTGGCGCGCCCGCTCGATCACGGCGCGGCCGACCTCGTCGTCGGTCACGGTGATCTTGTTCTTCTCGCCGATCTCGGAGAGCACGAGGCCGAGGCGCACGCGGCGGTCGGCGATCTTGCGGTACTCTTCCTTGGCGGCGTCTTCAGTGGTGTTCTCGTCGGCAAAGGTCTTGCCGGCAGAAGCCATCTCGGCCTTGACCGAGTTCCACATCAGATTGAACTCCTCGTCGACCAGCGAGGGCGGCGCATCGAAGCGATGCGCTTCGTCGAGGCGGTCGAGCAGCGCGCGCTTGACGCGCTGACGCGTCGCGGTCGCGAATTCGGCGGCCAGCCGCTCGCGCGCGGCTTCCTTGAGCTTGTCGAGCGATTCGAGGCCGAGCGTCTTGGCGAACTCGTCGTCGATCGCGAGATCCTGCGGCGCCTCGATCAGCGTCGCGGTGGTCTCGAACTCGGCCGGCTGGCCGGCGAGCTTGTCGTTCATGTAGTTCTTCGGGAACGACACTTTCAGCGTGCGCGTCTCGTTGGCGCCGATGCCCGTCAGCTGCTCCTCGAAGCCCGGGATGAAGGTGTTGGAGCCGATCAGGACCTGGATGCCCTCGCCGGTGCCGCCCTCGAAGGCCTCACCGTTGATGGTGCCCTTGAAGTTGATGGTGACACGATCGCCGGAGGCGGCCTTGGCGCCCTCGCCTTTGGCGGCAAAGGTCCGGTTGGAATCGGCGATGCGCTTGATCGCCTCGTCGACGTCGGATTCGGTGACGTCGACGACGGGTTTCTCGACCTCGAAGGTCTTGAAGTCGGCGAGCGCAATGGCCGGCACCACCTCGATCGCGACGGTGTAGGTCAGATCGGTCTTGCCGCTCAGCAGCTCCTCGACCTCGGCCTGCTCGGTCGGCATGGTGATCTTCGGCTCGGTCGCGAGGCGGAAGCCGCGCTCGGAGAACAGCTGCGTGTTGGTGTCGCGGATGGTCTGGTCGATGGTCTCGGCCATCACTGAGCGGCCATAGACCTTCTTCAGGTGACCGACCGGCACTTTGCCGGGACGGAAGCCGTTGAGACGGACCTTGTCCTTGAGATCGACGAGCTTGGCATCGGCCTTGGCGTCGAGATCTGACGCAGGGACGCTGATCTTGAACTCGTGCTTCAAACCTTCCGAGAGGGTCTCTGTGACCTGCATGGCGTCCAATCTTCTTCTCGTTCGGTCCCGGCGCGCATGCGTCGGGACGCTGTCATTAATCGATCCGACGCGAGGCAAACGCCTCAACGCCGGTGGTTCATTGGACCGGCTCCAAGCGGACAAAATCCGCGCGGAAGCAGGTCTCGTAATCCGTGCAAACGCTGAAAGCGCTTGGTGCGGGCGGAGGGACTCGAACCCCCACAACTTTCGTCACTGGAACCTAAATCCAGCGCGTCTACCAGTTCCGCCACGCCCGCGTGAATTTGCATCAAGACCGGCCGCGATGCCGCGGGCGGCCGGGCTTATAGCATGTGCCTGACTGTTCGCAGCAAAAAAATGGCCGGTTGGAGGCAAGCTTCAAGTAGGCACGACGGCTGGACTTATCCAGCGCGGCGTGGTCCGGATCGGCCATGACAATGCGGATTTTTGACCCGAGCCGACGCGAGGTTTTGGCCGGACTTTTGACCGGACTTGGCGCCTCGGCGGCCGGGCTGATCGGCGGTGGCGCAGGCCCGCTCGTGACCGCCCAGCTCGCGCTCCAGGCACGACCGGCCACGCTGGCCTTGACGCCGGGTCAGCCGCCGACACCAATCTGGGAGCTGGCCGCGGTAAGCCACCTGGGAAACGTCCGTCTCAAGCGCGGCAACCGCTGCGAGGTGGTGTTCCGGAACGAGCTGCCTGTGCCACTTGCACCAGTCTGGTACGGCCTGACCGGCCCGGCCACTTCCGATCCTCTCCGGGGGCGCGCGCCGACCGCCCCGGACACGACTGAAACATCAATTATTTCAATACCTAATGCAGGAACCCTGCTGGCCGACTTCCGCCTCTTCGAGGACGGCCTGAAGCAACCCGCGCGCCCGCTTCCGATCATCGCCGAGGAGACAGATCGGGTCGCTGTCGATCGTGACGAGGTTTTGCTGATCGAGGAATGGCGCGTGCGGCCGGATGGGACCGCGCTTCCCCCGGGGCGCGATCCCAAGGACACGACGCCGTTCTATACGATCAACGGACAGACTTCATTCGAACTCTCAGCCGCGGCCAATGAGCGGCTGCGGCTGCGCTTTATCAACGGCTCCCAACGTACTGTTCTGGCGATCAAATTGGAAAGCCACGACGTACGCGTGATGGCCCTGGACGGACAACCGGCCGAGCCGTTTTCGGCGCGCAGCGGGGCGCTGGTGCTGGCCCCGGGCGCGCGGGCCGACGCGTTTGTGGACGCGGCCACGTCGGCTCCATTCCTGCTGCATGACGGCAAGGAGGCCCGCCAGGTCGGCAGCCTCTCGGTCACAGGCAGGCTGGAGCGGCGCGCGCCGCCAGTGCCGCCACAGCCGCTCCCTTCCAATGACCTGCCCGATCAACTCGATCTGAGAGGCGCCCTGCGGTTCGATGTCGCGCTCGGCGCAGCCGACGCCGGCTGGACGCGGCCCGTCAATTTCTCCACCGCCTCCGCCCCGACCTTCCGCACCAAGGCCGGCCGCACGATCGTGCTGGCCCTGAAGAATCCCGCCCCGGTCACGACCGTGTTCCACCTGCACGGCCACCATTTCCGCCTGCTCGACAAGCTCGACGACGGCTGGAAGCCCTACTGGCTTGATACGCTCGCGATCGAGCCCGGCCAGACCCAGCGCATCGCATTCGCCGCAACCTCACCCGGACGATGGCTGATCGAATCCGTCCTGACCGACTGGGCTGCCCCGCGGCTCGTGCGCTGGTACGCGGTGGAGTGAGCGCCTATTGGCGCGTCCAGAGATAGCGAGCGTCGGGCTCATTCTCCTCATTCCGTGCCGCGTCGGTCTGCTCGACCAGCGCGAAGGCCCGCGCCTCATAAAAGCGCCGCGCCAGCGCGTTGCGCTGGAAGGTCCAGAGCTCGAGGCGATCGCAGGCCTCTTTGGCAACGCCGAGGAGTTCGGTACCGACACCACGACCCTGGGCAACCGGAAGCACGTAGAGCTGCTCGATCCAGCCCTCACGGAGCGCAATGATCCCGCTGAGCACTTCGTCGTCGAAGCGTCCCCACACGCGGCAGGTCGAAAAGACACGCTCGCGGTAGAACCAGCGGTCCTCGTCCGGCCTGTGCAACCCGGCGAGCCACGGCATCGCCTGGTCGAACGCAATCCGATGGACCTGGGC
This sequence comes from Bradyrhizobium sp. DN3, assembly GCF_041357655.1. Classification (NCBI taxonomy): domain Bacteria; kingdom Pseudomonadati; phylum Pseudomonadota; class Alphaproteobacteria; order Hyphomicrobiales; family Nitrobacteraceae; genus Bradyrhizobium; species Bradyrhizobium sp. DN3. The sequence continues at coordinate 194,244 of NZ_JAULLN010000008.1, read as the reverse complement.
GGCCGCATCCATGTCCGCGAGCGCGAGCTGCCTCAGCACTAGTACTCCACCCCGAGCGCGTCATAGATCCGCCGGTGCACGGCCGGCAGCGTCTCGGTGAGGTCTTCCGCGATCAGCCCCGGCCCCGCTTCGCTTCCTGCCTCGCCATGCATCCAGACGCCGATGCTGGCGGCCTCAAACGCCGGCACGCCTTGCGCCAGGAGGCCTGCGATGATGCCCGAGAGCACGTCGCCGGCGCCGGCGGTGGCGAGCCAGGGCGGCGCGTTGGCGGCGATGGTGGCGCGGCCGTCCGGGGCGGCGACCGTCGTGTCCGGTCCCTTCAGCAGCACCACGGCGCCGCAGCGCTCGGCGGCGGCGCGGACGCGCTCGAGCTTGGACCGGCCGGGATGCTTGTTGCTGAGATCCGAGAACAGCCGCGGAAACTCGCCCTCGTGCGGGGTCAGCACCACCGCATTGTCCTGCGAGGACCTGATCGATTCGAACAGCCTCTCTGGCTTTGCGGCAAAGCTCGTCAGCGCGTCCGCGTCCAGCACCAGATGCCGCTGCGCCGTCAGCGCGGTATGAACGAGATCGCAGGTGCGCTCGCCGACCCCCGCGCCGGGGCCGATCATGCAGGTGTTATAGCGCTTGTCGCCGAGGAGCTCGCCGAACTCGATCGCGGTGTCGACCGGGCGAACCATCACCGCGGTCAGCGCGCTGGCATTGATCGCGAGCGCATCGCGCGGGCTCGCCAGCGTCACGAGGCCCGCGCCGGCCCGCAGCGCCCCGCGCGCGGCGAGCCGCGCAGCGCCGGTCGCGGCTGCGTCACCGGAGACGGCCACCACATGGCCTCGCGCGAATTTGTGGCCGTCGATGCGCGGAACTGGAAAGGCGGCGCCCCAGAAATCCGGATCGTTCTCGAAGAGCTGCGGGGCGATCTCGTCCAGCACGCTTGCGTCGATGCCGATGTCGGCTACGCGCACACGGCCGCAATGCATGCGGCCCGGCAGCAACAAATGCGCCGGCTTCTTGCGGAAGAAGGTCACGGTCTCCGTGGCATTCACGGCCGCGCCCATCACGGCGGCGCTGGTGCCGTTGATGCCGCTCGGCAGATCGACCGCCAGCACCAAGGCGCCGTTGCCGTTGATCGCCTCGATCATGGCGCGCGCCTCGCCGTCGACGGCACGGCTGAGGCCCGCGCCGAACAGGGCATCGATGATCAGCGCCGGCTTTCCGATCGCCTGCGGATTGAACGGGAGCACCGGGTGCTTCCAGCCGCGTGCGGCGGAAGCGGCGTCACCCTGGAGCTGGTCGCGCTCGCACATCAGGATCACCGAGACCTCGCGGCCCTGGGCGGCGAGCTCGGCGGCTGCGACAAAACCGTCGCCGCCATTGTTGCCCGGGCCGGCGACGATCAGGATCGGCCCCTCCTCGACCAGCGCGTTGGCCGCCTCGGCGACCGCCTGGCCGGCGCTGAGCATCAGCTTGAAGCCGGGCGTGCCTGCCGCGATACTGAGCTGATCGGCGCGCTGCATTTCAGCGTTGGTCAGAACTTCCATGCCACTTCCCTGGTCCAAACGCCCGTTCAACGGGCACGTTCCGCGCCGACCCATCCCACGGAACAACGATCTGCACATATATTGAACCGTTTGCCTATTTCGTAGTCTGCGGTATTTTGGGCCAGTCGGCGCCACCTATCAGATTGTGCTCGTTAAAAGGCTGATAACGCTCCAATAATCAGGGCATTTGCAACTTGGCATAGACCCTGCTTTCGAGGAAGCCGCTTCGGTTTGTCGTGCTCACTGGCATTCATCAGGGTGTGGCCGGCCGTTGTTGCCGGGCTGGTCAGGATCCCGGCATAGCGAAGACAAGATCGTGCGTGACAAAGCGCATCCTGACGAAGACGTTGCTATTTGATCGAGAGGCCGGGAGGCGCGCAGTGAAGAAAATCGAAGCCATCATCAAGCCATTCAAGCTCGACGAGGTGAAGGAAGCGCTTCAGGAAGTCGGTCTTCAGGGCATCACCGTCACCGAAGCCAAGGGCTTTGGCCGGCAGAAGGGTCACGCCGAGCTCTACCGCGGCGCAGAATACATCGTCGACTTCCTGCCCAAGGTGAAGATCGAGATCGTGATCGGCGACGATCTGGTCGAGCGCGCCATCGAGGCGATCCGCCGCGCCGCGCAGACCGGGCGCATTGGGGACGGCAAGATCTTCGTCTCCAACGTCGAAGAGGCGATCCGCATCCGAACCGGCGAATCCGGGCTGGACGCTATCTGAGCCGGGTGCTATCCCGCATTTTGCGACACTCTGACAGGAAATAAGGCTGCTTCGGCGGCCTGATTTCGTTTGTGCGGTCGCGCCAAACTCGCCCAAGCGAGAATAATCTTGCTCATCTGGAAACCGACCCGCAGAGCCAAAAGGGGTATGCATGAAGACCGCCAAAGACGTCCTGAAATCGATCAAGGACAACGACGTCAAATACGTCGACCTGCGCTTCACCGATCCGCGCGGCAAGTGGCAGCATGTGACGTTCGACGTCAGCATGATCGATGAGGACATTTTCGCCGAAGGGACGATGTTCGACGGCTCCTCGATCGCCGGCTGGAAGGCGATCAACGAGTCCGACATGTGCCTGATGCCCGATCCGGTGACTGCGACGATCGATCCGTTCTTCGCCGAGACCACGATGGTCATCACCTGCGACGTGCTCGAGCCGACCACCGGCGAGCCCTACAACCGCGACCCCCGCGGCATCGCCAAGAAGGCCGAGGCGATGGTGAAGTCGATGGGCGTGGGCGACACCGTCTTCGTCGGCCCCGAGGCCGAGTTCTTCGTGTTCGACGACGTGCGCTTCTCCTCGACCCCCTACAACACCGGTTTCCGCCTCGACTCCTCGGAGCTGCCGACCAACTCCGACACTGAATATGAAGGCGGCAATCTCGGCCACCGCGTCCGCACCAAGGGCGGCTACTTCCCGGTTCCGCCGCAGGACTCCGTGCAGGACATGCGCTCGGAGATGCTCGGGGCCATGGCCAAGATGGGCGTCAAGGTCGAGAAGCATCACCACGAGGTCGCCTCCGCCCAGCACGAGCTCGGCATGAAGTTCGACACGCTGACGCTGATGGCCGACCACCTCCAGATCTACAAATACTGCATCCACCAGGTCGCGCACATCTACGGCAAGACCGCCACCTTCATGCCGAAGCCGGTCTATGGCGACAACGGCTCGGGCATGCACGTGCACCAGTCGATCTGGAAGGAAGGCAAGCCGGTGTTCGCCGGCAACAAATACGCCGACCTGTCGGAGACCTGCCTCCACTACATCGGCGGCATCATCAATCACGCCAAGGCGATCAACGCCTTCACCAATCCCTCGACCAACTCCTACAAGCGTCTGGTCCCGGGCTATGAGGCCCCCGTGCTGCTCGCCTACTCCGCGCGCAACCGCTCGGCCTCCTGCCGCATCCCCTACACCGCTTCGCCGAAGGCCAAGCGCGTCGAGGTGCGCTTCCCCGATCCGCTCGCCAACCCCTATCTCGGCTTCGCCGCGATGCTGATGGCCGGTCTCGACGGCATCAAGAACAAGATCGATCCGGGCCCGGCGATGGACAAGGATCTCTACGACTTGCCGAAGGAAGAGCTGAAGCAGATCCCGACGGTGTGCGGCAGCTTGCGTGAAGCCCTCGAGAATCTCGACAAGGACCGCGCCTTCCTCAAGGCCGGCGGCGTGTTCGACGACGACTTCATCGATGCCTATATCGAGCTGAAGATGACCGAAGTCGAGCGCTTCGAGATGACCCCGCATCCGATCGAATTCGACATGTACTATTCGGGTTGATCGGCCCGAACGCCATACGGCAAGCAAAAGGCGCTCCGAAAGGAGCGCCTTTTCGTTTGGGCTGTTGGGTCTGTAGGGTGGGTTAGCTGGCGGCTGCGCGAAGCGCAGTCCGCTGGCGTAACCCACCATGCTTCAGCAAATGCGGAACGAAGTTGGTGGGTTACGCCTAGCGATTTGCGCTTCGCGCAACCCGCTGAGCTAACCCACCCTACAAGATACGAGCCAGCCGCTACCACGTTGCCGTGAACGCCCGCTGCAGCTCAGCCGGCCCTGTCACGCCGCTCGCGATCAGCAACTGGGTGAGGACGCGCGCCTTCTGGGGATTGAGGTCCTCGGACACGACGAACCCATTCTTGTCGTCGTCGACCTCGACGTTTCGGGTGACGAAGCCGGAGCGGACCCGCGTCGAACGGACGACGATGATGCCCTTCTTCGCCGCCGCTTCGAGCGCTTCGAGGGCGGGCTTGGACGTATTGCCGTCGCCGACGCCGGCGAGCACGACGCCCTTGGCGCCGTGCGAGATGGCATCCTCGATCGGAACGGCGTCCATGTTGGCGTGAGAGTAGACGATCGCGACGCGCGGCAATTGCTCGCCTGCCGGCAGCTGATAGGTCGCGCGCTTGAGGCCGGCGGCCTGGGTCATGAAACGGATGCCGCCGGCGGTGTCGACATAACCGATCGGCCCGTCATTGGACGTATTGAACGTCTCGATGCTCGTGGTGTTGGTCTTGGTGACCGAGCGGGCGCCCTGAATCTTGTCGTTCAGCACGGCCATGACGCCCCGCCCGCGCGAGCGCGGATCGGCGGCCACCTGCACCGCCTCATAGAGATTGCCGGGGCCGTCCGCACTCACCGCCGTGGCCGGCCGCATCGAGCCGACGATCACCACCGGCTTGTCGCCGCGCACCACGTTGTCGAGAAAGAACGCGGTCTCCTCCAGCGTATCGGTGCCATGGGTGATGACGACGCCGTCGGCTTCATTCTTGTCGAAGGCCTCCTGGATGCGGCGGGCCAGCGCAAACCAGACCTTGTCGTTCATGTCCTGGGATCCGATCGACGAAATCTGCTCGGCGTTCAGCTTCGCCAGCTTGTCCAGGCCCGGCACCGACTGCATCAGCTGCTCGCCCGTGATCTGGCCGGATTTGTACGCACCCGTCGCGCGCGGGTCGGCCTGGCCCGCGATGGTGCCGCCCGTCGCCAGCACGAGAATGCGGGGCAGATTGGCGGCAGGGGTGTCCTTGCCGGGCTCTGCGGCCTGCGCCGCTCCGCCGATCGGCCACGAACAAAGTGCGAAGGCGACCAGCGGAACGGCAAGCATGAATGTCCGGCGTTGGCGGCGGCTTGGTGGGCTGACGGCGTGCTTGGTCATCGAATGTTGCTCCCGTTTAAGTAGGCATCAACATTCGACACGCCCATTTGGGCCGAAGATGGGTCATCTTCGCCACTTACCCCTAGGGGTTGTTAGGCCGCGGCATCAAATGATCGAGCAAGCCCGTCGGCAGCGGAAACACGACGGTCGATGACCGTTCACCGGCGATGTCGTGCAGAGCCGCGAAATAACGCAGCTGCATGGCCTGAGGCTCCTGCGCGAGGATCCGGCCGGCTTCGACGAGCTTTTCGGCGGCCTGCTGCTCGCCCATCGCATTGATCACCTTGGCCCGCCGCAAGCGCTCGGCCTCAGCCTGTTTGGCAATCGCGCGCACCATGGTTTCGTTGATATCGACGTCCTTGATCTCTATGCCGGTGACCTTGATGCCCCAGACGTCAGTCTGCTTGTCGAGGATCTCCTGGATGTCGGCGTTCAACCTGTCGCGCTCGGCAAGCATCTCATCGAGCTCGTGCTTGCCGAGCACCGAACGCAACGTGGTCTGGGCGAGCTGGCTGGTGGCCGCCATGTAATCACCGACCTTGATGATGGCGCGCTCGGGGTCGACGATGCGGAAGTACAGAACGGCGTTGACCTTGACGGACACGTTGTCTCGCGAAATCACGTCCTGCGGCGGCACGACCTGCACCATCACCCGGAGGTCGACCTTGACGAGTTGCTGCACGATCGGAATGAGGATGATGAGGCCGGGGCCCTTCACACCGGTAAAGCGGCCGAGCGTAAAGACGACACCGCGCTCATATTCGCGCAGGATTCGAATGGCCTGGGACAGAAATATGACGACTAGCAGCGCGAGCGCCGCATAGGTCAGATATTCCAGCATCATGATGTACCTCCCTCACCGGTCCTCGCCGGTGCGCGCCGTATCAGCAGCGTCAGGTCGACGACGCTGGCAACTTCGACCGTCTCTCCGGGCTCGAACGTGTCGGCGCCGCGCGCCTGCCAGCGTTCACCATGGGCGAACACATGACCCTCGTTCCCGTTCCAGTCGAGAATTTCGGCGGACAAGCCTCGCATGGCCTGCGCGCCGACCCGTTCAGGAGCCTTGGCGGCCCGCCGAAGCGAACCAAGCACGACCAGTGCAAAGCCGACGAACACAGCTGTAGTGATGCCGATCACCCACCACGACAGCTGGTAGCCGGGCGCCTCGACCCTGAACAGCATCAGCGCACCTAGCACGAAAGCGATGATCCCTCCGAGACCGATCACCACCGTCGGATTGAAGGCTTCGACGGTGAGAAGCACGAGTCCGACCAGCATCAGGGCGAGGCCGGCATAGTTGATCGGCAGCAAGTTGAGCGCATAGAGGCCAATCAGCAGGCAGATCGCGCCGACGACTCCGGGAGCGACGGCTCCGGGAGACATGAACTCGAAGATCAGACCGTAGATGCCGACCATCAGGAGAATGAACGCCACGTTCGGATCGGTGATGACCGCCAGGAAGCGGGATATCCGTCCCGGCTCGATGGCTTCGACGACCGCATCCTTCGTCGCGAGGCGTTGCGTCTTGCCGCCTGCAACCTCCACCACTCGGCCATCGAGCTGCCTCAGCAATTCAGCCTGGTCCCGCGCGACGAGATCGATGGCATGGGCCTCCAGCGCGCCATTGGCAGAGAGAGTGGCGGCCTCGCGGACCGCCTTCTCCGCCCAGTCCGCATTGCGGCTGCGCAGCTCGGCGAGGCTGCGGATAAAGGCGACGGCATCGTTCGTGGCCTTCGCCGTCATCGCATCCTTCGGCTCGTCCTTCTTGTCTTTGCCATCCTTGTCGGGTGTGCCGCTCGGCAGGCCCGGCAGCGGCCCGCCAATCTGGACCGGCGTCGCCGCACCGATATTGGTGCCTGGTGCCATCGCCGCGATATGGGTCGCATAAAGGATATAGGTCCCGGCACTCGCCGCGTGGGCGCCGGAGGGAGCGACGTAGCCGATGACGGGGATGGGCGAGGCGAGCACATCCGCGATGATCTCGCGCATGCTCGAATTGAGACCGCCGGGCGTGTTCATTCTCAGAAGCACGATCTCGGCGCGCCGTTCGCTGGCCTTGGCCAAAGCCTCCCGCACGTAGCTGGCTGACGCAGGGCCGATGGCCCCGTCGATCGAAACAATCAGAGCAAGGCGGCCGCTCTCCTCCGCTGAGCTGGGAAGGAGGCAGCAGGTCAATGCCACGACGGTGATCGCCGCAACGAGGGCCGCCTTCATGGTTTGCACGGCAAGGGCTCCCTTGCAGAGCATATGGTGTTCCCCTCGTGAACCTCAATGCTGCGCGTGGAGGCCAACGTCGCGATTGTGCAACGCAATGCAAATGGCCATGCGGGATGGCGATGCGATCGGTTGAGCAGAGGCAGTGGCGGACCATGCCCACGGCTGATCCGCCTGCGCCAGGCGCTGCTAGCGTGCCACCCTCACGCCGTCCGCGCCGATCGGTCCGAACGTGCTCGCGATGATCTCGCTCGTCGGCTGCATGCCGCCGAGCGACCAGTGCGAGGGCTCGTGCTCCTCGATCCTCACCCAGACGTTGCGGCGGAAATCGGGGTTGCCCTGCCCTTCGACCTCGACCAGGAGGTCGGTGACGCGTTCGAGCAGCGTCTTCTTCTGCACAGCGTCCAGGATGCCGCGGACGGTGGAAATGGTGACGTAAGGCATGTCTTTCTCCAATCATGTCGTGTGACGACGGCGGCAGATTGGACCGGACACTGGCGGCCAGGCAGTGGCGGATAAGACAGAGATCGGGCAATTTCCGCCACGCACCCGCACGCCGATCGGATAGGATCGTCGCATCGCCCGGAGGTCCTATGAAGCTCGCAATTCTGGCGCTGGAAGGCTGCATGCATTCGGCGATCGCCGGCGTCGCCGACGTCCTGTCGCTCGCCAACCACGTGATGCAGCAGAGCGGAGCAAAATCCCGGTTCGCCTGCCAGACGCTCTCGCTCGATGGCAAGGCGGTGCGCGCCGGCGGCGGCCAGTTGGTTTCGGTCGATGGCGCGACCACGAGCCGCGGCAGCTTCGACGCGATCATCGTCCCCGGCAATCTCGTCGACCACGTCACGGCCGCGCGCCTGCAACCGCAATATGCCCGCGCCGGCGCCTGGCTCCGGCAGCAGCACGCAAATGGCCGGCTGATCGGTGCATTTTGCAGCGGCGTCTTTCTGCTGGCCGGCGCCGGCCTGCTCGACAACCGCCGCGCCACCATCACCTGGTGGCTGCAAAACGAACTGCGGCAACGCCATCCCGCGATCGACCTCGCCCCGGACGCCGTCATCACCTGCGCAGACCGTCTCGTCTGCGCGGCCGGACCGATGTCGTGGGTCGACCTCCTGCTCAGGCTGATCGAGATGGTCGACGGCAAGGAGATCGCAAAATTGTGCGCCGATTACGTCGTCATCGACACCGCGCAGCGCACCCAGTCGATCTTCATGCCCGTCGGTTACCTGCTGTCGCAGGACCCGCTGCTGACCAGGGCCGACCTGCTGGTTCGGCGCGCGGGCAAGCGTCCGATGACAGTCAAGCGCCTCGCCGACGCACTCGGCCTCAGCGAGCGCACGCTGAACCGGAAGTTTCAGGAGCTCACGCACGAGCCGCCGCAGGCCTTCATCACGCGCCGCCGCGTCGAGCACGCGCGCACGCTGCTGGAGACGACGGCGCAGCCGGTCAAGACCATCGCGCGGGCGGCGGGCTACGAGGACGAAAGCAGCTTTCGCAAGGCATTCCGCAAGTTGACCCTGATGTCGCCGCAGGCCTACCGCACGCGGCGGATGGAGCGGGCGGCGTGAGGCTGACGCCAGACGACCAACTGAGCGCGTCTACGATTCAACCGCATTGCAGAGATAAACCTCACCGTCAGCTTTCGTTCTGCATCTGACTCCACTTTGTTCTCAAAGAACAAATCAGAGCCGCAAAAATCGGAGCGGAGCAATTCCTACTGATTGGTTTATGCCGCCCGAGATTTGGAAGGCGCATGGGCGAAACACGGGCCGCCCATCTTTGCCGCGCCCTCAATTGGGATCGCATTCATCGTGTGGGAGCGGCAGGCGGACGGAAAAGCCAGTCCACGTTCCATTGCAGAGGAGCAGATCGAAGCCGACAACCTGTTTGCGCGGAGGCCTGCTTCGGTGTGCTCGGCCTGGCACTTCCAAGTGTGTTTTCCATCGCAAGATGAAATGGGCCCGGAATAGAAGCCGCGATGCCTGCCACAATGGGCTCACCCAATGAGGTCGCTGCAATCGTGATTGTCACCACCGATATGACGACTACGAACACATCAGTCGCGATGCGCTTCGAAAATTGCTTCGTCATGAGTTGAGCCCTCACAACCGAATTAAGCTACGTGGGGCAGTTACAATCTAGTTTTATGAAAATGGTGGTACGCACGGGCGCTCACCGCGCACGGCGGTCCATCCCCTCTATAGGCCCGCAGCCATCGATGGTGTAGCAGCCATGCAGACCTAATGGGCTCGTTCCGGCAGATCGAATTGATGGGCTCATCAGCGCACATGCCTAGCATGAGCTCGATGAATTGAATTCGTCGGACCCGTTGGCTCGCAATGACGGCGTGCCGAGAGTCGGCCCCAAAGCCTCGACGTGTGCTTAGCCTACGCCACCGCCTTCTGCCGCGCCACGAGCGCTTCGCCAAAGGCCTCGAACAGCTTGCGGTTGATCGGATTGTGCTGCGGATCGTATTCGGCGTGCCATTGCACGCCGAGCGCGAAGGTCGGGGCTTCGGCGATGCGGATCGCCTCGATGGTGCCATCCTCGGCGACGCCTTCGATCAGCACACGTTTGCCGGGCTCCAGGATGCCCTGGCCGTGCAGCGAATTGACCCGGATCTTCTCGCACCCGAGGATCTTCGCGAACGCACCGCCCGGCGTCAGGTCGACGTCGTGGCGGTCGGCGAACACCACGGTCGGATCGGGATGGATCTCGCCATTCTCGAGCCTGGGCATGCGGTGGTTCATGCGGCCGGGGATTTCGCGGATCTCGGGGTGGAGCGAGCCGCCGAAGGCGACGTTCATCTCCTGGAGGCCGCGGCAGATGCCGAACAGGGGGATGCCGCGGGCGACGCAGGCAACCGAGAGCGCCAGCGCGACCTCGTCGCGGTGGATGTCGTAGGGCTCGTGCTTCTCGCAGGGATCGACGTTGAAACGCGTCGGGTGCACGTTGGCCCGGGCGCCGGTGAGGATGACGCCGTCGACGGTATCGAGCAGCGCCCCGATATCGGTGATGTCGGGCGAGCCCGCGAACATCACCGGCAAGCCACCGGAGACCTCAGCCACGGCGCGCAGATTTCGCTCGCCGACCATCTGGACCTGAAATCGATTTTCGACGCGATGGGCATTCCCGATCACGCCGACGACCGGCTTTCTCATCTCCCGTTCCGACCTCCTCCGTAAGAAGATTCTCCAAACATGCCCTTGGGGTGGAACAAATTCAACAGAAGGGATCGCGGGACGGCAATGCTATTTTCGCGCAAATGCCCGGTCGGAGGGCGGCCGCGGCACTGTTCGCGCCGGTGGCGTTCGCCCGAACGAGGCCGTGGACAACGTCAAACCGGCGGTTTTCGACCGGCTTGATCCGAGGCGGGATTTCGCGAAAGAGTGCCTCCCCCGCAGCCCCTGAAAGGACCCGATGTGACCATCCCCGCAGATGAACGGCCCCGCCCTCGTGCCGATCTCGCCTGGGCGATCTCGGTCGGGGGCATCGGCGTTGTTCTGTTCACGGCGATGCTGGTCTTCACCTGGTATTTTGCCGCCACCTTGCTGCTGATCTTCACCGGCATGCTGCTCGGCCTCGGCCTCAATGCGCTGACGGGCGCGCTCGGCCGCCGCGTGCACCTGCCGCATCCCGTCCGGCTCGCGATCGTCTGCATCGCCCTCGCCCTGATGCTCGCGGGCGTCGCCTATCTCGGCGGTGCCACCATCGCCGAGCAGGCCTCGCTGCTGAGCAATACCATCAAGTCGCAGATCACCAACGTCCGGTCCTTCCTCGAAAGCCACGGCATCGACACCAGCTTCTTCGATCTCGGCAACGCTGCTCCTGACGCCACGGCGGCGACAACATCGGACTCGACGCCCTCACCCGCAGCGCCCTCGCGCGGTGCATTGCCGGGCGCCGGCGCGCTCGCCTCCAGCGGCGGGGCGATCGTGAGCCAGACCTTCAAGCTGCTGCTTGGCACCATCCACGGTGTCGGAAACATTTTTATCGTGCTGTTCCTGGGTCTCGCCTTCGCCGCCCAGCCCGGCGTCTATCACGACGGCCTATTGTTCCTCGCGCCGGCCAAACATCGCACGCGCATCACCCTCATCATCGACCGCATCAGCGAGACGCTGGAGCGCTGGCTGATCGCGCAGATTACGGTCATGCTCGCGGTCGGCGCGGTGACCTGGATCGGCCTTGCCGTCATCGGCATCCCCGGCGCGTTCATCCTGGGAATCCAGGCAGGCCTGCTCGCCTTTGTCCCGACCGTCGGCGCCATCATCGCCGGGGTCATCGTGGTGCTGGCGAGCCTTGCGTCGGGCTGGATCGCGGCGCTGTCCGCGCTGCTGCTGTTCCTCGGGGTCCACGCCATGGAAAGCTACGTGCTGACGCCGATCCTTCAGCGCCAGGCCCTGGACATTCCGCCGGCCACACTGTTCGCGTTCCAGATCCTGCTCGGCGTCGTGTTCGGAATCTGGGGCCTCGCGCTGGCGCTGCCACTGGTCGCCATCGCCAAGGTCATGATCGACCATTTCAAGTCGTATGAGGCACCGTCTCTGGCCGAGGCGGCCTGAGCCTGCTTCAGGTCGTCAGCACGGTCTCGGTGTGCTCGACCTCGGGGGGCGAAGCAAAATACTGCCCGACGAGGCCGCGCCATTCGGTGAAGTTTTCGGAGCCGCGGAAATCGACGGTGTGGCTCTCCAGTGTCGCCCACTTCACCATCAGGCGGTAGCGCTGCGGCTTCTCGATCGACTTGTGCAGCTCGAAGCCGTGAAAGCCCTTGGAGCGGCCAAAGGCGGCCTTGGCCTTGGCGACAGCTGCCTCAAAATCCTTTTCGCTGCCCGGCTTGACGTCGATTTGCGCGATCTCGGTGATCATCGGTTTCCACCCATTTTTGTTCGATGGGCGTGTCTACCGCAGCCGGCGCAAAAGAAAAAGGCGCCGAAACGGCGCCTGGACGGCTCGAAAATGCAGGTCTCTTAAATGCCAAATGCAAGCCTCTCAGGCGAGCAGCAGCACGGTGCCCGCCACGATGAACGCGCAGCCGACGAACAGCACGAACGGCCAGTAGCTGCGGGCCTGGCCGTATCGTCCTTGCGCACGACGCTCCGTGATCAGCGCGCTCTCGTATTCGTCCGCGGTCGAGAACAGACAGGCGAAGCCGCCGCGTGCCGAGGCAGCTTGGGCTTCGAGTGACATCAGGGCGGCCTGCGGGGTCTGTCGACGGATCGATTCCATGACCATGATGGTAGGGATCGAATGGTAAACAGAGGATTACCGCAAGGCCGCCTGTCGTCTCAGGCGGTAGCCGGACGCGCCTGCGGCGCACCGGGCCGCGCAGCGCTCTGGCGACGCCAGTTCTCCAGCGACAGCGGCAGCTCCTCCGCCGCCTCAACGCGGTTACGGCCGCCGCGCTTGGCCTGGTAGAGCGCGGTGTCGGCCGAAGCCAGCAGCACCTCGAGTTCGGTGCCGGCCGGACCGCCGGCGACGCCGATGCTGACGGTAGTATCGACCGGACCTTCATCGACCACGACGCCGGAGGTCTCGAACGCTTCGCGCACGCGCTCGGCGACCAGCACCCCCTCTTCCAGCGAGCACGGCAGCAAGGCCGCAAACTCCTCGCCGCCGATGCGGCCCGAGAGATCGGAGATGCGCAGGTTGCTGACGACGACGGTCGAGAACAGTCTCAGCATCTCGTCGCCCGCGGGATGACCGAACCGATCGTTGATCGACTTGAAGTGGTCGATGTCGAAGATCATCACGGTCACCGGCCGCCCGGCCTTGGCCTCGCGCTCGATCACGCGGCTGCAGGCCTCGGAGAAGCCGCGCCGGTTGAGCATGCCGGTCAGGGGATCGGTCGACGCGGCGGTCCGGTGCGCGGTCACCGTGCGCTCGGACACCAGCATGAAGATCACGAACACGGTGCCGACGGCATAGAGCACGAGCTCGACCGCGAACACGGTGACCCAGATGCTCGACGAGAAGGTCGCATCGTGCGGGCGCAGGAAGCTGCCGAGCACGATCGGCAGCATCAACGCGCAGCCGTGCATCACTGGCATCACGAAGGCCGGCCAGCGCCGTTGCATGCTCTTGCGCCGCTCGGTCCAGAGCTCGCTCGCGGTCAGCGCCGCATAGACCGATACGATGCCGGCGCCGATGATCATGCGCAGCACGGACGCCTCGGCGTTGAGCAGCGTCACAGCGGCGACCCAGGCGAGCGCGCCGAGCACGAGGCCGGGCCAGTTCGGCCTGCGGCCATGGAAGACGCGCGCCGCATTCCACACCATGCCGCAGGCGACGAAGCCGACGGCATTTAACGCCAGATAGAGATGCGGCCCCAGCCTGTCGCCGGCCGCAGTCCATAGCGCGACGGAGGCGGCACCGAGGAGATAGGCGGTGCCCCACCATTTCAGCGCGGGGCTGTTCTCCTGCCTGCCGAAAAACACCATCATGGCGCCGAGCAGTGCGGCAACCATGGTGGCGACCAAATAGAGCGTGATGCTATCGAGCGACATCATGTCGGCCCCCTCTAAAACATAGCAGTTACGCGATCGGCCCAGCCGATTTGCGCGCCCTTCCGAATGTGACGCTATGTCTCGCGGGTTCCATTCAGGTTTTCGCGTGGACCCAAGTTTTCGGGAAACACGTCATCAATTTGCGTACAAACGAACAACAAAAAGGGCGCTGAAAACAGCGCCCTTTTGCATCTCATTGAAACCGCTTTCGCGGCGAATGTGATCGAAGCGATTAACGCTTCGAGAACTGGAAGGACCGGCGGGCCTTGGCCTTGCCGTACTTCTTACGCTCGACCACGCGGGAGTCGCGGGTCAGGAAGCCGCCCTTTTTAAGCACGCTGCGCAGCTCCGGCTCGAAATAGGTGAGCGCCTTGGAGATGCCGTGACGGACGGCGCCGGCCTGGCCGGACAGGCCACCGCCGGCGACCGTGCAGATCACGTCGTACTGGCCGGAACGCTGGGCCACGGAGAACGGCTGCTCGATCATCATGCGCAGCACGGGACGGGCGAAATAGACCTCGACCTCGCGCGCGTTGACGGTGACCTTGCCGGCGCCCGGCTTGATCCAGACACGGGCGACCGCGTCCTTGCGCTTGCCGGTGGCATAGGCGCGGTTGAACTTGTCGACCTTCTTCTCGTGCTTGGGCGCCTCGGGCGCGGCCGCCGTCTTGAGCTGCGAGAGCTGGTCGAGCGACTGGATGGATTCGGCCATGTTATGCGGCCCTCGTGTTCTTGCGGTTCAACTTGGCGATGTCGATCTTCTCGGGCTGCTGCGCCTCGTGCGGGTGATCGGCGCCGCCGTAGACACGCAGGTTGCCCATCTGCACGCGGCCGAGCGGACCACGCGGGATCATGCGCTCGACGGCCTTCTCGAGCACGCGCTCGGGATGACGGCCTTCGAGGATCTGGCGCGCGGTGCGCTCCTTGACGTGGCCGACGTAGCCGGTGTGCTTGTAGTAGGTCTTCTGCTCGCGCTTGCGACCGGTGAGGACCGCATGCTGGGCGTTGATGATGATGACGTTGTCGCCGCAATCAACGTGCGGGGTGTAGGTCGGGAGGTGCTTGCCGCGGAGCCGCATGGCGACGATGGTGGCGAGACGGCCGACGACCAGACCCTTGGCGTCGATCAGCACCCACTTCTTCGTCACCTCGGCCGGCTTTGCCGAAAAGGTTTTCATGTCAGAATTTCCGTGAGGGAGACATCGGCGCGAACACCGCACCGGACTGGGCGGGTTTCTAGAGAAGAGAGGCGCAGCGGTCAATGCCCCAAGACGGAATTTATATTCGTAGAATCAATAACTTAAAAATATGGTGCTATATTACCTGCAAAAAGTTCAAACATTTGGAATGGAATAGGTCGAGGTGACATGGGCGATTGGGTCGGCTGATGTGCCCGACAGGAGATTCACCTCCCCCACTGCCAGGCGCTTGCCGAGCTTGAGCAGTCGGGCCTCGGCCAGCACGTCCTGCCCGGGCTGGCCCTTGCGCAGGAAGTTGATGTTGAGATTGGTCGTGACCGCGAGCCCGATCGGCCCGATTGCGGACAGCAGCACCACGTACATCGCGAAATCGGCCAGCGCCATGAGCGTCGGTCCGGACACGGTTCCACCCGGTCGCAGCATCCTTTCGCTGTAGCGCTGGCGCAAAAGGCAGGTCTGGCCATCGGCGCTTTCGATCGTGATGTCATCGCCGCTGAAGGCCTGGGGAAACTCGTCACGCAGAAACTGCTCGACCTCCGCCACGCTCATTTTCGCCAATGCCATGCTGTTCCCACCCTCGCTTCGCTTGCCCTGTTACATTAAGTTATCTGCATCATCCAATTGCAATAATCCAACTGGAAACGCTTCGATGTCCGCCCAGGCCGCCCGTGCCCCCTCCCCGCAACCGCCGATCCTGCTGCGCGAGATCGTCGGCAGCGTCGCCGTGCTCACGCTGAACCGACCAGCCGCGCGCAACAGCCTTTCGGAGGCGATGATCGGACAGCTGCATGCAAGCCTCAATGCGATCGCGGAAGACAAGCACATCCGTGCGGCCGTCATCGCAGCCAACGGCCCCGCTTTTTCCGCCGGCCACGACCTGAAGGAACTGACCGCGCGCCGCACCGATCCGGATCGCGGCCGGGCTTATTTTGCGCAGATCATGACGGCGTGCAGCGCCATGATGCAGGCGATTGTGCGCCTGCCCAAGCCCGTGGTCGCTGCAGTCCAAGGCATCGCCACCGCGGCGGGCTGCCAGCTCGTGGCAAGCTGCGATCTGGCGATCGCCTCGGAGGCGGCGAGCTTCGCCACTCCCGGCGTCGACATCGGCCTGTTCTGCTCGACACCGATGGTGGCGCTGTCGCGCAACGTGCCGCGCAAGCAGGCGATGGAGATGCTGCTGACGGGCGAGCCGATCCCGGCCGCGCGCGCCCGCGAGATCGGCCTCGTCAATCGCATCGTCCCCGCCGGCACCGAGCGCGAGGCCGCGATTGCGCTCGCACAGCAGGTCGCACTGAAATCTGCCTACACCGTCAAGCTCGGCAAGGAGGCATTCTATCGCCAGGCCGAGATGAGCCTTGCCGAGGCCTATCGCCATGCGGCAGAGGTGATGACCGAGAACATGATGGCGCGCGACGCCGAGGAAGGCATTGGCGCCTTCATCGCAAAGCGTACGCCGACATGGCGGGATGAATGACAACAAGAAAAGATATGAGATGAACCACGACGCCTATCCCGACAATTACATCCGCGGCATCCTCAACAGCGTGAAGTCGATCGCGATGGTCGGCGCCTCGCCGGTCAACGTGCGGCCGAGCTACTTTGCGTTCAAATATCTGGCGCAGCGCGGCTACGACATGATCCCGGTCAATCCCGGTCATGTCGGCAAGGAGCTGCTCGGAAAGCCCTTCGTCGCCTCGCTCTCAGACATCGGCCGTCCGATCGACATGATCGACATTTTTCGCAACTCCAGCCACATCATGCCTGTGGTCGAAGAGGCGCTCACGCTCGATCCACTGCCGAAGGTGATCTGGATGCAGCTTGGCGCGCGCGACGACGCTGCGGCGGCGAAGGCAGAGTCCGTCGGTATCAAGGTGGTGATGAACCGCTGTCCCAAGATCGAATACGGCCGCTTGTCGTCTGAGATCTCCTGGATGGGCGTGAATTCACGCACGCTCAGCTCCAAGCGCGCTCCGGTACCGACGCAAGGCATGCGGCTATCCCTCAATCGGATGAGTGTCGGCGGTGGCGACACCGCGGCATCCGATCGCGCCGCCAAAAACAAGACCGAGCAAAGCTGACGCGATCGCGTAGGATTCATTTCGCGATCGCGACAATGCGTAGCACGATCGTTTTCGATGTGAAGCCGCAGCTTGACGGCGGACGCCGCGCCGATCAGCATGCCGCGCGATTTCAGACCAAGAGAACAGGACGCCCTCAATGAGCGATCGCCTTCCGGGATTTTCCACGCTCGCCGTGCATGCCGGTGCACAGCCCGACCCCACCACCGGTGCGCGCGCAACTCCGATTTATCAAACGACGTCTTTCGTGTTCAACGATGCCGACCACGCCGCCTCGCTGTTCGGTTTGCAGGCGTTCGGCAACATCTATACCCGCATCGGCAACCCCACCAACGCGGTGCTGGAGGAGCGTGTCGCCGCGCTCGAAGGCGGCACGGCCGCGCTCGCGGTGGCCTCGGGCCATGCCGCACAGGTCGTGGTGCTGCAGCAATTGCTCCAGCCCGGCGATGAATTCATCGCAGCGCGAAAGCTCTATGGCGGCTCGATCAACCAGTTCACGCACGCGTTCAAGAGCTTTGGCTGGAACGTGGTGTGGGCCGATCCCGATGACATCGGAAGCTTCGAGCGCGCCGTGACGCCGCGCACGAAGGCGATCTTCATCGAGTCCATCGCCAATCCGGCCGGCAGCATCACCGACATCGAGGCGATCTCGACGGTGGCGCGCAAGGCCGGCGTACCGCTGATCGTCGACAACACGCTGGCCTCGCCCTATCTGATCCGCCCGATCGACCACGGCGCGGACATCGTCGTGCACTCGCTGACGAAATTCTTGGGCGGCCATGGCAATTCGCTCGGCGGCATCATCGTCGACGCCGGCACGTTCGACTGGTCCACAGGCGGCAAATATCCGATGCTGTCGGAGCCGCGGCCGGAATATCACGGCATCCGCCTCCAGGAGACCTTTGGCAATTTCGCCTTCGCGATCGCCTGCCGCGTGCTGGGCTTGCGCGACCTCGGGCCGGCACTCTCCCCGTTCAACGCCTTCATGATCCTGACCGGCATCGAGACGCTGCCGCTGCGCATGCAGAAGCACTGCGACAACGCCAAGGCGGTCGCCGAATTCCTCGCCGGCCATCCGGCGGTGGCCTCGGTAAGCTATGCAGGCCTTCCGAGCGACAAGTACAATCAGCTCGCGCGCAAATACGCGCCGAGGGGCGCAGGCGCCGTGTTCACCTTCAGTCTCAAGGGCGGCTATGACGCCGGCGTCAGCCTGGTGTCGAAATTGCAGCTGTTTTCGCATCTGGCCAACGTCGGCGACACCCGCTCGCTGGTGATCCACCCGGCCTCGACCACGCACAGCCAGCTCGACGACGCCGCCAAGGTCAAGTCCGGCGCCGGCCCCGACGTGGTGCGGCTCTCGATCGGCATCGAGGACAAGGAAGATCTGATCGCGGATCTGGAGCAGGCGCTGGGCGCTTAGTTCTTGTGATTCCGAGGCGGAGTGCAAAGCCGCCCTCGAATGACGGGCCCGATTAACAGTCATTAACCACATCTGCCGCATACATCGTCTTTGGATCGCCCCTTTGATTCGGAGCCGACGATGCTGCGCTGGATGGTGCCTGCCCTTGCGGCGATGCTGACGGTTTCAACGGCGCTGGCTGCCGATCTGCCGGCCACGCCGAAGCGACGCGCCGCTGTTCCGCCGCAGGAAGCACCAAGAGTCTATGTCGAGACCGATCCGGATGCGCTGATCTCGCCGGCCTATGGCATCGGCGGTTACATCCGCAACCTGCCAGGCACCCCGCTCCTGCCCGGCTCGCACACGCTGCCGGGCTATTACGGTCGCCCCTGGGACTACGATTATCAGGGCTCGTATTACGGCGGGAAGCAGGTCGACTATTTCTGGCGCCTGCCTTACGCGTGCGGAGTCTACGGCTATTGTTGATCAGCTGGCCTGACCCAGCGGAACACCGCGCGGCCGCGCCTCAGTCAGCTGCCGCGAAGCCAGACGCTCCACCTGCATTACCGCAAGCGTCAACACCACGATCGCGACCGCCTGGTGCGCGAGCGCCAGTCCGATCGGAACCTGGTTGAGCAGCGTCAGGATGCCGAGCACCGCCTGCAGGCTCACCGCAGCAAGCAACCAGAGCGCGCCGCTTGCCGCCGCACCTGCGCGTAAGCGCACCGCGTCGATCGCGTGCAGCGCCGCCAGCACGAACAGCGCATAGGCCGTCATGCGATGCTCGAACTGCACCGTCAGCACATTGTCGAACAGGTTGCGCCACCAAGGCGTCTCGAACCACAGCCGATCCGCCGAGGGAATGAACGCACCGTCGATCTGCGGCCAGGTGTTGTAGGCACGCCCGGCCCGCAGACCCGCGACCAGCGCGCCGAAATAGATCTGCACGAAGGTCACAACGAGGAGCAGCGCGCTCGTGAACCTCAACCGCGGCGGCACGGCGATCTGCGGCCGCTCCTTGAGCCGCCGCACCGTCCAGACGATGCCGGCGAAGATCAGAAGCGCGAGCATCAAATGGGTCGCCAGCCGATATTGCGACACCTCGATGCGTTCCGACAGGCCCGAGGCTACCATCCACCAGCCGACCGCGCCCTGGAGGCCGCCGAGCGCGAACAGCAGCCACAGCCGCCGCTTCAGTTCACCCGGCAGGCCGCCGCGCCACAGGAAGAACAGGAATGGCAGCAGATAGGCAAAGCCAATGAAACGGCCGAGCAACCGGTGGCTCCATTCCCACCAGAAGATCTCCTTGAACTCGGACAGGCTCATGCCCGCATTGAGCTCGCGATATTGCGGGATCCTCTTGTAGGCCTCGAACGCCTCGGTCCACTGCGTCTCGGTGAGCGGCGGCACGCTGCCCGTTACAGGCTTCCATTCGACGATCGAGAGGCCGGATTCCGTCAACCGCGTCGCGCCGCCGACGAGCACCATCAGCGCGATCAGCGCGGCCACGGCGATCAGCCACACGCGCACGGCGCGATGCGGTTGGGACGGGGCGGAAATCGTCGTCATTGGGAGCAAAAACCAGGCTTGAACCGGACTGCGCGCCCCTTATAGTCCCCCGCTCCCGCAGCGCAAGTTACGCGAAAGCCGCAAGCTCCCGCCATGACGATCCGCACCCGCAAGTTCCTCGGCGCCATCCTGCTCCTAGTGCTGGCCACGGTCTGGGCTCTGCTCGGCATGGCGCTGGCGCAGATGCCATGGATCGCCGAGTCCGGCTGGCGGCAGGCGATCTACTATGTGGTCGTCGGCATGGGCTGGGTGCTGCCGGCGATGCCGATCGTGAGCTGGATGCAGCGTCCCGATCGCGCCAAATCCAGTTCGTAGCGCCTATCTCGTGACGCTGCTCGTCGGTTTCACCGGCGCAAAGGCAACGCCTGACATCAGCACGCGCATCCTGCGCAGCGATTGGACCCGGCCGTCCCAGGAGATCCGCGGCAGCGCGCGCAAATTGGTGCGTCCCTCCGCATCCACGATACCAGGGATCGTCGACACGGCGCTGGCAAAGCCGGCCTCCTCCGCCATCACGACGTGGCTGCGCCGAAACGAAGATCGATCGCCGAACGGAAAGGCGAGATGCCTGATCTCGCGGCGGAAGGCCGCTTCCGCGACCGCCTTGCCCATCGTCATCTCGCGGAGCGCGGCCGCATCCTTCATGTTGGCGAGAACGGGATAGTTTACGGTCGCGCTGCCGATCGTGACGAGCGGATCGGCGGCGAGCTTGGTCAGGTCTTCCCAATCCATCGACGCTTCGCGTGAGAGCGCGGCGAGGTCTATTCGGTAGCGCGTGCAAAGATCGGCGATCGCCGCCGACAGATCCGCCGGCGGCAGCGAACGCAGCCAGCCCTCGAGATACGAAAACACCGCCTGCTTTTCGGCATTGTCAGTGACGGTGAAGCGCTGCTCCTTGTCGTCCATGATCAGGCTGATGCGGCTCTCGCGCGCGATCATCCGTTCGAGCGCGAGCCACCAGGCTTCGCCGACGCCATCGGGGAACGCGGTCGGCACATAGATCGTGAAGGGCACGGCGTGGCGCGCCAGCACCGGATAAGCGAAGTTGATGAGATCCTTAGTAGCGCCATCGAAGGTCAGTGCCACGAAGCGCCGTTTCTCCGGCAGCGTCACCGCGCGGCGGCAGACCTCGTCCATGCCAAGGAAATCGTACTTCCACTGCTTCAGCGCGCGAATGGCGCGATCGAGGAACTGCGGCGTGATCTCGTGCTGGCCCAGCGGCTGAAATCGGCCGCGCCGCCGCGGCCGCACATGCGCGAAGCGCAGGATGGCGCCGGCACCACGGCTGCGCAGCGCAGCCTGACCGCTGAACCAGGCCAGCTCAAGCCGCAGACGCGCCGGCCATCTGTCGTCGGATGCCAAGGTCTACACCTCCCTCCGGCGCCTGTTCCCCCCGCCTATTATCATTACCCTTTGTTGACACTTCTTTGCAAAGGTCGGCCACGGGCCGAAATACGTATATTTTTGATTCCTCGACAGGTTTCGCGAATGACCATGGCTGCGGCGATGCAAAGCCGGACGGCAGAAGCGCCAGCGCGGTCGAAAACGAGCCGCATCGCCCAGGTCGACATCGTCACCGATCTCGGCGAGGCCGAGGCGGCCTGGCGCGCCTTCGAGGAGAGCGGCCACCTCTTCACACCCTATCAGCGCTTTGACCTGCTCGCTCCCTGGCAGCAGCTGGTCGGCGAATGCGAGGGCGCCCGCCCCTTCATTGTGATCGCTCGCGACGCCGAGCACAGGCCGCTCCTGCTGCTGCCGTTGTCGCTGCGCCAAAGCCACGGCGTGCGCACGGCCTGCTTCATGGGCGGCAAGCATACCACCTTCAACATGGGTCTGTGGAACGCCGAATTCGCGGCACAGGCCGTCCTCGCGGACCTCGATGCGCTGCTTGCGCCGCTGCGCGAGCATGTCGACGTCCTCTCGCTAACGCAGCAACCCAAGCGCTGGCACGATCAACAGAACCCGTTTGCGCTGCTGCCGCGGCAGAGCTCGGTCAACGGCTGCCCGTTGCTGGCGATGGAGCCGGCCGGCCCGCCGGCATCGCGGATCAGCAATTCCTTCCGCCGCCGTCTCAAGAGCAAGGAGAAGAAGCTCCAGGCCCTCGCCGGCTACCGCTACCACCTTGCGACTGAGGATGCGGACATCGCGCGCCTGCTCGACTGGTTCTTCCGCGTCAAGCCGGCGCGGATGGCGGAGCAGAAACTGCCGAACGTCTTCGCCGAACCGGGGGTCGAACAGTTCATCCGCAACGCCTGCCTTGCCCGGCGCGGAGACGGACGCGTGATCGACATCCACGCGCTTGAATGCCACGAGGACGTGATCGCGATCTTCGCCGGCGTCGCCGACGGCCAGCGCCTCTCGATGATGTTCAACACCTACACGATGTCTGAGCACGCCCGCTACAGCCCGGGCCTGATCCTGATGCGCTACATCATCGACGCCTGTGCCGAGCGCGGCTATTGCTCGCTCGACCTCGGCATCGGCTCGGACGACTACAAGCGGATGTTCTGCAAGGACGACGAAGAGATTTTCGACAGCTTCGTCCCGTTGACCTCACGCGGAAAGCTCGCGGCGATGGCAATGTCCTCACTGAGCCGCGGCAAGCGAATGGTCAAGCAGAACCAGATGCTGTTCGATTTTGCGCGCAGGCTGCGGCAGGCGTTCGGGTAGCAATTCTCCGCTTGCGAGCTGCCCTGCTCCCGCAAAGGAAAGTATCGTAGGGTGGGCAAAGCGAAGCGTGCCCACCACTTCTGTTGCGGTATTGGATCGATGATGGGCACGGCGCAAGCGCGCCTTTGCCCACCCTACGATTCCGAACGCGCGGAGAGAGAAAGAAAAGCCTACGCCGCCACGACGCGCGGCGCCTCCATCGCATCCGTCGGCTGCACCGGCTTGCTCAGCATCGTCACGTCGCTGAAGCCGACGGCGCTCAGCTGCTCGCACATCAGCGTGCGCGCATCCGGCGCCATCGACGCCTCAGGCACCACGACGGCGCGGGCATGGGTCGTCAGCAATTCCGCCGGCAGGTCGGAGGCGCTGCCGGCATCCAGCAGCACGTGGTCGTAAGCGCGGAGCAGCGCATCGATCGCGAGCGTCACCCGCGGCGACTGCAGCAAGCTGCGATCGAAGCCGGGGCGGCCGGCCAGGACCAGATGCAGCCGCGACAGCTTGTCCCGGGTGATGATTTGCGCGAAAGACGCTTCGCCCTGCATCAGCTCGGCAAGGCCAGGCGCAGAGGCATCGACAGCCACCGCGGCAATGGTTGGCGAGGACGCGGCGAGATCGACCACGACGACACGTGCGTCACGCGCGAGATGCCGGGCGAGCGTCAGCGCCGAGAGCGTGATCGATGTGCCGGCCGCGGTGCCCAGCACCGTGATCTTCTTCGCCGCCGCGCCCGCTGCGCGCAGGCGCTCGGCCAGCTGCTCGATCTCGGCGAGTTCGGTGATGTCGGCCTCAGCCGTCATCGCTGGTTGAAGCGGCCCGGGCTCGTCGACGACCGGATCGACCATCGGCTCGACCACCGGCTCATGACGCAGCGTAGCCCGCGACGGGAGGACCGCAGCTACCGCGCGCGGCGCGGTCTGGCGCAACAGCTCGCCGGTAACGACGACACCGGACGACAGCAGCAGCGTCGCGATCGTCGCGATCAGCACGATCGGCAGCTTCTTCGGATAGGCCGGCGTGTTCGAGACGATGCCGCGCGAAATGATGCGGCCATCCGTCGGCGCGGTATCGATGGTCTCGCGAGTGTTGGCCTCGCGGTACTTGGCGAGATAGGTTTCCAAGAGGTCGCGCTGCGCCTTGGCTTCGCGCTCCAGCGCGCGGAGCTGCACGTCCTGGCCGTTGGTGGATGCAGCCTGCTTCTTGAGCTGCTCGAGACTCGCCGTCAGCCCGTCGACCCGGCCGCTGGCGATTCGAGCGTCGCTTTCGAGCGAACGCGAAATCTTGCCGGCCTCGTCGCGGATCTGGTTGTCGAGATCGCCAAGCTGCGCCTTCAACTCCTTGATCCGCGGGTGATTGCCGAGCAGCGTGGACGACTGCTCGGCAAGCTGCGCACGCAGCGTCACCCGCTGCTCCGACAGCCGCCGCATCAATTCGGAGTTCACCACCTCCGATGCCTCGATCGGCTTTCCGCTCTGGAGTGTTTCGCGGATCAGGCGCGCCTTGGATTCTGCGTCGGCCTTGATCGAGCGCGCGTTGTTGAGCTGAGTATTGATCTCGCCCATTTGCTGGTTCGACAGCGTGGTGTTGTTGGTGCCGACGAAAAGGCTCGACTTGGAACGAAAATCCTCGACCCTGGCCTCGGCGTCGGAGACCTTCTTGCGCAAATTCTCGATCTCGCCCGCGAGCCACTGGCTGGCATTCTTGGCCTGCTCCTGCCGCACACCCTGCTGGAGCACGAGATAGCCGTCGGCAATAGAGTTGGCGACACGCGCGGCGAGCTCGGGATCGGCGGACTGGAATTCGACCACGATCACGCGCGACTTGTCGACCGCGTAGGCCTGGAGGCGCTCGTAATAGGCATCCAGCACGCGCTCTTCCGGCGTCATCGAGAACGGATCGCGGCCGATGCCGACCAGTGCCGCTAGCGATTTCAGCGGCGAGATGCCTTGCAGCACCGGATCGAATTCGGGTCGCTCCGCGAGCTTGTTCTTCTTGATGATCTCGCGCGCGAGATCGCGCGACAGCACGAGCTGCACCTGGCTGGTGACGGCTTCGGCGTCGAGCGCCTGCCGCTCCTCGGTGCGATCGCTGTTCGGGCGCAGGAACACGTTCTCGCGTCCGTCGATCAGGATGCGGGCTTCGGACTTATAGCGCGGCGTGACGAGGTTGACGGTGGCGATGGATGCGACGAGCACCAGCACCGTCGGCACGACGATCCAGCCGCGCTTGCGCGCCAATGCCGCGCCGAGCGCATGCAAATCGATGTCGCCGGATTCGACTGGCGCCTGCTTCGCGACAACGGGCGCAGGCCCTGCTGCGATCTTGGCTTCGATCTTGGGCGCGGCTTCGGCTTTGGACTTCGAGACGGCCCGCTCGATCACCGCCTTGTCCTTGCCGGCACGCCAGAACGCTAAACGCATCGAACACTCCCGCAGGGCAACGCTGCGACTCTATCTCAACCGGAGCGATTACACTCCATTAAGGTTGCCGCTGGGTTAATCGCGACGTCCGGCGACCGCCGCACGCGTGCTCGTCACCGTTTGTTAACCACGAGGCCCCTTAATCCATCTCGATTATTTCGCGAGAATTGTTCGGTAGCCGCCGTCGAGCGCTGGTTTTGATCATGCCCCCCTCTCCCGACCGGCCGCTTCGCATCCTGCACGCCGTGCGCGCACCCGTTGGCGGCATCTTCCGCCATATCCTCGACGTCGCCAATGGCCAGGTCGACCGCGGCCATCATGTCGGCATCCTCGCCGACAGCCTCACCGGCGGCGAGCGCGCCGACAAGGCGCTTGCCGAGCTCGCGCCGCGGCTGAAGCTCGGCGTGCATCGGCTCGCGATCCATCGCGAACCGTCACCTGGCGATGTTCTGGTGTGGCTTCGCATGCGGCGCCTGATCGCCACCCTCAAGCCTGACGTCATGCACGGCCACGGCGCCAAGGCCGGCGCCTTCATCCGCATGCGGCGGCGCTCGGACGACACCATCCGCATCTACACCCCGCACGGCGGCTCGCTGCACTATCCCCTCAACACCTTCAAGGGCGAGTTCTACGCGCGGCTCGAGCGCACGCTGATGGACGCGACCGACCTGTTTCTGTTCGAGAGCGCGTTTGCCCGCGACACCTATCAACGCATCGTCGGCACGCCCAAGGGTGTGGTCCATTGCGTCTTCAACGGTGTCACGCCGGAAGAGTTCGAGCCCGTCGTGATCGCCGACGATGCCACCGACCTCGCTTATGTCGGCGAGTTCAGGCACATCAAAGGCGCGGATCTGCTGGTCGATGCCGTGGCGCGCCTGCATGAGGGCGGCAAGAAGGTCACGCTGACGCTCGGCGGCGATGGCGAGGAAACCGCGGCGCTGAAGTCTCAGGTCGAGAGGCTCGGCCTTTCCACGGCCATCCGCTTCATCGGCCATGTCAAGGCGCGCTACGGCTTCTCCAAGGGGCGGTTGCTGGTCGTCCCCTCGCGTGGCGATTCCATGCCCTATGTCGTGATCGAAGCGGGTGCGGCCGGCATTCCCATGATCGCGTCCCGGATCGGCGGCATTCCCGAGATCTTCGGGGCTGAGAGTCCGGCCCTGTTCGCACCGAGCAATTCCGAGGCCATGGCCGAGGCGATCGCGGCCGCCCTCGACGATCCCCAAGCAACGGCGCAGCGCGCGGCCGCCTTGCGCGCGCGCATCTCGGCGCATTTCTCGCAAGCCGCGATGGTCGACGGCGTGCTCGCCGCCTATCGCGACGCATTTGCCAATCATTAACCATCCTTAAGCCCGCTTTAGAAAATCTTCCGATTTGTTCGATAATCGAAGGCCCAGGGGATGCTCGCCCGGGCGCGCAAGGCCGTGCCGCGGGGCTTTGGAATGGACGTGGATGCCCGTGGAACCGCTCAACGCACGCTCGATGCTCGATGCCGCGGCCAGCGCCGCGGCGACGCCCGCTGCCCAACCCTTTGTGGAGCGCCGCCGCCGGCTCTCGCCCGCTGCGCTCGAGGTCGTCAATCAGAAGGTCGCCCGCGCCTATTCACCGATCGTGATCGCCGGCTTCGTCCGCCTGGCTGACTTCGCGCTGCTCAGCCTCGTCGGCATTGCGCTCTATGTCGGCTATGTCATGCCGCTCGCCGGTGCCTTCAGCTGGGTCTATCCTGCGGAGATCATTGCGGTGGCGGTCGCCGCCGTGGTTTGCTTTCAGGCCGCCGACATCTATCAGGTGCAGTTGTTCCGCGGGCAGCTTCGGCAGCTGACCCGGATGATCTCGTCCTGGTCGGTCGTCTTCCTGCTGTTCATCGGCATCTCGTTCTTCGCCAAGTTCGGCAGCGAAGTGTCGCGGCTGTGGCTTGCCGCCTTTTACTTCCTCGGGCTCGCCGCCCTGATGGCCGAGCGTCTCGTCCTGCGCTCGCTGGTGCGCGCCTGGGCGCGCGAGGGTCGGCTCGACCGCCGGACCATTATCGTCGGCTCCGACAGCAACGGCGAGCAGCTCGTCGAGGCGCTGAAGGCGCAGGAGGATTCCGACATCCACGTGCTCGGCGTGTTCGACGACCGCAACGATAGCCGCGCGCTCGACACCTGCGCCGGCGCGCGCAAGCTCGGCAAGGTCGACGACATCGTCGAGTTCGCCCGCCGCACCCGCGTCGACCTCGTGCTGTTCGCATTGCCGATCTCGGCGGAGACGCGCATCCTGGAGATGCTGAAGAAGCTCTGGGTGCTGCCGGTCGACATTCGCCTCTCCGCGCACACCAACAAGCTGCGCTTCCGTCCCCGCTCCTATTCGTATCTCGGCGAGGTGCCGACGCTGGACGTGTTCGAGGCACCGATCACCGACTGGGATCTGGTGATGAAGTGGCTGTTCGATCGCATCGTCGGCAGCCTCGCGCTGCTCGCCGCCCTGCCGGTGATGGGATTGGTGGCGCTGGCGGTGAAGCTCGACAGCTCCGGCCCGGTGCTGTTCCGCCAGAAGCGTTTCGGCTTCAACAACGAACGGATCGACGTCTACAAGTTCCGCTCGATGTACCACCATCAGGCCGATCCGACCGCCTCGAAGGTCGTGACCAAGAACGATCCACGCGTCACCCGCGTCGGCCGCTTCATCCGCAAGACCAGCCTCGACGAGCTGCCGCAGCTCTTCAACGTGGTGTTCTCCGGCAATCTCTCGCTGGTCGGCCCGCGTCCGCATGCGGTGCAGGGCAAGCTCCAGAGCCGGCTGTTCGACGAAGCCGTCGACGGCTATTTCGCCCGCCACCGGGTCAAGCCCGGCATCACCGGCTGGGCCCAGATCAACGGCTGGCGCGGCGAGATCGACAATGAAGAGAAGATCCAGAAGCGCGTCGAGTTCGACCTCTACTACATCGAGAACTGGTCGGTGCTGTTCGACCTCTACATTCTCCTGAAGACGCCGATCTCGCTGCTGACCAAGAACGAGAACGCGTATTGAGGTTGCTACCCCCGAGCCACGCTGTCATCGCCCGGCTTGACCGGGCGATCCAGTAATCACCGGCAGCGAGAACTGCCACGAACGGCTCGGAGTACTGGATGCCCCGCTTTCGCGGAGCATGACAGCGGAAGTTGTGACGACGAGTACCGTAAGCGTATGAGCGTGTGATGGCCTATGCGGCGACAGCCGGTGAAGTGAAATTAGCCGCGCCGGCTGCGCCCGGCGTGCTGGCGCTGCAGCGCGCGCTGGTGTGGCTGGTCGGCGCGTCCGGCGCGATCGTGTTCATCGAGCCGAGCCCCTACGAGATCGCGACGCTGCTCGCGACCGTCGCCTTCTTCGCCACCGGCCTGCGGCTGAGGCTCGCGCTGATGCCGCTGGTCGCGCTGCTGGTCCTGCTCAATGTCGGTTACACGATCAGCGCGATCCCGCTGTTCGAGCAGTCCGAGGTGGTGAGCTGGATCGCGACCTCCTGGTACATGGCGGTGACCGTGGTGTTCTTCGCGATGGTCACCTCGGAGGATACGGCGGCCCGGCTCGACATGCTCCGCCGCGGGCTCGTGGTCGGCGCCATGGTCGCCTCGCTATTGGCGGTCGCCGGCTACTTCCATCTGGTTCCCGGCGGCAACGACCTCCTGACACTCTACGGACGCGCACGCGGCACGTTCAAAGACCCGAACGTGCTCGGCGCCTTCCTGATCCTGCCGGCGCTGTTTGCGCTCCAGAGCGTGGTCTCGGACAAGCTCGGCAAGGCGTTCCGCAACGTCATCGCCTTCGGCATCATGTCGCTGGCGATCCTGCTCGCCTTCTCCCGTGCCGCCTGGGGCGGGCTGGTGCTGACCTCCGCCTTCATGCTGGCGCTGATGGTGCTGACCAGCCGCACCAACGCACAGCGCTCGCGCATCATCATCATGGCGATCGTCGCCGCGGTGCTGGGGCTGGCGCTGATCGCAGCACTGCTGTCATTCGACTCCACTGCCGAGATGTTCAAGCAACGCGCCAGCTTCGATCAGAGCTATGACGAGGGCCGCTTCGGCCGGTTCGGCCGCCACATCCTCGGTGCGGAGATGGCGCTCGACCTGCCGTTCGGCATCGGCCCGCTGCAATTCCACCGCTACTTCCCCGAGGACACCCACAACTCCTACCTCAACGCCTTCATGTCCGGCGGCTGGCTCTCCGGCGTATGCTATCCCGCGCTGGTCTTCACCACCCTCATCATGGGCTTCCGCCACATCTTCGTCCGTGTGCCCTGGCAGCGCGCCTATCTCGCGATATTTTCAGCCTTCGTCGGCACTGTCGGCGAAAGTTTTGTGATCGACACCGACCACTGGCGGCACTTCTGGATGATGCTGGGCGCGATGTGGGGCATGATCGCGGCCGCGCAGGTCTACAAGGCGGCTAGCGACGAAGCTTCTTCAGCTTGAGAGCGGGCCGCTTTTCCGGCGGCGTGTCGAGCAGGCTCTTGAGCGCCTCTGTGGCTGCGAGCACGCCCTTGTAGCCATCATTGGCGAAGCGTAGCAGCAAGCGCAATTCCTCGTCGGAATAGCCGCCGAACACCTTCTCCATCGCCTGCTGCATCGGCACGTAGAACTGACCGATCCTCATCGCCGCGTCCGGCACGACCGCGATAAAAACCTTCCGGCGATCGGTCTCGTCGCGTTCACGGCGCACCAGCCCTGCCTTTTCGAGCCGGTCGACCACGCCCGTGATCGCGCCCGTCGTCAGGCCCGTGACCTCGGCGAGCCGGCCCGCGGTGACGCGGCCTTCGAGATAGAGGATGTCCATGCATTCGAGGTCGGAATTGGCAATTCCGGCAACATTCGCAACGGTCTGGCCGTAGAGCACGCCCTGCGCGGACGACCTGCGCATCGCCGCCTCGAGCTCCTGCAACAACGCCGTGCGCGCCTTCGTCCTTGACAAGGTCGGCCCCTTCTCTTACTCGATATATATCTTAGCCACTAAGAGATTTAGTGGCCGTAATTTCTCCTAGCACCACGGAAACCTCGGGAGCAAGCCATGTCCAGCCGTCCCCGCAAGGCCCTGATCATCGGCGCCGGCATCGCCGGGCCCGTGGCCGCCATCCTGCTGCGCCGCGCCGGCATCGAATCCGCGATCTATGAGGCCTGGCCCTATTCGAAGGGCATCGGCGGCGGCCTCCAGATCGCGCCGAACGGCATGCACGTCATGGACGAGATCGGCCTCGCGAACGAACTGATCAGCCGCGGATCGGTCGCGGAGGCCTTCGATTTCTATTCGCAAGGCGGCGAGAAGCTGGGCTCGATCAACCGCGACTTGGCGCGTCGCTTCGGCCAGCCGGCCGTCAACATCTCCCGCGCCACGCTGAACGAGATCCTGATCGACAAAGCCTGGTGCGCGTGCGTCTCGCTCTATTTCGAGAAGCGCCTGATCAAGATCGAGGACCGCGGCGACCAGCCGATCATCGCCTACTTCGCCGACGGCACCACGGCCGAGGGCGACTTCCTGATCGGCGCCGATGGCGTGCACTCGGTGGCGCGCCGCCAGGTGGTGCCGGACGGGCCGCAACCGTTCGACACCGGACTGATCGGCTTCGTCGGCTTCGTCCCGCACGCGGTGCTCGACGGCAGGCCGATCGGCCGTCACGTCGAGACCACGTTCGGACAAAGCGGCTTCTTCGGCTACGGCTATTGCAGCCCCGATCCGAACGACGGCGTGATGTGGTGGAGCACGCAGCCGGCGCACGGCATGGACGCCACGATGTTCCGCGCGCTCGACCCAGCGACGCTGAAGCAGCATCTGCGCGGTTTCCACCGCGGCTGGCACGATCCGATTCCCGACATCATCGAAGCGGCCGAGAACATCGTCGTCACCGACACGCTCGACGTCGCGACCTTGCCGACCTGGTCGCGCAAGCGTTCGCTGCTGATCGGCGATGCCGCGCATGCGACCAGTCCCCATGCCGGCCAGGGCGCCTCACTGGCGCTCGAAGACGCGATGCGGCTCGCGCGGCTGATGCAGGAGGGCCAGGAGCTCAGCGCCACCTTCCAGGCGTTCGAGGCCGAGCGGCGCCCGCGCACCGAAAAGATCGTCGCCATGGCCCGCCGCAACGGCAACAGCAAGCGCGAGTTCAGCGCGACCGGTGCGTGGATCAGAAATCAGATGCTGAAGTGGCTGTTACCGCTGGGCGCCAAGGGCATGGACTTCATGTATGCGTATGACGCGCGGGCGGTGTAGCTTCTTTCTCTCCCTCTCCCCGTTCTTACGGGGAGAGGGTTAGGGTGAGGGGCCCTCTCCGCGAAAACGGTGAGCATTGAACTCGCGGAGGCTCCCCCTCACCCGCCGCGCTTCGCGCGGCGGCCTCTCCCCGCAAGCGGGGCGAGGCGAAGAAAGCACCTACTTCTCCACCCCGAACCTCAGCCCCGCGTTCTCGACCAGCCGCTTGATCAGCTTGTGCTGCATCGCTGCGCCCGGCGTCCAGAAGCCGGGCGGAACGTCGGCCGCATCGCGCAGCAGGCAGATCGCGCATTCGGAGATCATCTTCGAGGTCGAGCCATAACCGGGATCGCGGTCGCCGGTGACGCCGGCGCGCACCTGGCGGCCGTCCGGTGCGATGGCAACATAGAGCAGATTGAAGAGACCGTTCTCGCGCTCCTCCTTCGATGGCCCCTCGCCCGGCTTCGGTGCGTTCGGGCCGGTCTTCTCGGCATTGGCCGCCATCACGCGCTTCGCGTTGGCCTCGCCCTTCTCGCCGGGACCGGTCAGAACCATCTCGTCGTAGACGAATTCCTTGCCGTAGGGAAAGCCCATCAGCATGTTGGAACGATGGACGTTGCGGGTGTTGATCAGCGCCATCATGAACGGTGCGGCCCAGGATTGCAGATCCTCCTCATAGGACGCCCTGTTGCCCTTCGGCTGCTTCGGACCGGTGAAGCCCGGCGTCAGAGCAAAATGGTCGTTGAGAATGGCAACAAGGCTGAGGTCCTTGGCAACCGCATCGAAGGTCGCTTTCGCACTCGCCGCGGTACCGCCTGACAGCGTGCCGCGCATGTCGCGCACGCGGCCCTTCACGCGCGCGGCCGGCGCGCCGAACACGCGTTTGGCCTCTTCCTGCACGAAGAAGGTGCCAAGCTCGAATGGCACGGAATCATAGCCGCACGAAAACACGATGCGCGCGCCGCTGGCCTTGGCCGCCGCATCGTACTTGTCGATCATCTGCCGCATCCAGACCGGCTCGCCGCAGAGATCGAAATAATCCGAACCCACAGCGACGCAGGCCGCAAGCAAGCCCTCGCCGTAGAATTGGTACGGACCGACCGTCGTGATCACCGACTTGGTCTGCGCCACCATCGCCTTCAGCGATGCAGGATCGGCCGCATCCGCCACGATCAGCGGCGTATCCGCGGGCGCGCCGATCGCCTCGCGCACGGAGTTCAGCTTGTCGAGGCTGCGGCCGGCCATCGCCCATTTCAGCGCCTTGTCGTCCTTGTAATGCGCCGCCAGATATTCGGCGACGAGCTGGCCGGTGAAACCGGTCGCGCCATAGACCACGATGTCGAATTTCGCAGAGCTCATGATCGGCCTTTACTTTTTCGCGTAGCTCACGCCCATGCCGGCGCGGACGTCGCTTTGAATGCCATAGGGCGGGATCGGATAGCGCAGGCCGTTCTTGGCCAGCGCCTTCATGCCCTCAATCGCCTTCGCAAGATGCGAGGGCTTCAAGGCCATCAGCATCTCCTCGTCCGGCACGCCGCCATAGCGCCGTTCGGCATAGCATGGCAAGGACAGGCTGGGCTCGCCGGACTTGAGCGCCCGCCCCCAGGAATCCGCGCAAGCGGTCTCCCCGACCACGCCCCATTCGAACTTCCTGTAGCCGGTATATTGCAGCCCGTTGATCAAGATGATCATCTGCCCGGGCGTCGCGTAGACGAGGCAGATATCGGGCGGATCGAGCCGGCCGCTCGCCAGCGGACTGACGGCGAGCGCCTGATACTGCCCGAACGGCACCACGTCCAGCGCTTCCTGACGCTTGCGCGCATCTTCCGCCGTGCCGTGCCACACGCCGACGTAATTTTCGCCGGCGAGCCATTTTTCATCCTGCGGCGCAAGACCGATAACCGCGCGGCATTGCGCACCCACGAGATCGTCGGCCGTGATGCCGACGGTCCATCCCAGACGCGCGGCCATGCTGACGATCTGGTCGGTGGTGTGGATCGCGTTCGGCCGCCGGATTTTTGGGATCGCCTCCATGTCCGCGGCGCGCGCGAACAGTTTCATGCCGATCACCGTCGTCTTCAGCCGCAGCAGGCTGTTGAGATCGGCGACGAGGCCGGCAAGATCGATCCTGTCCGCACTCTGCTGTTGCATGGCGTCCTCCGAGCCGGCGGTCGCGCGCCGTCTGTTCTTGTTTTACGGCTCTCGTTCTAGTCCTTGGTGGGTCCCGGAAGCAACTCGCCGGTCCTGCCCATCAGGCGGTAGGCCACGAGGCCGATCCACTCGCGCACGGCGACGTCAGTTCGGCCAAGGCCGTCCGCGCCCATCTTGGTGAAGGAGAAGAGATCGTCACGTCCGCCCATTCGCCAGTCCACCGGATAGGCTTCGACGTCAAATCCGGCCTTGCGGAAGATTCCCATCGAGCGCGGCATGTGAAAGGCCGACGTCACCAGGAGCCAGCGCTCGCCTGGCTTCGGTGACACCAATTGCTTCGTGAAGATGGCATTCTCCCAGGTGTTGCGGGAGTCCCGCTCGAGGATCAGGCGTTCCTTCGCGATGCCGGTATTCTCCAGGACTGGCGCGGAATAATCTGCTTCCCTCGCGTTGGTCGAGACCAGGTTCGACGTGCCCCCGGTGAAGACGATGCGCGCATTGGGATAGCGGCGGGCAAGCTCGGCCGGCGCAAATAGACGATCGGCCGCGTGCGCGACGACTGACGTCCGATGCGCCGCCGACAGATCGGTGTCGACCGAGCCGCCGAGCACGATGATGCCATCGGGCGCACCGCGCGACGGATCCCACGGCGCAAAGCGCGACTCCAGCGGATAGATCAGGAGATTGCCCAGCGGCGAGAACGCCGCGAGCGCCAGCAGAACCAGCGTCGTCACGGCGAGCTTGCGGCCGAGCGCAGCAAAGCGCGTCGCCATCAGCACGACAGACAGGATTCCGAGCTCGGCCAGGAGATTGATCGGCAGCAGCGCGACGCCGAGAGTCTTGGAAAGAGCGAAAAACAGGGGAGCCTCGCTGAAATGATCGTGCCTGTCATGCGCGGGCTTGACCGGCCCGGCCTTCTTCGGAAATCTTCTTGAAAGAGGATCGATCGTCGGGTCAAGCCCGCGGCCGATGAAACCAACCGGACGCGGCAAATGCCCCATCACCACCTGCATTCCAGCCCCGAAACCTGTCATTGGGGCTTCTTCGAAGCTGCGCTCAAGCCCGTCCTCACCGTCGCCAGCGGCGATGAGGTGACGGTCGACACCATCAGCGGCGGTCCGGACATGCTGCCCGACCGCAACAAGTTTCACATTCCGCCGGAGATGTTCGAGGTTCACGCCAGGAACGAGCGCATGCTGCCCGGCCACATCCTCACCGGCCCGATCGCGGTCGAAGGCGCCGAGCCCGGCGACGTGCTCGCGGTCGAGATCCTCGACGTCCAGCTCCGGCAGGATTGGGGCTGGAACATGATCAAGCCGCTATCCGGCACCCTGCCCGACGATTTCCACGAGACGCGTATCCTGAATATTCCGCTCGACCGGTCGCGGATGGTCGGCCGCATGCCATGGGGCCTGGACCTGCCGCTCAAACCGTTCTTCGGCGTGATGGGCGTGTCGCCGCCACCTAGCTGGGGCCGCATCTCCTCGCTGATCCCGCGGGCCATGGGCGGCAATCTCGACAACAAGGAGTTAGGTGCGGGTGCGACGCTCTATTTGCCGGTGTTCGTGCCGGGCGCATTGTTCTCCTGCGGCGACGGCCACGGCGTGCAAGGCGACGGCGAG
Organism: Bradyrhizobium sp. DN3; assembly: GCF_041357655.1. NCBI lineage: Bacteria > Pseudomonadati > Pseudomonadota > Alphaproteobacteria > Hyphomicrobiales > Nitrobacteraceae > Bradyrhizobium > Bradyrhizobium sp. DN3. Next base: position 159,037 of record NZ_JAULLN010000008.1, on the reverse strand, counting down.
GTCTGCGTCACCGCGATCGAGACCGCACTCCGGGGCCGCTTCCGCCTGACACTGCGCAAGGATCTCAAGTTCGACTATCCCCGCGCCGAAACGGCGACGCACTACATGACCATGGCGATGGACCCCGACCTTGACCAGTGCGTGGTGCGCGCGCTGCGCGACATGATCGCGCTGCTCGGCGAGACGCGAAACTTGTCGCGCGAGGACGCCTATACGCTGTGCAGCCTGGCCGCCGATTTGCGGGTGACCCAGACCGTCAATGGCGCCAAGGGCATCCATTGCATGATCGAAAAGGCGATCGTGCACGGCTGAGCCAGCCCCCTTTCCTGGACGTGTCAATGCATCCCGCCGCCCGGCTTTCGGGCGGCGCGCCGCGCCATGCCCGAACTTCTCCAGCGATTCCAATGGGCTGATGCACCGGTCTGGCCCGGATTTGACTTCCACCCCTGAACCTAAATAGAGTCTTAATCGTTACTTTTATGTACCCGAGTAAGAGGCTAGCGTTCGGGCCATGGCCACCGAAAAAGCCGAGACTGACCGTATTCCCGTAACCTTGGCGCTCTCGACCATCACCTATCTGGAGAAACTGGTGAGACAGGGCACCCACGGCACCAGCGTCCCCGGCGTCGCACGAACCTTGATCGAGGAAGGCATCCGTCTCGCCATCAAGGACGGGCTTTTGTCGATCCGCGACAATGGCAGGACGTGAGCGCGCGCCGGACGTGAGGCGGACGGATCTCGAGAGGCGGATGGCCGACATCTCGCAACCTGGGACCGTGACACATGCCTGCTGTTTCCCCGACTGCTTCACAGACTGCTTCACAGACTTGGACCGACGAACGCATTGAACTCTTGAAGCGGCATTTCGAGGCCGGCCTCTCCTGCCGCGAGATCGCCGCCGACATCGGCGTCAGCCGCAACGCCGTGATCGGCAAGCTGTCCCGATTGAATCTGACGCGGGGCCGGACGGCCGACGAGCGCAAGGTTCACGACAGGGGCTTTGCGCCGGCGCGCGCGACGAGGGCCGTGCCGCGGCTGCAATATGAGATGCTCGCCACGATCTACGGCGAGACCGACGCGCCTGTGATCACAGGGCCGATCGACGACGCCAACCGCTGCTCGCTGCTGGAGCTTTCCGAGAATCGCTGCCGCTGGCCGATCTCGACGCCGGGCGAAGACGATTTTTGCTTCTGCGGCAATACTGCGCCCGACGGCCAGTCCTACTGCGCCGGCCACAGCCGCCTCGCCTACCGGCCGAACTCGCGCAGCCGCGCCATGCGCGGCTGAAACAACCATTCCCAAAACGAAAAACCTCCGGCGGGGCATCACCGGAGGTTCTTGGAGGCTTAGCGTGAAGCTAAGAGCCGCAACTTTCGTAATCGGCTGAGAACCATATAGCTTAGTAACTCAGGTAAGTAAATAAGTCTGAGGACGATCGAATCGCATGGCTCGTCTTCATCGACTGCGTGTTTGCCGGATTTCCGAATTCCTCTCGTAAGAAAAGCCCCGGCGGTTTCCCGCCGGGGCTGCTTCATGTCCGAAGAGCGCGCTTACCAGTTGCGCTGGGCGCGCAGCAGCAGGCTGTAGGTGTCCTGGTCCTTCAGCTCATACGTTGCCGCGGGCTTGGCGACACTCGTCAGTGCTCCGGTCGTGATCACGCCCGAATATTTCTGGTCGAGATGGCTGTAGGTGAAGTCGGCCGAGAAGGTCAGGTTCTTCACCGGCGTCCAGCGGGTGATGACACCGACCTGGCCGATGTTGAAGTCCGGGTTGCAGGTGCCGGTCAGGGTCGCGAACGCGGCGCTGCCGCAGATCAGGCCCTTCGCCGTGCCGCTGTGGTTGACCGCAGCCCACGCGCCGTAGAGCGCCGTGTTCCAGTAAGGGCTCCAGTTGTGGGTGTAGGCACCACGGAAGCCGTAGGTCTTGGTCAGCTCGAGGTTGCCGCCGGGGCCGAACACCGCGTCAGACACGCCGGCGAAGCCGATACTCTGATACGCCGCATTCGAGCTGCCGAACATCGAGTAGCTGGTCGCAGCCAGCGACTGGAAGTTGTAGCGGCTCGCGCCTTCGGTGTAGACGCCCGACACGTTGATCACGTCGCCTGCGCCGGTCGGAATGTTCTTGATCGACAGAGCGAGCTGGACGGCCCAGCCCCACTTGTCTTCCGGATGACCGGTGACTTCAGTGGCGCCGTAGTAGCCGACGTGATTGTCGTGCGCGGCGACCGACGCCTGGAACAGGCCCCAGGCCTGGTCGACACGGACGACGCCGACGATGTCGGGCGACCGGGTGCCACCGATGTCGTTCGAGCCGTAGGCGCCGCCGAGGACGCCGGTGGTGCTCATGCCGGCCGTGTTCCAGATGTTGGTCGTGAAGAACTGAGTCTGGTCCTGCGCCGAGATCGTCGCCGACACGCCTTGGCCGAAATCAGCCGTGTAGGTGAACTGGGCGACGCCGTTGGTAGAGCCGCTGCCGCCGACCAGCTGGTCGAAGTTGTTACCGGGATAGTTGATCCAGGGCGCGTCGAACTGCGACACGGACTTACCCATGGTGAAGCCGGCGAATTGGATGAAGGCGTAGTAGACGCCGAGCGATCCGCCCGAGATGCCGCCGTCCGTCGGGTTGATGGTGGACGAGCCAGCCGTCGTGGCACTGTAGCCGGTCGCACCTGTGGCAGAGCCGGTGCCGACATAGCTGCCAGTCGTCCAGGTGAAGACCGCATCGAAATAGGTGCGGACCACGCCGTACTCGGTCGCGGTGCGCGTATCGATGTTGAGATCCTCACGAGCGCGCATCGAGTAGTAGTTCGTCAGGCGGTTGTTCGCCGCGAAGACGCCGTTGTACTGAGCGCTGTAGTTGCCGCCGGCATTGAGCGCCACTTCGGCACGCAGATAGCCGCCCAGCTTGATGCAGGTGTCGCTGCCCGGGATGTAGTAGAAACCCGCGCCATAGAGCGAACAGATCTTCACGTATTCGACCGCCTTGGCCTTGACCGGAAGATCGGCCGCCTGGGCTCCACCTACGGCGATCAGACCCGCCGCAGTGCCGAGCAAAAGGCTCTTCACTACTTTCATTTAAAACCTCCAAGTTGCTCATTTACGGAGACTGGACCGTGAGGCCCCCCAGGTCCCCGCCTCTTCAATCCGCTCGGCCGCTTCGCGCTTTCGGACGCACCCGCTTGCAACGCGAGGGACGTGAGCGAACCACCTGCAACGGGACGATCGAGGTACCCCCCACCGTCGCCAGCCAATATGCCTACGCTGTTCCGCTAATCAAAATAGTTTATTTAGTCAGCTTTATTGTTTCACTAAACCTGTGCCCCGCGCGCAACACCACGGGTGAGCTCAAATCTGCTGAGCTGATCATCTTTGTAGTTTTAGTGACGAAATTACCCTGCTCTGCACTTGCGTCAGGGCAGGCTTGCGTGGACTATGGCCTTCCACGAACACCGGCCTGAAGAATCAGTTCACGGGAGTGACGCTGTGTCCGCAACGAGGAAAGAGGGTGCGCGCCTGCGCTCTATCGGAAATCTGGATATCATCAGGCGCTTCACCTGGGAGATATCGTCGATCAACATGTACCTGGAGGAGCTGCGTCAGTTCTGGGCGAGGACGCTCGGCATCAGCGGCCCGCAATGGCTGATCCTGATGGCCATCTCCGACCTCGACAAGGACGACGGCATCCCGGTCAACGTCGTCTCCAAGCTCCTCCACGTCGATCCCTCGTTCGTCACCACCCAGTCCAAGCTGCTCGAGAAGAAGGGCCTGTTGCGCCGTCGCCCCTCGCCGACCGACGCTCGGGTGGTGCGGCTGTCCCTGACCGAGAAGACGCAGAAGCACCTGGCGAGCCTCAACGAGCAGTACAAGACCATCAAGGAATTCGTCTTCCAGGAGTTCGACGAGCACGAGCTCACCGAATTCACCGCCAAGCTCGCAATGCTGAAGTCCCGCCTCGAGAAGGCCTGCGTCCGCCTCACCCTCGACTTCTGACGCGCGCTTTAGATCAGATCCGCCCGGCCGCGCCGAGCCGCGATTCGAGCCAGTCGAAGATGTATTCGTTGGCAAGGCTGGGATTGTCCGCATGCGCCTGCGCCGCGCCGGTCTCCGCCGCAGTGAACACCTTCAGCATCACGTCCGAGCTTCCGAGCCGAGATTTCTGGACGAGCTGACGGGCCCGATCGGCCTTGAGCCAGCCGTCCTCGCCGAGCGTGATCAGCACGGGACAGTCGGCGCTGGAAGCCATCAGCGGGGCATGCGGCACCGGCACGATGCTGACGTCGCTCATCGCGAATCGGCTGGCGAAGAAGGCCCGCTCGTGCAGATCCCACAGCCCGCCGTCGCAGACGGCGGCGGCAAGCCGCGGCTCCTGCAACACCGCGCGCGCGACGAAGGAAGAGCCCCAGCCGTCCGCGACGATCGCGACGCGCCCGAAATCGACATCGCTGCGCATCTCCAGATAGTCCATGACGCAGGGAATCGAGCTCTCGAGGTCCCGGCGCCGCAGCAGCACGTCGAGAAAATCGTCGCGCTGGTCGCCGAAGAGGTCCAGCGCCAGCATCGAGAATCCGCGCTCGCGCGCATGCGGCGCGAGCTTGAACAGAAACTCCTCCTTGCGGTGGCCGGGCTCGCCGATGCAGATCACGGTCGGCGCCCGCCCCCTTCCCGACGACGCAGGCAGGAAGTAGCCCTGCAGCGCATGTCCGTCGATCCAGGGGATGGTCACGACCTCGCCGGCCGGACCGCGGGCCGACAAATAGCGGCGGGCGCACTCCTGCATCGCGAGCACTGCGACCCAGCGGCGCTCGTCGGCCGGGTCGAGCGGCATCGCCGCTGCTCCATAGTAGTTCGTCGCACGCAGCCAGTTGCGCTGTGCCGTCGCCAAATGGCCTTCCGCGAAGGCGGCTTCGGCACGCTGCCGGTTGGCCTGCGCCAGCTTCTTCCACTCGCGATGCCAGGATTGATCGTTGCCCCGCTTCAGCTGCCGCGCGATCATCAGGCATTCGGCGATCGTGGCGCCGCCCTCCTGGGCCGCGGTGAGCAGCCGCGTGAATTCAGCGGAGATGTCCTCTCTCTCCGGGCAAAGGGTCCAGTCGTCGGAGAGGCATGCGGGTATCATCGGGAGCTACGCTCTATCGTCGCGTTACCCCTGATTGACTAGACTATTTTGGTTGGCCAACCAAGCTGGCGTGCGTCAAATGAGACCCATTCAAGATCACCATCGCTTGAACGCACGGACGCGTCGCATGCGTGACATTCGAATTCGGCATAAGGCGCTGAACACTGGCAAGAAAATTGGCAAGAGATGGCACGCATTATCACCGGCGCACCTCTTGCCATGACGATTATCATACCTACATTCGCGCGCCTCTTGGGCGGTCAGCCAAGCCGCCAGCCTACCTCCTGCGTAAAACTTTCGTAGAAGGCGCGGTCGTAGGCCTGCTCCGGCGTGGCGCGCACGCGCTCGTCGAGGCGCCTGGCATCCTCGCCGACGAGAATGCGCCAACGCTCCGCCTTGACTCCGTCGAGAATGATCTTCGCGGCCGCTGCCGCAGTCGTCGGCGCATCCTCCAGAAAGCTGCGGGCGCGCTCGGCAAACGCCGCCTGGATGTCCTCGTCCGACATCTTGTCGGCATCCGGCACGCCGGCCGCGACCATGCGCTTGCGGGTCAGCGCGACCTCGTCGACGTTGAGTCGGTCCGAGCCGTCACTGCTCTGCACCTTGCGCGAATTGGAGACGATCGAGGTGCCGATGTGACCGGGCATCACCACCGAGCATTTGACGTGCGGCGCGTGCAGGCGGAGGTCGTTGATCAGCGCTTCGGTAAATCCCTTCACCGCGAACTTGGCCGAGCTGTAGGCGGTGTGCGCCTGGTTCATGCCGATCGAGGCCCAGAAGCCGTTGACGCTCGCGGTGTTGACGATGTGGGCCTCGTCCGCGGCGACCAGCATCGGCAGGAAGGTGCGCACGCCGAGATAGACGCCGCCCCAGCAGATGTTGAAGGTGCGCTCCCACTGCTCGCGCGTGTTGGTGAACAGGCTGCCGCCGCCGCCGATGCCGGCATTGTTGAACAACAGATGGATCTTGTCCGTCTTCTGCTGCTCGGCGAGCTCGTCGCGAAAGCGTCTCAGATGATCCTCGATCGCGACGTCGGCGACATGTGTCGTGACGCGCAGGCCCTGCGGCAGCTTCTCGACCTCGCAGAGCCGCTTGGTCTCGGCCATCGCCGCTTCCGAGACGTCGCACATCGCGACGTTGCAGCCCTCGGCCACGAGCTGCCGCGCCAGCTCGCGCCCCATTCCCGTGCCACCGCCGGTGATGACCGCGATCTTTCCTGCAAAATCCTTCATGGGACTTCGGTCCCTCCCCTTGTCGGTATGTTTCTTCGTCACAGCGTCGCTCACCGCAACGCGCGCAAAACTGTAGCAGCGCCGCATCCGCAGGTAAAAGCGGCGCGCTGCCATGTCCGACATCAGTTATTTCGGCGGACGGACTATTGTGCGGCTTCGACGCGCGCCAACCCGTTACGGCTGGGCAAGCCTCGTGAAAGGCGCCGGGCGGCGCTGGTCCATAATTTGTGCATTGCTGCCCCGTTCCCGTATTTGTCCGGCTTCGGTTTAGGGGGAATCTTTTTACAATCCGAATCGTCAAATGAATTCCGAACGCTGGGGCGATTCGGCCAGGCCAGCGTGTTGTTTGCGTGTCACAGGCTCTGGCACTCCGCTTGCATCCTCTTCGTGGTCAGAAACAACCGATGAGGTGACAGGAATGTTCGTGACCGTCGTTGCCGTGCTCTGCCGGCTAAGCGCAATCAGCTCGGGCAGTTGCGTCGAGGAAATCGTGACCGACAGCAACATGACGCCCGAGATGTCGATGATGCAATGCGCGATCGGCGCACAGGCGCCCTTGGCGAAATGGATGGGCGAGCATCCGATCTATCACGCCAATTGGCGCCTCGAGCGCTACAAATGCGTGCCGGGCCATTACGAGATCAAGGGCCACGCGTAGGCCCGTAGAACTACGACGTCGAGGAAACGCCCCGGAGGCGCGCCCATTCTCCCTCCGCATGGGCTCGATAGCGCCACCCTCATTGGGCCGCCGCGCTCTGTGACAATGATCACGCCCTTCCTTTAAGCTACCGCGCGCAAAATGAGCGCACGCGCACGTCGCCCCTCCGGCGTCGGCATCAGCGCATAATTGTGCGGTTGGTCACGGAGCAGGTGCAGCTCGACCGCCACACCCACCGCTCTCGCCCGCTCCACAAGATCGACACTGTCGGGATACAGAAGGTCGCGCGTGCCCGAAAAGATCGTCATCGGCGCGAGCGCGCGGAACGCGCCGTTGAGCGGGCTGACGAAGGGATGACCGACATCGAGCTCGCCGGCATAGAGCCGTCCCGCCTCGACGATGCCCGGAATGTCCTGAATGGGATCGCGTGCCGCAAGCACCACCTGCTCCGGACGGCTGACCGTGGCATCGGCCGCCGGCGAGATCAACACCAGCCGGGCCGGCTGCCGGTGCCCGCGATCGCGCAGCCACTGGCAGGCCGCGAGCGCAAGACCCGCGCCGGCGGAATTGCCGACCACCGTGACCTTTGCGGCCCCCGCATCTTCCAGCAGCATGCGCAACAGCTCGGCCGTCGCCGGCACGATCTCCTTGGCGGTGGCGCGCGGCGCCAGCGGATAGATCGGCACGACGCAAACGACGCGCGCCTTCCGCGTCATCTCGCCAATGAAGCGCCAATGCGCCGGCACGATCTCGTTGATGAAGCCACCGCCATGCAGGAACATGACGTGATTGCAGCCCTCATGGCCCGACGACGGCGCGGTGTAATACACGGGCCAGCCGCCCATCTTGGTCAACGTCACCTCGACGCCGCGGCCCAGTCCCGTCGGCTCATACGAGGCCGGCTCTAATGCGAGCTTCTCAACATGCGCCTGCACGGCTTCGGCTGAGGCGAGCTGCTGCTTGAAAGGAAGCTGCCGCAGCAGCGCATTGAAGCAACGGCTCTGCAAGCTCGGCGCGGGATCGCCGCTGCGTAGCGCACCGAAGTCAGGGCAAAACTGCAGGGACGACAACATCTTTGCGACGCTCATGGCCACCTCTCCGCCTGGCTTGATCTCTCAGGGCGACAAAGACGCTTGCCGACCCGCTGCCACTTGCGGATATAATGCGAGCATTCGCTCGCTTTTCCTACTCGCATTCGGATTCGACACCATGGCGCGCAAACCGCCGACAAAACCCCGGAAAAATGCCTCGCAAGCGCGATCCCGCGCCACCGTCGACGCACTGGTCGAGGCAACCGCTCGCATTCTGGTCCGCGAAGGCTTCGAGAAGGCGAGCACGAACCGCATCGCCGAAATCGCCGGCGTCAGCGTCGGCTCGCTCTACCAGTATTTTCCGAGCAAGGAGGCCCTCGTCGCCGCCGTGATCGAGCGCCACAACGAGGAGATCATGGGCCTCGTCCGCGCCGCGCTGGCTGAAGTCGCCGACCTGCCGATCGAGAATGCCGTGCGCAAGCTCGTCACAGTCGCGATCGAAGCCCATCGCATCGACCCGAAACTGCACCGCGTCCTCGCCGAGCAGATCCCGCGCACCGGCCAGCTCAAAGACGTCGAAGCCTTCAACCGCGAGGTCCACACCCTCGTGCGCACCTATCTCGAAAGCCGCCGCAAGGAGATGCGCAAGATCGACCCGGCCCTGGCGACGTTCATCTGCGTCAGCGCGATCGAGGCCGTCGCGCACAACACCGTGCTGAACCAGGCCGAGATGCTGTCGGAGAAGATGGTGCGGACGCTGGTGGACGAGACGACAAGGATGGTGGTGGGGTATTTGCGACCAACCGCTTAGCAGTCAATATTGCCAGCGCTCATTGCTGGAGCGTCGACAAGTCCCAGAAGATTATTGATCTCGACCTTGCACGACTGGGCGTTCTGGCAGCTAACGCAAATTGCGAAGCTCGAGCAGTTTCGACATCGAAGAACTACACTATCGGAGTAGAAGCCAAGCAGTGCCTGCTGGACGCGGCGATGCGCCGCAGCGAGATAACTGCTTGCTGCGCTGCGCCTAAGTACTCTCGGAACCAGGCATATAACCATCGGTATGCATTCACCTTTGTCTGCACGAGAATGCGTGTGCAGGAACACAGGCCGATGAGTTTGCATTGTCCACCAGTTTTCATGCGTGAGGCCGATCATGCAAGTTCTTTGTAGAATGATCGCGATTGCAACAATCCCAGCTTGGATGGCGATCTACTCGACTCCTGCTGTCGCGCAAACCTTCGATGAGAGGTGGTTCATCATTCCAAAAGCTCACGCGGAGCCAGCCCCTGAAGGACTCGACCAGACAAAGAAGGACGAAACGCAAACGCAACCTTCGACCCCACAGCAAGCGCAACCTCTCACTCCGGAAGAGCCCTCGAAAGATCGTTTAGGAGCCCAATCTTCAAATCGAGTCTTTTCCGGCAAAGCCTCCTACTATTCTTATTTCAAAGGCAAGACAGCGAGCGGTTCATCGTTTGACCGTAATCGGCTAACAGCGGCGCACCGCCGCCTGCCTTTCGGCACCAAGTTGCGCGTCACTCACGGCAGCCGAAGCGTCATCGTCACAGTCAATGACCGCGGTCCGTTCGTCCGCAGTCGTGTCCTCGACCTTTCGCTGGCTGCTGCGCGCAGCTTGGGGATTACGGATCGTGGCGTGGCTCAGATTCGTGCCGAGGTGTTGTGAACACACAACCGGCGTCGAGCGAACTTGGGTGCAATTAAAAGAACTCCGACGCTCCTGCGCCATCATTCAGAAATTGCAGTCCAGTCCACTTATTTGGATCGAGGTAGAGTCCTCCGACATGATGTGGAAGGCGCGCTAGAATGCACTGTCACTGTAATTCTGGTTCTTGTGTCGTTGTGCCTCGGACCTTGGCACGCCCGGCCGACATAAGCCATCCAGCCATCCAGCCCTCGTGCGCCCATTCAGAAAGGAACGCAGCTCAGTCTCAGCGGTTTTGCTCGCATAGCCAGGACGAGATGCGGCAGATGCCCCGGGCTAAAGCTCACGCCTCTGCTATTCTACGCGAATATCACGAAGCCGAGACAGAATTGATCGGCAAGGCGGTGGTGCTCACGGACGGTACAGCAGGGACTGTCGAGGAACTGCACTTGGACGAAGCGCACGGCTTGCGTCTTTCCATTACTGGCCATCCCGGAAAGTGGCCCGTGGCAACGATTAAGCTGGCGCAGAAGTGACGGTGCCCACCTGCTTATGTGCGCTGATCGTCGTTCACGGCACGAGCAATTGGTGCTGCTGCGCTGTGGCAGGCGCTTCATCTGGCGCGGACGGCCGACGTGAGCGGAGGTAGCTGCGTTGTTCAACTCAAAAGGCGATCTTCTGCTCAGCCTCAAGGACGCGTTCGCGCAGTGCTTCCAATTCGGCAATCTGAGCAGCGAGCACTTCGAAGCGGTGCCGAAGAACAGCGGCAGCGGTATCCGCTCGACCGCCGCGATTGCCCGCCTCGGGTAAGTTGGCCCATTCGAAGGGAGTGGCCGATCGCATTGGCGTTGGGGAATTCTGGAAATGATGGAGACCAGTCATGGCCGGACCTTCCGAGCGGGCGCAAGGGAAATGGAGTAGGAAGGGCCGCGCCGCGCTTTTTGTATAGCGAGGCGACAATTAAATCACATCGCAAGTCAAAAAAATAAATTAGTTAATTAAAATTAATCACGAATTATAACACTCGCGCCGGGGCTCCCTTAGTGTTTTATCCCCGGTTCCCTCCAGTCTGCTCTCTGGCCGAGCTGTTTAAGCCGCTCCTCCAGGGCGCGCTTTGCTGCGATCAGCTTGACGGCTAGGACCTGACCCACGTCGGTGTGCAGCGCCCACAACTCATCAATGGACATCTCGTCAAAGTGATCTCGATCCATGCCACCCGGGTCCCTGCAGATTACCCCAAGATGCGTGGCTGAGGGAGATGCCCAGCGTTCTAGGCCAAGCTCAGGCACGGGCACTGTTACAATTAAGGCCCCAATATTAAATCACATTAAATAAAAAATATATAATAAATTTTCTGATCGCCATCCGCAATCGCCGTAAAAAAGGGGCAGCAGAGTAACGCCCCCAGCATGAGACAGCTCAAGAAACCGATCAATTGCTACGACTGCGGACACTCGGTCGCCGGGAACGCTGCTGCCTGCCCAAGTTGCGGGTCAAGGCAACCGTTTAGTCCTCCGATCCTGGGTCGCAAGCGATCGCCCATTCACAACGTTGAGGCGCGCAACGATCGCAATATGATCGTTATTGCTGGAGCACTTGGCGGGCTTGGTGCCGCTTACGGGATAGCGACAAGTTCAGGGCCATGGATGGCGTCGCTGTTCGCGATCGCATACGGCACTGTCGGCATTTTGGTTGGCGTGCCTTTCGCCGGCTTTGGCAGCAGCGACGACCTGAGACGTTAAGCGACTCTTAGAAAATCGGGCCGCATCATCGTGCTGTCGATGAACTCGCCGCCCGCGGTGGATACGAGCCGGCTGTCGGAGATACTTTCCCATCACGACACCGCTGGCATAGTGACACTATGCCCCTGTTTTGCCCGACGCGTCAAATCGATTCGGAAAAACGTTATCCTCCAATGACATCGCTACTGTGCATGGGGTTGTTTTCGGCATTTAATTTCCCGACCAGCGCAGCAGCCACCCACCACTGGTCGCCACGCATCCGTGACGGCCGGGAGCAAGCCCCCACGCCACCGGTCATACACCCGACAGATGAGTTTGGAAAAATGGTCGGAGCGAGAGGATTTGAACCTCCGACCCCTAGTCTCCCAGACTAGTGCGCTAACCGGGCTGCGCCACGCTCCGAATGTCGTTCCATTAGCTAGGATCGCCGCTTTGCGCAAGGCGAGGCCGCAGCATTTTGGTGTATCCGCCCAAAGTCTCCGGAACTGCCCGCAAAGCCGGCGGAAAGCGGCTCCTCACCCGTCCTTCAGCGCCTGATCCAGCATTTCCTTGGCTGCGACGAGGTCGGCGAGCGCCCGGCCGAGCCGTTCCCGGTCGAGCGCGCTGGGGCCCGCGGGTGCGGCAGCGGCGCCGCCCTTGCGGAAGGTGGTGAGGATGTCCTCGTCGTCGATCTCGGCGAAGCGGAAGTCGATGCCTTCCTCCTCGTTGCCCTGATAGTCGTCATCGTCGGTGTCGGTGACGCCCTTGATCGGCGCCTCGTCCTCGGGCTCCATCAGGCTCGCGCCGATGGCGTCCTCAATCGCGCCGAAGGAGACCGCGGCGGCGCTGTCGGCGAGGCCCTGCACCGATTTGACGCCGTGCTCCTTCAGGATCCGCTGCACCCCGCGGATGGTGTAGCCCTCCCCGTAGAGCAGGCGGCGGATGCCCTTGAGCAGGTCGACGTCGTCGGGCCGGTAATAGCGGCGGCCGCCGCTGCGCTTCATCGGCTTGATCTGGGAGAAACGCGTCTCCCAGAACCGCAGCACGTGCTGCGGAATGTCGAGCTCCTGCGCTACTTCGCTGATGGTTCGGAACGCATCCGGCGCCTTGTCCAAATGCCAATCCTTTCCGATAGGCGGTTACGCCTCGGGTTGAACCTTGCTGCCATCGCCGTTGGTGCGGTGCTGGGCGTTGATCCGCTGCTTCAGGATCGCCGACGGCTTGAACACCATCACCCGGCGCGGCGAGATCGGCACCTCGGTGCCGGTCTTCGGATTACGGCCGATACGCTGACCCTTCTTGCGCACCATGAACGAGCCGAACGAGGACAATTTCACCGTTTCGCCCTTCTCGAGGCAGTCGGTGATCTCCTTCAGCACGAGTTCCACGAAGGCGGACGACTCCGTGCGCGACAGTCCCACCTTCTGGTAGACGGCTTCGCACAGATCAACACGCGTTACGGTTTTGCTGGTCTCGGTCATCGCCCTGCCCCACATCACGGCGAACAATTGTTGTCTGAAATTAGGAGGTTACGATACGGCGGTCAACAGCGCTCATCAATGCAGAGGCATCGATAATCGCGCTGATTCCGGCAAAATTTTATCGACTGTTGCTACCAGCGCACGAGGGCAGAGCCCCAGGTGAAGCCGCCGCCCATGGCTTCCAGCAGGACCAGGTCGCCCTTCTTGATGCGGCCGTCCTTGCGCGCCACCGCGAGCGCCAGGGGAATCGAGGCCGCCGAGGTGTTGCCGTGCCGGTCCACCGTCAGCACCACCTTCTCTTGGGCGATATGCAGCTTGTGGGCGGAGGCGTCGATGATTCGCTTGTTGGCCTGGTGCGGCACGAACCAGTCGATGCTGTCGGCGTTGAGTCCGGTCGCCTGGAACGCATCGACGATCACGTCGGTGATCATGCCGACCGCGTGCTTGAAGACCTCGCGGCCCTCCATGCGCAGATGGCCGACGGTCTGGGTCGAGGACGGCCCGCCGTCGACGAACAGTTTTGCCTTGTGGCGGCCGTCGGAGCGCAAGTGAGTGGTCACGAGACCGCGGTCGGTCGCGGCATTGCCCGGCTGCTCCTGCGCCTCCAGCACGACCGCGCCGGCGCCGTCGCCAAACAGCACGCAGGTGCCGCGGTCGTTCCAGTCGAGGATGCGGGAGAAAGTCTCCGCGCCGATCACCAGCGCGCGCTTATAGGCGCCGGTGCGCAGGAAATTGTCGGCGGTGGCGAGCGCGAACACGAAGCCCGAGCACACCGCCTGAAGGTCGAATGCCGCGCCGTGGTTGATGCCGAGTCCGTGCTGCACGGCGACCGCGGTTGCTGGGAACGTATTGTCCGGCGTCGAGGTCGCCAGCACGATCAGCTCGATCGATTGCGCGTCCACGCCGGCATCGGTGAGCGCAGCCTGCGCTGCCCTCAGCGCCAGGTGCGAGGTGAACTCGCCCTCGGCCGCAATGTGCCGTTCACGGATGCCGGTGCGCTGTACGATCCACTCGTCGGAGGTGTCGATGCGCGCCGCCAATTGGGCGTTGGTCACCACCTGCTCCGGCAGATAAGAGCCGCAGCCGAGCACGACCGAACGGATTTTCGTCACGAAACAGCCTCCTGCGCGGCCTGCACGGAACTGAGTGCACCGCCCTCGCGGTTGAGCATCTGATTGATCTTGTTCAGGAGATCGTAGTGAGCCATCTCATAGCCAACATCGATCGCATAGGCAAAGCCTTCGGCGCTGGTTCCGCCGTGGCTCTTGACCACCACCCCGTTCAGCCCCAGCAGCACGCCGCCATTGGACTTGTTGGGGTCCATCTTGTCGCGCAGGGCCTGAAAAGCGCTGCGCGCAAAGAGATAGCCGAGCTTGGACAGCCAGCTCCGCTGCATCTCGTTGCGGAGTAATTCCGCCATCTGGCGCGCGGTTCCCTCGGCGGCCTTCAGCGCGATGTTGCCGCTAAAACCTTCGGTCACGATGACGTCGGCCAGCCCCTTGCCGATGCCGTCGCCCTCGACGAAGCCGATATAGTCGAGCTCGGGCAGGTTCCTCGCACGCAGGATCTCGCTGGCCTCGCGGATCTCCTCGTGGCCCTTGATCTCCTCGGCCCCGATGTTGAGCAGCCCGACCGTGGGCCGCGTCTTGTTGAACAGCACGCTGGCCTTGGCCGCACCCATGACCGCCATCGAGACCAGGTGGTGCGCGTCGCCGCCAAGGGTGGCGCCGAGGTCGAGCACGACGGACTCCCCGCGCCTGGTCGGCCATATCGCGGAGATGGCCGGACGGTCGATGCCCGGCAGCGTGCGCAGGTGGAAGCGGGCCATCGCCATCAGCGCGCCGGTATTGCCGGCGGAGATCGCGACATCCGCCTCCCCCTTCTTCACGGCATCGATCGCGAGCCACATCGAGGAGGTCTTGCGGCCGCGCCGCAGCGCCTGGCTCGGCTTGTCCGAGCCGCTGACGGCAACGTCGGTATGGATGACCTTCGAAGCGGCCTTGAGCGCGGGGTGCTTTTCGAGCTCGGGCTCGATCTTGGCGCGGTCGCCGACCAGCAGGAATTCGCTGTCGCCGTGCCTGCCCAGCGAGATGGCAGCGCCGGGAATGACCACGGCGGGGCCGACATCGCCTCCCATGGCGTCCAGCGCGATGCGAACCTTGCTTGGCATGAAAGTCCTGGAAACCTGGTCTCGTGCGGTCTTGAGCTAGCGGGGCCGCAAAATGGGTTCGCCACGGACATGGCGACTGGCCAAGCGCCACGCCGCACCCGAACCGGGGCGCGACAATAGCGTTTTGTTACCCCGAAACAACCTCTTGCCCCCAGCCTTTTGCATTCAGGACGATCCGCGAGCGGACGGATGAATCTGCAGGAAACGCTTTGAAATCAAACGGATATAGCCGTTCTTCAAACCATCGCGGCAAACGTCTCGTGTCCCGCCCCAAGCGGTCCCGCCGGAAATGCCGAGCTATTTGCCCTTTTTCCTGTCCTGAAATGCCTTCAGGGCTGCGAATGGATGGTCCTCCGGATCGGGGGCGGTGACCTCCGCCTCGAACACGGCCCCCTCCTTGCGCGGATAGGGATCGATCGCCAGGAACAGCGCGTCAGTGGCGAGACGGCCGAGGTCAATGATGCCATTGACGATCGCCTCCGGTGGGTCGGCGACGTCAGGCGGCTCCTGATCGTCCTGCCCCTCCTCGATCAGGTCGGCCAGCCGGCGCGCCTCGGCCTCGGGAGCGAACATCAGGTCCACCTCCTCCTCGATCTCGCTCTCGATCGGATCGAGCGTGACGACGCAGGTCTGGCCGATCCGGCCGCGGACCAGCCCGGTGACCTGGACCCGCCCGCCGCTTTTCGGAACGATATCGAAGCTGGCACGGGCGGACCGGATCTCCCGCAGGCCCGCGATCGCGGCCATCGCCTGCCGCTCGGCCGCCGAGGCCTCGAGTTCGCGATGCAGGCCGGTGTCGGGGACCTGCGCCACGATCACGGGCGCCCGCCAGGGATCGGGCTGGGATCCGGTCGTCGGTCGGCTCATGGCATGACATCCTCTGGCAGCGCCGGGGGAAACTTGAAGGACGCGCGCAAGAGCGCGGCCTCGTCGGTCCGGCCGAGATCGGCTTCCGTGGCCCGGGCATAGGCCGCGATCCTCTGCGCCTGATCCATGCCGGTCCCATTCAAGATATTCTTGCAGATCGCCGATGCCAGCGCCTCGCCGGCGCCCTCGATGGCTTGGTCATAGGCCTGGACGCGGCCATAGAAGGCCTCGCCAAAAGCCCGCATCCGCTTCGGTACGGTCTGGTCGCCCACCCCCATCTCGCGCAGATTGTCGTCCATGTCCTCGCAGAAGCGGTCGAACAGCGCCTGCGACAGCTCGGTGGCGCCCTGGACCGTGCGCAGGCGGCGCAGCAGCAGCCAGAGATGCAGCAGCAACAGGTCGAAACGCCCGTTAACCGTATCCGGTACGCCCAAGTCACGGTAAAATAAGGGTTCTCGCGCCTGCGTCACGATCATGCCATAGATGGCTTCAATGGTGCCCGGCGGGGTTAGCCGGGGTTTCCTGAAGTGATTGAACGGCCAAAGCATTGTGGTTTCCGCAAGCGGGCGCGCGCGTGTTGCATTCAGAGCCTCCGCCCGGTACTTCAGCGCCTCGCGCGACGCAAGGGGACGGAATCAGTTCCGCTATGACGATGACGAACCAGACCGGCCTGCGCGCCGACAAGCGCGGCCTTCATGCACGCTGGCGCGGCCTGCGCATGTTCGCGGCCGTGGCTCTGGTCGGCGCCGCCCTCGCCGGGTGCACCGGTGAGCAGTTCCAGAAGGGCTACATCCTGCCGCCCGGCGCGCTGGAGCAGATTCCGATCGGCGCGAGCCAGGACCAGGTGCTGATCGTGATGGGCACGCCCTCCACGGTCGCGACCCTCGATGGTGAAGTGTTCTACTACATCTCGCAGCGCTCCGAGCGCATGGTCGCCTTCATGAACCAGAAGGTGGTCGACCAGCGCGTCATCGCGATCTATTTCGACAAGAACCGCCGCGTGCGCCGGCTGGCGAATTACGGCCTCCAGGACGGCAAGATCTTCGACTTCATCAGCCGCACCACGGCGACGTCGGGCCAGGAGATGAGCTACCTCGCGCCGCTGTTCAAGCTGCTCAGCTTTAACTGAGCCGTCACCCTGCGGCGTCGTGCCGCCTCGTGCGGCTTGCCGTAGCGCGCCGGGTTCCATACGCTCCCTGCAAAATAACAAAATTAGAAGCAGGGAGTGGATTCGTGCCCAAGAAACTTCAGAACATTTCGTTGTCCCGCCGTCGCGTGCTCACCGGCGTTGCCGGTCTGTCGGCCGCAGCCATCCTGCCACGATCGAGCCTGGCCGACTGGAAGCCGACCGAGAACGTCCGCCTCATCGTGCCGGCGGCGGCCGGCGGCTCCACCGACGTCATGGGCCGGCTTCTGGCTGCCCACCTGCAAACCGCCTGGGGCCAAACGGCGGTCGTGGAAAACCGCTCCGGCGGCGGCGGCACGATCGGAACGGCCGAGGTGGTCCGGGCCAAGCCTGATGGTCACACCATCCTGGTCGGCAACCCCGGACCGAACGCGATCGCCTACAGCATCTTCAAGAACCTCACCTACAAGCCGGACCAGCTTCAGCCGGTCTCCAACATGATCCGGATCCCGAACATCGTCTCGGCGCATCCGAAGACCGGCATCAAGTCGATCGCCGAGTTGATCGCGTACCTCAAGGCCAATCCGGACAAGCTGAGCTACGCCTCCTCGGGCGTCGGCCAGAGCCCTCACCTCACCGGCGCCTGGTTCCTCCAGCTCACCGGCCTGAAGATGACCCACATCCCGTTCCGCGGCGCCGGCCCCGCGCTCCAGGCCGCGCTCGCCGGCGACATCCAGATCCTGTTCGACAATCTCTATCCGAGCCTGCCGCAGGTGCAGAACGGCACGCTCAACGGCCTCTGCGTCACCACGACCGAGCGCAGCGAGCTCGCACCGAACCTGCCGACCATGCGCGAGAGCGCGCCGGAATTGGCGAACTTCGACGTATCCTCGTGGTTCTCCGTGTTCCTGCCGAAGGGGGTCTCACCCGAGGTGCTCAACGCGCTCAATCTCCAGGTCAAGGCGATGCTGGAGCGCGACGACATCAAGAAGCAGATCGCCGCCATGGGCGCCCGCGCCGACTACGGCACACCGCAGCAATTCGCCGCCTTCGTGGACGCCGAGACGAAGAAGTTCGCCGGCATCATCCAGAAGGAAGGGTTGCAGATGGACGTGCAGTGATCGCCACCTACGTCATTGCGAGGAGCTCTTGCGACGAAGCAATCCAGACTGCCTCTGCGGAAAAATTCTGGATTGCTTCGCTGCGCTCGCAATGACGTGGTGAGAGGGCTCGGCCCGCCAAGCAAAAACCCCGCGGCTCGCGCCGCGGGGTTTTGTCTTGTGTCGCCGCCGCCGCTCAGTGCGCCAGGATTGCCAGCAGCAGCAAGGCCACGATGTTCGTGATCTTGATCATCGGGTTCACTGCGGGGCCGGCCGTGTCCTTGTAGGGATCGCCGACGGTGTCGCCGGTCACCGCGGACTTGTGGGCATCACTGCCCTTGCCGCCGAAATGGCCATCCTCGATGTACTTCTTGGCGTTGTCCCAGGCGCCGCCGCCCGAGGTCATGGAGATCGCGACGAACAGGCCGGTCACGATCACGCCGAGCAGCATCGCGCCGACCGCTGAGAACGCCGCCGACTTACCGGCCACGCCGCCGCCCGCGATCGCGTAGATCAGGAAGTAGACGACGATCGGCGACAGCACGGGCAAAAGCGAGGGGATGATCATCTCCTTGATCGCCGCGCGGGTGAGCAGGTCGACCGCCTTGCCGTAGTCAGGCTTGTCGGTGCCCTGCATGATGCCCGGCTTCTCGCGGAACTGACGGCGGACCTCCTCGACGATCGCGCCGGCTGCACGGCCGACGGCGGTCATGCCCAGCGCGCCGAACAGATACGGCAAGAGGCCGCCGAACAGCAGGCCCACCACCACATAGGGGTTGTTGAGCGAGAAGTCCGGATTGACGCCGGCGAAGTAGGCGTGTTTCGCGGAGTCCGCAACGAAGAACTTGAGGTCCTGGTTGTAGGCCGCGAACAGCACCAGGGCACCGAGACCGGCCGAGCCGATCGCGTAGCCCTTGGTCACCGCCTTGGTGGTGTTGCCGACCGCGTCGAGCGCGTCGGTCGACTTGCGCACCTCCTTGGGCAGTCCCGCCATTTCGGCAATGCCGCCGGCATTGTCGGTGACCGGGCCGAAGGCGTCGAGCGCGACGATCATGCCGGCCAGCGCCAGCATGGTGGCGGTCGCGATCGCGATGCCAAACAGCCCGGCGAGGCTGTAGGTGACGAGGATGCCGGCGATGATGACGATCGCGGGCAGCGCGGTCGCTTCCATCGAGACGGCGAGGCCCTGGATCACGTTGGTGCCGTGGCCGGTAACCGAGGCCTGCGCAATCGACTTCACCGGGCGATAGTCAGTGCCGGTGTAGTATTCGGTGATCCAGATGATCAGCGCCGTGACGACGAGACCGACCACGCCGCATTCGAACAGCGCCATGCCGGTGAAGTCGACGCCATCGAGCTTGCCGAAGCCGATCAGGTAGTAGATCACCAGCGCGATGCCGATCAACGACAGGATGCCGGTCGCGATCAGGCCCTTGTAGAGCGCGCCCATGATCGACTGGCTCGGCCCTAGCTTGACGAAGAAGGTGCCGACGATCGAGGTGATGATGCAGATGCCGCCGATCGCGAGCGGCAGCGTCATCATGTTGGCGAGGATCGGCGTCTTGGCGAAGAAGATCGCCGCGAGCACCATGGTGGCGACCGCGGTCACCGCATAGGTCTCGAACAGGTCGGCGGCCATGCCGGCGCAGTCACCGACATTGTCGCCAACGTTGTCGGCGATGGTGGCGGGGTTGCGCGGATCGTCCTCGGGAATACCGGCCTCGACCTTGCCGACGAGGTCGCCGCCGACGTCCGCACCCTTGGTGAAGATACCGCCGCCAAGACGGGCGAAGATCGAGATCAGCGAGGCGCCGAAGCCGAGCGCCACCATGGCGTCGACCACGGTGCGGCTGTCGGGCGCGAGCTTCAGCGAATGGACCAGGAAGCCGAAATAGAGGGTGACGCCGAGCAGCGCGAGACCGGCGACCAGAAGGCCGGTGATGGCGCCCGCCTTGAAAGCGAGCTCGAGGCCGCCGGCGAGCGAGGTCGTCGCGGCCTGGGCGGTACGCACATTGGCGCGGACCGAGACGTTCATGCCGATGAAGCCGGCCGCCCCCGATAGGACGGCGCCGATGGCAAAACCGATCGCGACATAGACCCCGAGGAAATAGGCAAGCAGCAAGAAGATGACGATGCCGACGAGACCGATCGTGGTGTACTGGCGCCGCAGATACGCCTGCGCGCCTTCGCGCACCGCTCCTGCGATCTCCTGCATGCGCGGCGTCCCCGCATCCGCGCCCAACACCGAAGACGTCGCCCAAATCGCGTAGACGACGGAAAGCACTCCGCAGAGCACTATCAACCATAATGCTGTCATGTGATTTTTTGCCTCAGATCCTTGATGTACCCCCGGCGCCTTTTGTTGTCCGTCGTGCGGTGCGGCGCCTTGATTTTGAACAAAGCCGCCCCTTGCCCGAAGGGGTGGCCCCAGTCGGTCGCGAGCTTGCCAAAATCAAATTAAGGGTGCAACGCCGGATAAGCCCGAAACGGCCGATCTCGGCAGGTATTTGGGCCAGTCCGGAGAACTAACCAGTCCGGAGAACTAAGATGCCGGTTTGGAGCAATTCCTAGAAGTGGCTGTACGACAGCCGCTTCAAGGTCAGTTCCTGGCCCTGCCCGTCCAGGAAGCGCGGTGGCGCCCCGCCCTCGATGATCGTGCCAATGGCGGTGACGGCAAGGCCTGCCGTCCATCCGGCTGCGATCAACGCATCGCTTTGTGCTGGCGGGACGGTGCACAGCACCTCGTAATCGTCGCCGCCCGCCAGCAGCGTCTCGACGCAAACAGCGTTGCGCGCGATCAGGCTTGCGGCCGCGGCCGAGAGCGGCACGTTCGCCACTTCGACCGTGGCAGAGACGCCCGATGCCGCACAGAGCTTTGTCAGGTCGCCGGCGAGCCCGTCGGAGACGTCCATCGCAGCGGTCGCGTGATCGCGCACGGCCTGCGCCAGCGCGTTGCGCGGCTGCGGCACGCGATAGCGCGAGACCAGAAAATCCCGTGCAGCGGGATCGGATGTCAGCGCGCCCGCCGCAGCGCCGCCCGTGAGCACGTCGAGGCCGAGCGCAGCATCGCCGATCGTGCCCGTCACCAGGATGCGGTCCCCCGGCCGTGCGCCGGTGCGGCCGACCATCCGTCCCTGCGGCACGCGGCCGAAGGCGGTGATCGAGACCATCTGCGGACCTGGGGTCGACACCGTATCGCCGCCGAGCAGCGGGCACGCGAAGCTCTTGGCGTCCTCGCCGAGCGCATCCGCAAACGGCTTGAGCCAGGCATCCTCCTTGCTGCGCAATGCCAGCGTCAGCACGAAGCCGGCCGGCACCGCTCCTTTGGCCGCGAGATCGGACAGGTTCACCCGCAGCGCCTTGCGCGCGATGGTGTTAGGCGGATCGATAGCAAGATAATGCACGCCCTCCACCACCGCGTCGGTGGTGACGACGATGTCCTCGCCCACCGATCTTAGGATAGCGGCATCATCGACCAGTCCGAACGCGCCGGCATCGGTCGCCAGCGGCTTGAAATAGCGCGCGATGAGGGAGTCTTCGCCGGAGGGATTGGTCGGAGTGGTCATCGATGTCAGCCCTACACTCCACTGTCATCGCCCGGCAAAAGCGCGAAGCGCGTCTTCAAAAAAGAGACCGGGCGATCCAGTATTCCAGAGACGGTCGTGAAAAATCGACGGGCCGCGGCGTACTGGATGCCCCGCCTTCGCGGGGCATGACAGCGGAGAATGGGGCAGCCGTCTCGCATCAATTCACCGCCCTCGGCGATCATCACCCCCGCCCGAACTCGTCACCGCGAAATTGGCGGCCAATCTGGTCGAGCACCGCGTTGACCATACCGGTTTCCTCGCGATCGACGAAGGCATTGGCGACGTCGACATATTCGGAGATCACCACGCGACCCGGCACATCCTTGCGGTGCTCCAATTCGTAGGCTCCGGCGCGCAGCACCGCGCGCAGGATCGCCTCGATGCGCTTCAAGGGCCAGCCCTTCGACAGCGCCTCGTCGATCAGCGGATCGAGCTTCTTCTGGTCGCGCACGACGCCGGAGACGACATCGCGGAAGAAGGCGGCCTCCGCCGGCAGGTATGTGTCGCCCTCGACCTCGTTGCCGAGCCAATGGCTCTCGAACTCGGCAAAAATGTCGTTGATGCCGGCACCGGCGATGTCCATCTGGTAGAGCGCCTGCACGGCGGCAAGCCGCGCCGCGCCGCGGCGGTTCGCCTTCTTCTCCGGAGCGCCCGCCGGTTTTTTGTTGTTGTCGGCCATGACTCAGGCCCGTGCCAAGCGGCGTTTGATGCGCAGCATCGCAAGCGCTGCACGTGCGGCATCGCCGCCCTTGTTAAGCTCGCTGGCGCGTGCCCGCGCCCAGGCCTGCGCCTCGGTGTTGACAGTGAGGATGCCGTTGCCAAGCGGCAGCTTTCGCGCCACCGCAAGGTCCATCAGCGCGCGCGAGGATTCCTGCGAGACGATCTCGAAATGGATGGTGTCGCCGCGGATCACGCAGCCGAGCGCAATCACCGCATCATAGGGCCTGCCGTTCGCCGCAGCCGCGTCGATCGCGATGGCAACTGCTGCCGGAATCTCCAGCGCGCCGGGAACCGTGATGACGTCGTGCGTGAGGCCGGCCGCCTTCAGCTCGGCGACTGCGCCGTCCAGGAGCGCGTCCTGGAGATCGTCATAGAACCGCGCCTCGACAATCAGCGCGCGGGCGCCGGAAATGTCGGTCTGGTCCTTCAGGGGTGCGCGCCGCGCGTCTGCCATCGTTCAATCCGTTCTACAGTGGTCGGCGCGTTATGTAGTCGCCGCAGGCGGGTAAGCCAAGTTTTAAACCGTCGTTCCGGCTGCGCCGGTCACTTCATTTCCGTCAGCCGCGCCGCGTAGCGGGCCATCAGATCGACCTCGATATTGACCTCGTGCCCCGCCTTCCAGCCGCCGATCGTCGTCACCGTCAGCGTGTGCGGGATGATCAGCACCGAGAAAGTCACGTCTTTCACCGTATTGACGGTCAGCGAGACGCCGTCGAGCGTGATCGAGCCCTTGGTGGCGATGAAGCGCGCCAGCTCGCGCGTCGTCGAGAGCTCGAACCGCGCCATGTCGGGCAGGTCCTCGCGGCTGAGAAGCGTTGCGATGCCATCGGCATGGCCGGCGACGATATGGCCGCCGAGTTCGTCACCAATCTTCAGCGCCCGCTCGAGATTGAGCTTTGTTCCGACCTTCCAGTGTTTTGCGGTCGTCAGCGCCAGCGTCTCGGCGGCGGCATCGACGTCGAACCAGGTCTTATTCCCCTCAATGCCGGAGGCGACCACGGTGAGGCAGACGCCGTTGCAGGCGATCGAGGCGCCATCGGCGATGGTGGCGCGATCATAACGACAGGCGATGCGCAGGCGGTGCAGCTGCCCCTGCGCCGTTGGCGTGAAGCTGACGATCTCGCCGATATCGGTGACAATGCCAGTGAACATTACGAGCGCTCGTAAACGGTGAGAGTATCCCTGCCGAATGTCTCGCTAGCATGAACCTTGTAGGCCTGCGACTGCGTGATTTTCGACAGGGGCAATGCATCGAGCGCATCGACGCCGCCGGCGCCCACCTCTTCCGCGCCGCGGAACAGCCAGATTTCGTCGACGAGGTCGGCCGCGACGAAGGACGCCGCAACGCGGCTGCCGCCCTCGACCATCAGCCGTGTGATGCCTTTCTCGGCCAGCGCATGCAACACGGCCGTAAGATTGAGCCCTGATGCACCGACCGCCGGCACGCGCAACATTTGCGCACCGGCCGCGCCGAGCCGCGTTGCGGCCGCGGCTTCGGCGAGCTCAGAGCTCACCACCCACAGCGGCGTCTCGCGCGCGGTGCGGACGAGCTTGCTTGCGCCGGGAATCCGTAGGCTCTGATCGAGCACGACCCGCACCGGCGAGCGCGCCGCCATGCCCGGCAGTCGGCAGGTGAGAAGCGGATCATCTGCCAACACCGTGCCGATGCCGACCAGGATGGCATCGCTCTGCGCGCGCAAGAGATGCACGCGATTGCGCACCGCCTCGCCGGTGATCGCAACCGGCTTGCCGCCGGCCGCGCCAATCTTGCCGTCGGGCGAGACCGCGAGCTTCAGGATCACGTGCGGACGCTTGTCCCGGATGCGACGGAAATGGCCGGCATGATCGAACGCGGCTTCCGCAGCGCATGGACCCACATCCACGACGATGCCGGCTGCCCGCAAACGCGCATGGCCCTGGCCGGCAACTTCCGGATTGGGATCCTCGATCGCGGCGACCACCCGCTTGATGCCGGCGGCGATCACCGCATCGGCGCAAGGCGGCGACTTGCCGAAATGCGAGCATGGCTCCAGCGTGACGTAGAGCGTGGCGCCGCGCGCCGCCTCGCCGGCCCGCAGCAAGGCCTCGGGCTCGCCATGCGGCCGCCCTCCGGGCTGTGTCCAGCCGCGGCCGACGATGACCCCATCCTTGACGATGACCGCACCGACGGCCGGATTCGGCCAGGTGCGACCCTGCCCGCGGCGCCCAAGCGAAAGCGCCAGCTGCATGAAGCGGAGATCGGCATCCTTGGCCTCACGGGCCTTCTGCGCGAATTGATCTTCCAATATGCTTTCGATCATTCGGAAGACCACTTCATCGGTCCCAATTTTGCATCTTATAATTGTGTTTCTGCTCAGGACGCTTCGGATGTTGGTTGGTCGTTGCCACCAATATCTTCGTCCGCGCCGATCTCCTTGAGCCTCTCAATGCAGGCCTTCGATTGCTCCGGGTCGTCCGATCTGGGCCTTCGCTCTGCCATATCGTTAGCCTTCTAAGTTAGCGGCAATCATATCGGCAATCGGCCTTGCCTTGTCTACGTTTCCGGCAAGCCATAGTCCTATAAACGCAGACGAAACGATATTGGCAGGGATTAAGCCAGCAGAGCGCCCCACTTGGTGAAAGAGCAAATGGGGATCGCGGTTCGATATTGAAATGCCTTCAACGATCTTTTTGACCCATGCATCCTTTTCAGGAGACAAATGAAGCGCGACGGCAAGCTGCATTGCCAACGGAGCGATCTCGCCCCGCACATAGTTGAAGACCTCAGCTTCAGGAACATCGCCCGGAAGCTTAATAATGGCGCTGGGAATATCTTCCTGAATTTTGCTATTCCCATCCACAATGCAAACGGACTTTAACTTATCGGCGACTGCTGGATTCTTCCTGTGCGATATGGATTGCATGGGCTGTGCCGTCGCCGCTCACCGCATAAACGCCGATCTCATCCATCCGGTCGGGCAGGAAATGCCGAATGATGCTTTCGACCCAATCCTTAGCAAAGGCATCCTCGACGAAGATTGCCATGCGCTGATCGATGCGACCGGTGATTGCCCGTAGTGCAGCAATCGAGACACGGCCTTGTCTGGCCTTTCCATCGATTGCCGACCATATTGCTTCAGACGGCAACGGTTCCAGCGCATCTTCTGAATGTGTCGTGAAAATGGATTGAATAGCCTTCCGTTTGGCGACATCCATCAGATATTCCACCATCGCCTTCGTGGCGACCGGATGCAGGCCGTTTTCGATCTCTTCGATCAAGACCAGGGCGTTGGTTGGCGCGGCCTCGATCTCACTAACCATGCGGATGACAGAGGACTCACCCGCACCGAAATGAAATTCCGAGTAGGAAATCTGCCCGTCTCCGCCACTATAAAATGCTTGCGATCCAGAGATATCGGCGCGCTGAAACTTGGAAACGTCCTTCCCCAGGATGCGAGCGACTTGCTCCGCAACTGCCTTTTCCATGACGGATCGGGACCCGGCGAACTTGTAGTTGATCGTGGCGAATTTTTTGAACTCCCGCCGTTCGCCAGCAGGAACAGTTCGGTTAATCCCGAAGTACAGAACGTGACGGTCGACTAAGTCATCCCGTGCCCATTTGGCGTTTCGGAATCGCGCAGTCCTTTGAATGCTCTGAGTTGGATTTTTCGACTTGTCGACCAACTCGTAGGCCATGCTCCAATCCCGCATGGACTCGTCGCCGAGAGAACTCTTCGGGAAGAAAAGCGCGAGCCTAATCGATTTGTACGCAATGGCGGCAGCGCCGAGGATCGTCGACTTCCCGCCGCCGTTGGTTCCAATCAACGCGGTAACGGGGAACTCGAAATCAACCGTTTCACCAGAAAAGGCGCGGGCGCGCGCAAGCCGAATCCGGCGCAGATAAGCGCCATAATCGGAACCTTTGACCTTCACAGCGAGGTCGCGAATTACACTGTCCCTGATCTCCGAGCGAAACTCCGTCATCCGGCCTCCCTATCCCGGCGGCGCGCGCGCGGGCCGCCGGGATAGGGAGGCAACCGGTTTCGAGAGTCAAGGCTTCCCGCAACTTCTCCGAGCTCTTTTTGGGGGAGGTGTCGATCATCTGGACAGCGGCATCATGGGCAGTCGCAAGGGCTTCTATGATGCGGCCCCAAACACCGGCCCGCCGCCACCTAACGAAGCGGTTGTAGCAAGCGGTGTATGGGCCAAACGCCGTCGGCAGATCACGCCAGGGTGCTCCTGATCGGAGGACCCAGAAGATGGCATTCAGGACCCGTCTGTCGTTCACCCGAGGAACGCCACGCGGCTTGTTCGGCAGCATCGGCTTGATGGCGGTCCATTCATGGTCGGCGAGTTCGTAGTGCATGATTCGAGCCCCCAGTTCGGGAGTTTGAATCACGGCAGTCCGGCCAAACGCAACGCTCCTGGCCCGCTCTTAGTACGGCGCTTACGGACAGGAGCGGACATCAACCAGTCCTCAATCTCTGCCAAATGCGTCGAAAATGACCCGTTCCGGACATGACATGACGCGCGTGAGCCGCGAACAGAATAGCTATAACCCCCCAAAGGTACTCACCAGCGAGTAGCGCTTGTAGAAGTAGACGTATTCATCGCGTTCGAAGGCATAGGCGAAGTCACCCGTCACCCGATTCAGGTCTTCGTTGATTTGCTGACCATTGATGCGATTTGCATTGGGATTGCCGGGATTGCTGATTTCGGATGGAACGCCGTCGATGTTCCAGACGAGGTCACAAGAGGCGAAGCCCTTAAGCTCGGGACGCACGCTCGCGTCGGCGTAGCTCTTTCTCGCCTTTGCCTTGATTTCTGCTGATAGCTGCCCGGCAGCATCCAGACGACTCATCGAAAGGTCGGAGCTTGCCGGATACACGTCGCCAACAACATGCCCCGAGAAGAAGATCAATGCGCCCGGCTTGTGGCGCGGAAGCCCCGGGAAAAAACCGGCTTCCGTGGGAGAATAGTCGCGAAGGGGATTACCGTCGAAGAGCATCTTTTGTCCCCGGTAATCCCCTGAAGAACGGAATGCACGTTGCGCATCGTCATTTGGATACCAATAGTCGGGCCTGCTCGCGGGCCAATATTGACGAACAGCTTCGCTCACTGGTTCTGGAAGTTTCACGCGCGAAAAGCCGGTGCAAATCGACCCCATGGCTCGATACCCGGGTTTCCAGCGCGGCTTATCCCAACGATTCTTATCGTTGATTCCCAGGAGTTCGTAAGTGACGAAATTCTTCGGCGCCTCGGTACGACGCCATGCCTCCCATTCCTCGCGCGTCGCCTTGCTAATGGTCGCTCCAAAGAACTGGAGCTCGGATATCGGGCTCGCGTAGGCATCTTCAGACGCGTAGGCGAGGCCGAACCAGGGCTGATCTGCATTCTCGTAGGTCACGACGAGCGGAAGCAACGCTGCGGGCACTTTGCCGTTATCAGTCGTCTCCCCCCGACACGCCTCGGGCGGACGTACCACGATCCCGCGCCCATCCTTCATCTTGAGGCCATACGCCATCGGCGCGATGCCGACCTCTACCGTTCGGTCGTTATCCCTGTAGGTCGTGATGCGAACACGGCAGCCGACCACGATGTCGAAGTCGAGCGGCTTTCCTTTGTAGGCGTAGCTGGCCTTGAACCGGAAATAGTACCCGCGATCCTCGCCGGGTGTGGTGACCTTGACCGACTTCGTAAAGGCCAGCCCGCCAAGCGCCCGCAACTCTGCGAAAACCACCACGGCTCCCGTGCCTAGCAAAAGGAGGACTATGGCTCCGATTAAGGTGACAACCTTTTCCATCCCACCACCAATGTTGCGTCTGGGCCGCACGTGGAGAGCTTCCCGTTACCAAACAGAGGTTGCGCGAGTGATCAACATCTACTGAGATCTACATAATTCGAGTTCACCAATTATTAGCTGATTTGAAGCGAGCCCCGATCACGCTACAAAGCCGACTTCTTCACCTCATGTCTGGAATTGGCCCATCGCGACATATTGCGCTGCCGCCCGAAGTCGGTCGCCATAGGGGCAAAGCAGACATTGCGTGAGTCGCATCACGCCGCCGGGTTTATGGATACACGGCCTAGTGGGCACCTTAAGCCGCTTCGCCGTCAGCCAGTCTCAGCCTCCAATTGACGCATAATCTTGCTGGGGGTTGTCTCTAGCGCTTTCGACAGCCTCAAAAGCATAACGATGGTCGGAGATTTCAGACCGCGTTCTATCTGGCTCACGTAGGTCCGATGGATACCTGCGCGGTCCGCAAGCTCCTCTTGGGACAGTCCGGCTGAGTGCCTTAGACCAGAGATAATTTTTCCTAAGGTGATGTTAGGGCTGCCCACCCCGCCATCATCTGAACTTGAAGACTAAAGTGCTACAGACTATAGTATTCAAGATGGCGCGTCGTGTCCAACAGAAGAACAAGAAGCACGGCGGTCAGAAGAAGGCCATTTTCAGCCAGCCGCGTCGGTTGGCGACGGTCAAGGAGGCATGTGCCTACGCCAAGATGGGCCACACCACGCTCTATGAGAAGATCAACGCCAAGGCGATCATCGCTTACAAGCGCGGGCGAAAAACGCTGATCGACCTCGACAGCATCGACGTCATGAACGACCGCGAGCTGAAGCCGTGGAAGTCCGGCAAGTGATCGGCCCGGACGAGCGCCAACGAAAAAGCCGCCCCTCAGGGCGGCTTGTTTTTGTCCGAAACTCTCCGCTTTTATCCGGCTCCTTTGGGGGCCACCGTGGGGGCCACTCATTTTGGACCCCTCAAAAAACTAAATTAAAACAAGAGGTTACAGCAACAATGATTATCCAATATGCGGAAGATCATTTGCGGATCGCGGCGAGCCGCGCTTCCTCCTCACCGGAGAGCTCGCCGAGCACGTCGGCGAAATCCTTGGCCTCGCGGAAATTGCGGTAGACGGAGGCGAAGCGCACATAGGCGACGTCGTCGAGCGTGCGCAGATGCTCCATCACGGTCTCGCCGATCACCTCGGACGAAATCTCGGCCTCGCCGCCGGTCTCGAGCTCGCGCACGATGGTGGAGACCATCTTCTCCACCCGCTCCGGCTCAACCTGCCGCTTGCGAAGCGAGATCTGCACCGAGCGCATCAGCTTGTCGCGGTCGAACGGCACGCGGCGGCCGTTGCGCTTGATCACCGTGAGCTCGCGCAGCTGC
The DNA here is from genome assembly GCF_041357655.1 of Bradyrhizobium sp. DN3. NCBI lineage: Bacteria > Pseudomonadati > Pseudomonadota > Alphaproteobacteria > Hyphomicrobiales > Nitrobacteraceae > Bradyrhizobium > Bradyrhizobium sp. DN3. The sequence continues at coordinate 129,404 of NZ_JAULLN010000008.1, read as the reverse complement.
ACGCGCTCAAAGGTGGTGAAGCGGAAATTGCAGGCAACGCATACGCGCCGCCTGCGGATGACAGAAGAGTCCTCGGTCGGACGCGAGTCCTTTACCTGCGTATCGAGACTGTTGCAGTTCGGGCAGCGCATCCGTTTACCCAAGCCTTACTGGTAGATCGGGAACCGGTCGGTGAGCGCCTTGACCCATTCCTTGATCGCAGCTTCCACGAGCGGCGCCTTGCCGTCGTCGGACTGCGCGATCGCGTTGAGGACCTCGGCAATCATGCCGCCGACCTGCTGGAATTCGGCAACACCGAAGCCGCGGGTGGTCGCGGCCGGAGTGCCGAGACGGAGACCCGAGGTGACGAAGGGCTTTTCGGGGTCGAACGGAATGCCGTTCTTGTTGCAGGTGATGGCGGCGCGCACCAGCGCCTTCTCCGAGACGTTGCCCTTCAGGCCCTTCGGCCTGAGGTCGACGAGCATCAGATGGTTATCGGTACCGCCAGAGACAATATCGAACCCGTGGCTCTTCATCGCCTCGGCCAATGCCTTGGCGTTCTCGACGACGTTCTTGGCATAGACCTTGAAGTCCGGACGCAGCGCCTCGCCGAAGGCAACCGCCTTCGCCGCGATCACGTGCATCAGGGGGCCGCCCTGGAGGCCCGGGAAAATCGCCCCGTTGAGCTTCTTGGTCAGCGTCTCGTCATTCCACAGCATCAGGCCGCCGCGCGGACCGCGCAGCGACTTGTGCGTCGTGGTGGTGGTGACGTGGGCATACGGCACCGGCGAAGCATGCACGCCGCCGGCGACGAGGCCGGCGAAGTGCGCCATGTCGACCAAGAGATAGGCGCCGACGCTGTCCGCGATCTCGCGGAAACGCTTGAAGTCCCAGGCGCGCGAATAGGCCGAGCCGCCCGCGACGATCAGCTTCGGCTTGACCTCTTCGGCCTGCTTGGCGACCGCGTCCATGTCGATGATCTGGTCCTCGCGGCGCACGGTGTAGTGCGCGGCCTTGAACCACTTGCCGCTCATGTTGACGGGCGAGCCGTGGGTGAGATGGCCGCCGGCCGCAAGATCAAGACCCATGAAGGTGTCGCCGGGCTGGAGCAGCGCCAGAAACACCGCCTGATTCATCTGGCTGCCCGAGTTCGGCTGTACGTTGGCGAAGTTGGCGCCGAACAGCTTCTTGGCGCGATCGATCGCAAGGTTCTCGGCGACGTCGACCCACTCGCAACCGCCGTAGTAACGCGCGCCCGGATAACCTTCCGCATATTTGTTGGTCATCACCGAACCCTGCGCTTCCAGCACGGCCCGGCTGACAATGTTCTCGGAGGCGATCAGCTCGACCTCATGGCGTTGCCGGCCGAGTTCGCCCCTGATGGCGGCGGCAATGTCCGGGTCGGCCTGCTCGAGCGAGGCGGTGAAAAACGAATCGGGCGCGGAGGCGGTTTTGGCTGAGGTCATCTTGCGAATATCTCCACCGCCGCAGCCTTTTGGCGGGCTACGGGCGGGTCTGGTGTGGCGGTCGGAAGCACGCGCGATCTACCACATCGCCCGCCCCCGGCCAAGCATTTGCGGGTCGGGCCTGAGATTTATGCAAGATATGGTGGGAATTTGAGGTTTTCGGCGCTGAAGCGGTTTCATAGAACCGCTCCTCTGCGACTGTCCGGACTAGGACCGCTTTGGGCCCCAGCTCGCGCCAACGGCCGCCGGCCCGAGCCGGTGGCGTTTCACAGCCCGGTATAGCCCGCCTTCACCGGGTCCACGCTGCCGTCGAGCTGCCGGAGATAGGTCAGGCCGCAGACCGTCAACCGGTGGGTGTCCTTCTCGCCGGCCTCCATCAACGTATTGAGATAGTTGGTGACCTTGGCCCGTGCCTCCTCGCTCGCCGCTGCGGTGCGGTTGGCGAGCAGGTCATAGGTCTGCATGATGCGGTCGATGGCGGCTTCCATGGCACCCTCTGGTTCTCTTGAATCTTGGGAGTTTTGATCAGGCAACCGCGCGGGCCTCGGACTGCGTCTCGAACCGGGCGATCGCCTTGTTGGCGAGCCTGATCTTGTTGAATTCGCCCTGCTGGAGCAGCTTGACGATGATCCTGAGCAGGCGCTCGTCGGTGACGAGGGAATCGGGAATCGCGCCGGAGCGGCGAAGGTAGTTCGCGGCAATGGCGTAGGCCTCGCTCACGAGTTCCACGTTCATCGCCTGAGGCCCGCGCTCGACCAGCATCGACATTCTCCGATCCGACGGAGATAAGCGCCGAGCCCGGAACTGGTTCCTCACCTGCGAGGTTTTTTTCGCAGGTGCGAAAAAATACAAAACGCCCCGGTCCGGACGAAATCCGGGCCGGCGCGCTTGGGGAAGTCTAAGGCACGTTCGGGAGGCTTGCCGGTCTTGTTGGGGGCCGGCTTGGCCTTGATCCCTTGGAACTCAGAGCCGGTACAGGATCTGGTCGGTCCAGAACCGCTCGAGACGGTGCAGCGACTTGTTGAGGGTCGAGAACTCCTCGCCGGAGATGCCGCCGACCTGCTCCACCGTCTTGACGTGCTTCTGATAGAGCGCATCGACGATGCGGCGGACTTCGTGGCCCTGCGGGGTCAGGCGGATGCGCACCGAGCGGCGATCAACGCGCGAGCGCTGATGATCGAGGAAGCCGAGCTCGACGAGCTTCTTCAGATTGTAGGAGACGTTGGAGCCGAGATAGTAACCGCGCGTGCGCAGCTCGCCCGCGGTCAGCTCCTTGTCGCCGATGTTGTAGAGCAAGAGCGCCTGAACCGAGTTGATGTCCGCACGGCCGCGGCGATCGAATTCATCCTTGATCACGTCGAGGAGCCGGCGATGCAGCCGCTCCACCAGAGTCAAAGCTTCCAGATAGAGCGACTGCACCGAACCCTGCTGGCCGGAGACGCGCTCTGCGGTATCTGCCGCAGTTGCGACGGCTTTCATCATGACACTTCCCCTGTTGTCGTTTTTATCGACACTTATTCGACGAAACTTGTGTCCCGTCTGATAGGTGCAACTTAAGGGGCTCGTTTGAAGATCGGCTTAAATAAGAGAATAAAGAGATCATGAATTTAAGACAGTGAATTGCGGATTAAGCCTGTAGCAAAAGGACTTTTCGCAACCCTCTGTTGACCCTCGCAAGGTCCTGTTCACCCTCCGTCCGCCCCTATTGTCGCATTCCAGTACAGCCCCGCCCCGTTTCGAAACGGGCGCGTAACAGCTGTGGCGGAACAGGCTGGTCAACGAAAACTTACTACGAATTTTAGGCAACCAACGGTCAATCAATCGCGCACAACTCCGCTAACGCCAGTCTCGTGTCCCGGACAAGCGAAGCGCAGAGCCGGGACCCAGAAAGCCACAAACGAGATTGCAGTGAGATGAGGCCGGCTCTGCAACGCATCACACCGCACTGGACGACGCTTCGCATCGCCAGGGGCGCGCTGCATTGCGTCCGGGGCACGAGATAATTTTTGCGGGCGACAACGTCGCCTACGGCGGCCGTTCCCGTGCGGCCATCCAGGCGAGCGCGAGATAGGCGGCGAGCATGAACGCTTCGACGCCGACCACGACGAGGCTGCCGCCGTAGATGCCGGGGAACATCAGCTCGATCACCGCCATCGACACTACGGTCGTCAACCACACCACCGCGCCCCAGGGCGTCGCCAGCCATAGGCCAACCGCCGCGACGAGCTCGATCACGGCGAAGTAGACGGTCGCGGCCTGCCAGGCCATCGACTGGTTCTCGAAGGCCTCGTCCTCGCCACCGACGAAACCCGTCACTTGCGCCCAGTGATAGAGACCCTTCAGGATCGAGAGCAGAGCCATCACCCGCAGAAACAGCACGAGCCGGCGCGTCCACACATTGTCATCGGACTGGGAGCGCTCCGACGAGATCGCAGCCACCGACATCGCGCCATCCCTGGCGGTGTCTCTGGCGTTGTCCCTGGCATTGTCGCGGGCCGCATCGCGGGTGGAGATCTCGGACATGGCCCCCTTCTGGCTGTTTCGCCCCGCAAAATCAATCGGCGGCCATCCCTTGCGGCAGGTCAAGCCGCGGTGACGGGAACCATGCGAGCTGGTATAAGAATAATTCCAGCCGGAGGAAGAGTAATGGCGATCAAATACGGACGTCCGATCGAACTGCGCGAGGTTTCGCGCCGGGATGATGCCGGCGCCTCCCCTGCCCTCGATCTGACCGTCCGTCCGCGCCGCAACCGCAAGGCCGAGTGGGCGCGGCGCATGGTGCGCGAGAATGTCCTCACCACGGATGATCTGATCTGGCCGCTGTTCCTGATCGACGGCAGCAATAAGCGCGAGCAGGTCGCGTCGATGCCCGGCGTCGACCGGCTCAGTGTCGATCAGGCCGTGCGCGAAGTCGAGCGCGCCATGAAGCTCACCATCCCTTGCATCGCGCTGTTTCCCTATACCGACCCGTCCCTGCGCGACGAGGAAGGATCGGAAGCGACCAATCCGAACAATCTGGTCTGCCAGGCTGTGCGCGCGATCAAGAAGGAGTTTCCGGAGATCGGCATTCTCTGCGACGTCGCGCTCGATCCCTTCACCAGTCACGGCCATGACGGCCTGATCTCCGACGGCAAGATCTTGAACGACGAGACGGTCGCAGTGCTGGTGCGTCAGGCGCTGGTGCAGGCCGAGGCCGGCTGCGACATCATCGCACCCTCCGACATGATGGACGGCCGCGTCGCCGCGATCCGCGAGGGGCTCGACCGCTCCGGCCTGCTCGACGTGCAGATCATGGCCTATGCCGCCAAATACGCCTCGGCCTTCTACGGCCCGTTCCGCGATGCCATCGGCTCGGCCAAGACGCTCACCGGCGACAAGCGGACCTACCAGATGGACAGCGCCAACACCGATGAAGCTCTGCGCGAGGTCGAGCTCGACATCGCCGAGGGCGCCGACATGGTGATGGTGAAGCCGGGCATGCCCTATCTCGACGTGGTCCGCCGCGTGAAGGATACCTTCGCGATGCCGACCTTCGCCTACCAGGTCTCCGGCGAATACGCGATGATCGCAGCCGCCGCCAATAACGGCTGGCTCGACGGCGACCGTGCCATGATGGAAAGCCTGCTCGCCTTCAAGCGCGCCGGCGCCGACGGTGTGCTGAGCTACTTCGCGCCGAAGGCCGCGGAGAAGCTGCGGAGCCAAGGATAAGGTGCTGTAGGGCGTAGCGACGTGCCCACCATTCCGGCTTGTGATCGCGGAACGATGGTGGGCACGGCACTAACGCGTCTTTGCCCATCCTACCGCTGCCTCCCCATCGTCGTTTCGGCGAAGACCGGGCGCACCTGCCTCCTCATCGTCGTCCTGGCGAAAGCCAGGACCCATACCCACCAGCTTTCGTTTGACGAGGACTCGTAGTGGCATTTCGCCGCAATCCCTCCCTCCTGCGGTAATGGGTCCAGGACGACACCGGGATTGATAACTCGCCGCTTTCAACAGCCGCCGAATCGCCGGAATATTTTCGCTTGTTGATCCCAGCGCGCCCTTGGCATGCGGAAGACCTGTTCCCATGTCCTGCCACGGGGGTTCGCTGGGAGAAACGGACATGTCGGACTCGGGCAATTCAGGCGCCTGGCGCAACGACGGCGGGATGCAGCCGCACGCCTACGACCCCTATCTGCATCCGGAACTGTTCCGCGGCGTTGCAACGCGGCGGGTATTCGCCTTCCTGATCGACATGGTCGTGATCTCGGTGCCGGTGATCCTCGGCTACATCTTCATCGCCCTGTTCGGCGTGGTGACGCTTGGCATCGGCTGGGCGCTGTTCTGGATCGCCTGGCCGGCCTCGGTGGTCTGGGCCATCGTCTATTACGGCGCCAGCATCGGCGGCCCTTCCTCCGCAACAGTGGGCATGCGCGTGATGGATCTGGAACTGCGCACCTGGTACGGCGCGCCCGGTTACTTCGTCCTCGGCGCCACCCATGCCGTGCTGTTCTGGGTGACGATCTCGTTCCTGTCGCCCTTCGTGGTGCTGGTCGGCCTGTTCAACGGCCGCCGTCGCCTGCTGCACGATTTCGTGCTGGGAACGGTCGTGATTAACAACTCGGTTCGCGTACCCGCGCCCCAGGCCGCAAGGACGTACTGATCAACGACCTGTCAACCCGGACCTTCTAGACTGACTGATCTGCCGAGCAGGCCAATTGACCGGGAGCGTCCGTAGCGCGATGCTGAGATACAGTTCGGAGGCCCACGACGTCCCTTGACCCAGCACTCGCGCGATACCCCTCAATTTTACCTCACGGCGCCTTCCCCGTGCCCCTATCTGCCGGGCCGACATGAGCGCAAGGTGTTTACGCACCTCGTAGGTGAGCGCGCCGGTGACCTCAACGACCTCCTGACCCATGGCGGCTTCCGGCGCAGCCAGTCGATTGCGTACCGGCCGGCCTGCGATCAGTGCCGCGCTTGCGTCTCGGTCCGGGTCATCGCCAACGAGTTCCGGCCCTCCCGCAACTTCCGAAAAGTGTTGGCGCGCAATAGCGACATTATCGGCGAGCAGCGCAGCGCGGTGCCCACCTCCGAGCAATATTCGGTATTCCGCGCCTATCTCGACGCCCGCCACCGCCACGGCGGCATGGCCGACATGACCGTGCTCGACTACGCCATGATGGTCGAGGACAGCCATGTCGAGACCCGTATCATCGAGTACCGCAAGCGCGGCCCGGACAGCGGCCTCACTGGCCGCGGCGAGGAGTTGATCGCAGTGGCGCTGACCGACGTGCTCAGCGACGGTCTGTCGATGGTCTATTCCTTCTTCGAGCCGAGCCAGGACAGCCGCTCGATGGGCACCTTCATGATCCTCGACCACATCGCCCGCGCGCGCCGGCAGGGCCTGCCTTACGTCTATCTCGGCTACTGGATCGAGGGCTCCAAGAAGATGGACTACAAGGCCCGCTTCCTGCCGCAGCAGCGGCTTGCGCCCTCAGGCTGGCTGCGCATCGACGCGCACGGGGACACGACGTCGGAGCCGCAGGATTAGCTCGCTGTCATGCCCCGGCTTGACCAGGCTTGACCGGGGCATCCAGTACGCCGCGGCTTCTCGACTCAATCACAACGGTCTCTGGAATACTGGATCGCCCGGTTAAACCGGGCGATGACAGAAAACATTGCGGCGACATCACCCGAACAGCGTATCCGCCAGCAGCTTCACGTTCAAAGTCACGATCACGCCTGCGACGATCCACGCGATCGCGGCGACCGAGACCGGAATCGCGAACTGGCCCATCTTGCGGCGATCGGAGACGAAGCGGACCAGCGGGATGACGGCGAAGGGGAGCTGCATCGACAGCACGACCTGGCTGAACACGAGCAGATCCGCCGTGCCGCGCTCGCCATAGATCGCGGTGACGATGATCACCGGAATGATGGCGATGCCGCGCGTGAGCAGGCGGCGTGCCCAGCTCGGCAGACGCAGGTCGAGAAAGCCCTCCATCACGATCTGGCCGGCGAGCGTCGCCGTCACCGTCGAGTTGAGGCCGGAGGCCAGCAGCGCCACCGCGAACAGCGTCGAGGCGATGCCGAGGCCGAGCAGCGGCGACAAGAGCTCGAAGGCCTGGCCGATCTCGGCGACGTCGGGATGACCGCTCTTGTGGAAGGTCGCAGCTGCCACGACGAGGATCGCGGCGTTGATGAACAGCGCAAGCATCAGGGCAATGGTCGAGTCCGTCGTCGCCCATTTGATCGCTTCGCGCCGGCCAGTGTCGTTGCGCTCGTAAGCGCGCGTCTGCACGATCGAGGAGTGCAGATAGAGATTATGCGGCATCACGGTCGCGCCGATGATGCCGATCGCGATGTAGAGCATCTCGGAATTGGTGAAGATCTCGGTCTTCGGCACGAAACCGTGCAGCACTTCCGCGACCGGCGGCGCCGCAGCCGCGATCTGGACCACGAAGCAGACCGCGATCACCACCAGCAGCGCGATGACGAAGGCTTCGAGGAAGCGGAAGCCGCGGTTCATCAGGAGCAGCAGCAGGAAGGCGTCGAGCGCTGCGAGCAGCGCGCCGCCGATCAGGGGAATGCCAAACAGGAGCTTCAGCGCGATCGCGGTGCCGATGACCTCGGCGAGATCGCAGGCGATGATCGCCGCCTCGCAGGCGAGCCAGAGCAGGAAGTTCACCGCCGGCGAATAGGTGGCGCGGCAGGCCTGCGCGAGGTCGCGGTCGGTGACGATGCCGAGCCGCGCCGCCAGCGACTGCAGCAGGATCGCCATCAGGTTCGAGAGCAGGATGACCGAGAGCAGCGTGTAGCCGAACTTCGATCCGCCGGCGAGGTCGGTCGCCCAGTTGCCGGGATCCATGTAGCCGACCGAGACGAGGTAGCCCGGACCGACGAAGGCCAGCAGCCGCCGCCACCAGCGGCCGGCGGCCGGAATGGCGACGGTGGAATTGACCTCGGCGAGGCTCTTGGTGATGGGCGCGTCGGCACGCCAGCCGGCTGCGTCGGGGGTCAGGTGGGGTGATCGGGCATCCATGCTGGCAGAATACCCGACTTGGTTCTTATTGCAACTCATTTGCAACTGCATCTAGCCACACCGGTTCCTGGCGTGGCCGTGGCAATCTCGCCTCTTGTCGGGAAGCGGGTGGGTTCGGTGGTCCTCACGGGCGAACATTGGCGCAAATTCGCCTCTGCAGGATATGAGCCATGTCAACGCCTCCTCGCCTCCCTGACACCTTCAACCGCCTCGCCTGGTCGAACCTTGCGGCGCAATCGGCCGAGCAGATCGCACTGGCCGCAGCGCCCATCGTCGCGGTGCTGACGCTGGGGGTCGCCGAAGGCCGGACCGGCCTGCTACAGACCGCCCTCACCCTGCCCTTCGTCCTGTTCGCCATTCCCGCCGGCGTGCTCGCCGACCGCATCTCCCGCCGCTGGCTGATGGCGGGAGCCGAGGCGTTGCGGGCCGCCGCACTCGCAGCCATCGTGCTGTTGCTGGCGCTGGGCGCGCTCAATCTGCCGCTGCTGGCGTTGCTCGGCTTCGCTGCGGTGTGCGGCACCGTCGTCTACAGCGTGGCCGCGCCGGCGCTGGTGCCGTCGCTGGTGAGCCCGGACCTGTTGCCGGCGGCGAATGCGCGGATCGAGCTCGCGCGCACCATCGCCTTTGCGAGCGGGCCTGCGCTCGGCGGCGCGCTGGTGGGATGGTGGGGCGCGAGCCCGGCCTTCGGCTTTGCCGCGGCGCTCTCGGCCGTCGCGGTGGTGCTGCTCGCCGGCATCTACGAGCCTGCCCGCGCGCCGGCGCCGCAGCGCCACCCGTTCCAGGACATCCGCGAAGGCGCAGCCTTCGTGTTTCACCACCCGCTGCTGCGGCCGGTGTTCATCACCCAGTTCATCTTCAACACCGGATGGTTCGTGCAGATCGCGGTGTTCGTGCCCTATGCCGTGCGCCATCTCGGCCTGACCGCCGCCGGCGTCGGCACCGTGCTGACGATGTACGGCGTCGGCATGGTAATCGGCGCGCTGGTCGCCACGCGCGTGATGCAGCGCGTCGCGTTCGGCACCGTGGTCGGGCTCGGGCCCGTCACCGGCTTCGTCGCCGCACTCGTGATGGCACTGACGGTGCTGGTCCCCTCGCCCTGGCTTGCGGCCTTGAGCTTCTTCCTGCTGGGCGTCGGGCCGATCCTGTGGGTGATCTCGACCACGACACTGCGCCAGTCGGTGACACCGCCGCGCCTCTTGGGACGCGTCTCCGCCATCAACATCATGAGCTATGGCGCCCGTCCGCTCGGCTCGGCGCTGGGCGCAATCGTCGGCGGCATCTGGAGCGCGGAAGCCTGCCTCTATCTCGCCGCCGCCGTGTTCGGCGTGCAGGCGCTGGTGATCCTGCTGTCACCGGCTGTGGCACTCGACCGGCAGCCGGACATGGTGGGCGATGAGGCGCCGGCGCGGTGTTGAACCATTTCCTGGCGTCGTCCTGGCGAAAGCCAGGACCCATTACCCCAGGGAGTAGACGTGTCGCGCGGTGGTCATCACCAATCTTCGCAAAACTATGGACGGTGGTTATGGGTCCTGGCTTTCGCCAGGACGACGTTGGGGAAGCAGCCTGCGCTAACCCGCCAGATACCGCTCGTAGCTCCCCGTCACGGGCTCGCTGGCGTCGACGTCGGGATCGAGCGTGTAGAGATCCTGTGCGCGACCGATGCCACGCAGCGCGTAGCGGCCGGTGGAGACGAGATAGCGGCGCCCAGTGGCGTCGAGACCCTTGTAAAACTCCGATGACGCCAGCAGTTCGCGATCGACCGAGCGGCTCATCGAGGCGATGCGGCTGACCTCGTTCACCGTCGGGCCCACCACGGTGAAATCGAGCCGGTCCTCGCTGCCGATATTGCCGTAGAAGACCTCGCCGACATGCAGGCCGATATAGGCCGACGTGGTGGGACGGCCGTCGGCCGCGCGGCGCTTGTTCAAGGCAGTGATGTTCTTGCGAAACAGATGCTCGGCGCGCAGCGCGGCCCGACGCGCATCCGCCATATCCTCGCCCCAGAACATCGCGAGCACACCATCGCCGATCAGCTTGAGGACGTCACCGCCAGCATCGTGGATGGCGTCGATCACGGCCTGCGCATAGTCGTTGAGGAACGGAATGATCTCGTCGGGACCGATGCTTTCGCTAATCCCGGTCGAGCCGCGCAGGTCCGAATACCAGAGCACGGCGTTGATGCGCTCGGTAACGCCGCGCGAGATGCGCCCGCGGAGCACTTGCTCGGAAGCGTCGCGGCCGAGATAGACGCGGCCGAGCGTGCGCACGATGTCGACCTGCTGCGCCGACTTGATCGCGAGACCAAGAACGGGGACGAGGTCGCGCAGCGCGACCAGCTCGGATTCCGTAAAGCCGTGCTCGCGCCGCGTCGTCCAGTAGGAGTAGAGACAGTCCATCTGTCCGAGCGCGCCGGTCTCGCCGAATCGATGCACGAAAGCAAGAAAATGCCGATGGCCCTTTTCGGCGAGGTCGCCGATCTGCGAGAAATCGAGCGACGGGGCATCGGCAAGATCGATCACCATCTCGTCGTGCCCGTGCTCGAGCAGATGATAGAACACCGACCGGCGCCAGTTCTTGGCGGCGTCGCCCTCCGCGGTCGAACCGTATTCGATGACGTCGCTCTCGTTGGTTGGCGTATCGCTCCAGCGAAACGCGCGGCCCTCGTAGATCGGATGCAGCGTGTCGATGACCACGAGCCCGCGCGACAGGTCGAGCCCTTCGGCGCAGCAGCGCTCGCAGAAACCGCGGAGCAGCTCGGGTTCGGGGAGGCCCGTAAGCCCCTGGCCGGCGACCCAGTTCATCAGTGAAAGGCGCGAAGTTACTTGCATATGCCATTATGACGCGCATTCGTGACGAGCGAAAGGCGCGAGGGCCGACGTGACGCCAGGCTCCCGTCCCTTGCAGGTCGAATATGCCGCCGCCGTGGTTGACGCGTCCGCCGCGCGGGCTGCAAATGCCGGCGATGATGACTTTGTCGGCCAGAATCGGAAGCACGCGCGAATGACCCAGCGCCAGCTTCCGATCATCCTGGCGCTCGGCACCACGCAGACCCTGGCCTGGGCTTCCAGCTATTATCTGCCGGCTCTGCTCGCCGATCCCATGGCGCACGACCTCGGCATCTCCTCCAACTGGATCTTTGCCGCGTTCTCGGCTTCGCTCGTGATCGCGGCGATGCTCGGCCCGCGCATCGGGCGACAGATCGATCTCGTCGGCGGACGGCAGGTGCTGTCGGCCTCGAACCTGACCATCGCTGCCGGCCTCGTCCTGCTCGGCCTCTCGCAGTCGGTGGTGGTGATGGCGATCGCCTGGCTCGTGCTCGGCATCGGCATGGCGATGGGCCTCTATGATGCCGCCTTCGCCGCGCTCGGCCGCATCTACGGCACCGAGGCGCGCAGGCCCATCACCGGCATCACGCTGATGGCGGGCTTCGCCTCCACGGTCGGCTGGCCGCTCACCGCCTGGGGGCTGTCCCATATCGGCTGGCGCGAGACCTGCTTTGCCTGGGCCGCCGCCAACATCCTGATCGGCCTGCCTCTCAACTTCTTTATGCTCCCGGCGATCAAGGGCGCCAGGCAGGCCGCAGCGACCGCCGAGAAGCCGCACCTGCCGCTCGACCGCACCATGATCCTGCTCGCCTTCATCTTCGCCGCGGTCTGGACCGTCACCGGCGCGATGGCTGCGCATTTCCCGCGCATCCTGGAGACGACCGGCGCAACGCCGGTCGAGGCCATCGCGGCCGGCGCGCTGATCGGCCCGGCCCAGGTCGGCGCACGTATCCTCGAAGCCGGCGTTCTCAGCCGCTTCCACCCGCTGTGGTCGACGCGGCTCGCCTGCCTCACCCATCCGATCGGCGCGGTGGTCGTCGCGATCTTCGGCGGCGCTGCAGCGAGCGCGTTTGCGCTGTTCCACGGCTCCGGCAACGGCATCCTGACGATCGCGCGCGGCACGCTGCCGCTCGCGATCTTCGGGCCGAAGGACTTTGGCTACCGTCTCGGCATCATCGGCGCGCCGGCGCGGATGGCGCAGGCGGTGGCGCCGCTCGCCTTCGGCCTGCTGATCGACATCATGGGCGCCAAAGTGCTGATCGTCTCCTCCGCGCTCAGCCTCTCGGCGTTGGCGGCCCTGTTCCTGATCCGCCCGGAGCGCCGCCCGGATTGACCGCCCACAGCTTTCGCGCACAAGCGGCGATTTGACCGAAGACGCCAGATTCGGATCTCAGTCGTAAAACTCCGGCGCCATCTTCTGGCTGTCGCGCTGGGCTTTGTCGTGGTTGATCCAGAGCTGGGCTTTTTCCTTGGCGAGCGTGTCGGCGATCTTCTGCATCGAGGCCGCGGTCTGGTCCTTGCTCACGTTCATGCTGGGCACGCGGCGGTTGTCCCAATTGTCTTTGAAGTGCACGGCATCGCCCGACAGGATCACCGCGCCGGTCTTCGGCAATTTCACCAGCAGCGACTGGTGCCCCGGCGTGTGGCCGGGCGTCGACAGGATCGTCATGCTGCCGTCGCCGAACACGTCCTTGTCGCCCGCCAGCAGTTCGACCGGATGTGACGGCTTGAAGCGCGGCTCGTTGTTGGCGGCGGGCCAATCATATTCGGCCTTCTGCACATAGAGCGTCGCCTGCGGAAACAGCTCGACATTGCCGATGTGATCGGGATGCGTGTGCGAAACCGCCATCGCCTTGATGTCGGCGGGCTTGACGCCGAGCTGCTCGAGCTGGGCGGCAAGCGTCTTCGGCCGGCGCCAGGTGACGGCTTTGGGATCGGCGGGCACGAGACCATTCGGCATCGCGGCGACGGAATCGGCAATGCCGGTGTCCCACAGGAACCAGCCCTTGCTGTGCTTGATGAGATAGCAGGTGTCGACGAAGTCCATCGCCTTGCCTTCGTTCAGGCCGGGCGTCCAGCGCGAGATGTCGCCCGCGGTGCCCTCCCCGCAATTCAGCACGTAGAGCCTTTCGACGCCGGGCTTTTCCGATTGTGCCAGCGCTGAAGGGCTGGACAGAGCGAGTGCAGCAATGGCGAGCGCGAACTTCATCCCGGGCATCATTGTTGTTCCTCCCGTACAGCCATGCAGGCCACGACCGAGGATCAACCCCGGCCCGTTCGCGGAATTCCCGTAAAGCCCGTCAATGCGGGCAGGTCTCGACCTCGACCGTGACGTGGCTGAGGCCCTTCAGCCCGGCCAGTCGCCGTTTGTAGACGGCCGGCTGCTTCGGCTGGTCCGACACCACCGAGAGCAGCACGGCACAATGGCCGGGGCCGACCTGCCACAGGTGCAGATCGGTGACGCGGTCGTCGCCGATCTCCATGCGCGCCCGGATCACCCGCTCCAGCTTCTCGTCGGCGCGCACGTCGAGCAGCACCGCGCCTGATGTCTTGATCAGGCCGAACGCCCAGCTCGCGATCACGACGCTGCCGATCAGGCCGACGGCCGGATCGGCCCAGACCCAGCCTGAATACATCGCGACGACGAGCGCTGCGATCGCCAGCACCGAGGTCGCCGCATCTGCCATGACGTGCACATAGGCAGCACGAAGATTGTTGTCGTGATGATGATGGTGGTGATGGCCATGATGATCATGGTCGTTGTCATGATCATCGTGATGATCATGCGCGTGGCTATGGCCGTGATCGTGGCCGTGATGGTGGTGATCGTGGCTGCCGCGCAAAAGCCACGCGCTGGCGAGGTTGACGCACAGGCCGAGCGCGGCAACCGCGATCGCCTCGCCAAAGACGATCGGCACCGGCGTGATCAGCCGCAGCACGCTCTCATAGGCGATCTCGACTGCGATCAGGCCCAGGATGATCGCGCTGGAGAAGGCGGCGAGATCGCCGAACTTGCCGGTGCCGAAGGTGAAATGCGCATTTCCCAGGTGCCGGCGCGCGAAGCGATACGCGAACGCCGCAATGCCAAGCGCGGCGGCATGCGTTCCCATGTGCCAGCCGTCGGCGAGCAGCGCCATGGAACCGAACAGCGAGCCGGCGACGATCTCGCCGACCATCATGACCAGCGTCAGGACGACCACGAGCCAGGTGCGCCGCTCGTTCTCCTCGTGCTTGTCGCCGAGGAAGGCGTGATCGTGGGTCCATTGCTCGATGGAGTGCGAGTGCATCGAATTCTCCAGAAAATTCAGGTCTGTCGGCGCGCAGTATAGACCGCCGGGGTCCGATTTTCTAAGGCCCAATCATGCAGTGGATTGACAGTCCTGCTTAGTTTCGCTGTAATCTGCGCCATGGGGATTTGAGCGATCTCCCCACGAGGCGACATGCCCAAGTATCGCGTCCCGTTCGGTTTTTGCGAGGACGCATCATGTCTACTTTCACGACCATATCATCCGACAAATTGGCGCGCCTGATTGGCACGGCCAATGCCCCTGCACTTATCGATGTTCGGACCGAGGAGGATTTTGCCGCTGATCAGCGGCTGATCCCCGGCTCGATCAAGCTCAGCCACGACAAGGTCCAGGACTGGGGCCGCGACTTCGCCGGCCGCCGGGCGATCGTCGCGTGCCTGCGCGGCGAAAAGCTCGCACAGGGCACGGCGGCCTGGCTGCGCCAGCTCGGCGTCCAGGCCGAGACGCTGGACGGCGGCTTCGAGGGCTGGAAGGCAGCGAAGCTGCCGCTGCTCGACACGCGCAAGCTGCCGCCGCGCGATGCGAGGGGGCGCACCGTCTGGGTCACGCGGGCGCGGCCGAAGATCGACCGCATCGCCTGCCCCTGGCTGATCCGCCGCTTTGTCGATCCCAACGCGGTGTTCCTGTATGTGACACCGTCCGAAGTGGTCGGCGTCGGCGAGCGGTTCAATGCAGCTCCCTTCGACATCGAGAACGTGTTCTGGAGCCACCGCGGCGAGCTCTGCACCTTCGATGTCATGATCGAGGAGTTCGGGATCGCATCGCCGGCCCTGCTCAGGCTCGCGACTCTGGTGCGCGGCGCCGACACCGCCCGGCCCGATCTTGCGCCGGAGGCGCCGGGCCTGCTCGCGGCCTCGCTCGGACTGTCGCGCATGTATGACGACGACCTCGAACAGCTCGAGGCCGGCATGGTGCTCTACGACGCCTTCTATCGCTGGTGCCGCGATGCCACGGCCGAGACCCACAATTGGCCGACCAACAAGGTGAAGGCGTAATGGATACCCGTAACGTTCAAGCAGGAGCTGACGCCGGTCACGGCGTCAGCTTCAATGAGGCCTTTCGCGTCTGGCTCCGCGTCGCGTCCTTGAGCTTCGGTGGGCCCGCGGGCCAGATCGCGGTGATGCATCGTATCCTGGTCGAGGAGAAGAAGTGGATCTCCGAAGGCCGTTTCCTGCATGCGCTGAACTACTGCATGCTGCTGCCGGGACCGGAGGCGCAGCAGCTGGCGACCTATGTGGGCTGGCTGATGCATCGCACCGCCGGCGGGCTGGTGGCGGGCGGGCTGTTCATCCTGCCCGGCATCATCGCCATCATGGGCCTCAGCTACGTCTACGCCGCCTATGGCAATGTCAGCTTCGTCGAGGCGCTGTTCTTCGGGCTGAAAGCCGCCGTGCTCGCCATCGTCGTCGAGGCCGTGGTGCGCGTCGGCAAGCGCGCGCTCAAGAACCGCATCATGATCGCGCTCGCAGCCTCAGCCTTCATCGCGATCTTCTTCCTAGCGGTGCCTTTCCCGATCATCATCATCGCCGCCGGCATCATCGGCTATGCCGGCGCCAGAAGTGGCCGTCCGGAATTCGCGCCGGCCGGTCACGGCCATGGCGGCAACAACGCTGCGATCGACAGCATGCTCGGCGAAGCCGTGCCCGAGCACATTCGTCCCAACACCGGCCGCGCGATCCGCGTCGGCGCGTTGTGGCTTGCGCTCTGGCTCGTGCCAGTCGTGGCCCTGCTCGCGGCCTTCGGTCAGGACAACGTCTTCAGCCAGATCGCGCTGTTCTTCTCAAAAATGTCGCTGGTCACCTTCGGCGGCGCATATGCCGTGCTGGCCTATGTCGCGCAGCAGGCGGTCGAGCATTATCACTGGCTGAAGCCGCACGAGATGCTGGACGGCCTCGGCATGGCCGAGACCACGCCGGGCCCGCTGATCATGGTGCTCCAGTTCGTCGGCTTCATGGCCGCCTATCGCAATGCCAGCGGCCTGTCGCCAATGCTGGCGGCAACGTTCGGCGGACTGCTCGCGACCTGGGTCACCTTCACGCCCTGCTTCCTCTGGATCTTCGTCGGCGCGCCCTATATCGAGCGCCTGCGCGGCAATACGGGATTGGCCGGCGCGCTCAGCGCGATCACCGCCGCGGTGGTCGGCGTCATCCTGAACCTCTCGATCTGGTTCGCGCTACACACGCTGTTCCGCGAGACCGTGCCGGTGCACGCGTTTCCATTCGACTTCGACAGGCCGGTGCTGACGAGCGTCGATGTTCCGGCGCTGGTGCTGTCGATCGCGGCCGCCACCGCGATCTTCCGCTTCAAGCTCGGCATGCTCACGGTGCTTGCGGGCAGCAGCGCCGCCGGCGTGGCGCTGCGGCTGGCGGGGGTGATCTAGGGCGTGGTTAGCAAGAGAAACGAATGTTTCGCGCCGAACGATGCTCCCCATGACCACACGCGGAGGCGTAGCTGGCTTCGTTAGGATCAGCCATCCAGTAGCGCTGCCATCCGTTGTCGATCGACGATGTTGGGGTCTTGCGGCAATTGACAGCCGTCCAACTCGGCCAGTTTTGCGGCTACGTGCGGTCTAGCGATGACGTCCTGAGGCAGCGCAAGGCACATTGCGATTTCGATCAGGCCACGGAGCACGTCTGCGTCTTGGGATGATGCAACCAGAAGCTTGGCCATGACTGGGTTGGGCGCGGGCATCGGCATGCCCTCTTCCAGAGCCGTCATTTCGGCGATCCGAACGCGGTCCGCGGCGATCTGATTTCGATAAAACGGACCGACTTGGCTTTCGGTGTCAGCGTCGTATTCCCGGGAGAAAGCTCCGGGATCGTCGATGTGTCGGCGCGCAACATTACGGAGCACCTGCGCGTGCAGAAGGCCGACGCTCAAGCCGCGTCCGGCGGACGGATTGGTGCACGCCCATGCATCACCTACAGCGGCGAATCCCGTGACGACCGGCCGACCATCGACGACAAACCGTCGGTATCGGTCTATAACTCCCGCCATCAGAAGGACGGGCGTTACCGGCTCGCCGTCGAGCCAATGGGCTTGCCGCGGACATGCGGAGACGACGCGATGGAATGTCGCCGTATCGCGCAAGGCTCGCATCGCCTTGTTCTTCGACGAGGTATACAAGGTGATCGACCAGGTGTCATTGTCCCCGTCCAGGGTAAGGATCGAAAACAAGCCCATCGGCGTGAGTGCACGTCCCGTCCTGCGAGGCCGCTGTTGCCCCGAGAAATACCGCGTAAAATAAGCGAAGTTGCTATCTTCGGATTCCTCGATCGGGCTACGGGCACCCGCGCTGATGATCCAATCGCAGGCCGCGCTTCGTCGTCCCATGGCGTCGATTACCAGATCAGCGCGAATCTCTTCGCCAGATGTCGTGCGTACCCCTGCAACGTGCGGCACACCACGGACCGCCGAAGCGCCCGTGATCAGTTCGCGAACCTTGGTGCCCCGACGAATGGTCACGTTAGGTGCCACTTGCGTCATTGCAGCCACGGCGCATTCAATAATGGGCCTCCGACCGGTGACGAAGCGTATGGCCTCGTCACCCGGACGCGGCGTCCGATTCGTTATCGTTGGGGGAAGAGATCGACTGTCCAGATAGTCCACCCAAACGCAACCGGCTCGAAGCAGACCATCGGTCAATCCCGGCAATTCCTGATCGCTGATCATCCGAAATCGCGAACTGAGGTTATGAGGTTGCCTGAATTGGGCAACTCCCGGACGTTCCCACGAATTCCATCCCTCGGCGGGCGCTGCGGGTTGATCGGCCGGGTCAGCCTCTAGAACTGTGACTCGGTGGCCATCGCGACCAAGCATCATCGCTGTGCACAATCCAATCACGCCTCCGCCGCAAATCAGGATTTTGCTCATCCGTTCTCCCCCTAGAGTTCGGCCGACCGCGGAAGTCGCGCTGAATCGTCATCGTCTCCTCCCGGCGAAACGACGACGAGTCTCATATGCGCATGGTTCTTCAAGATATAGGTCGATGTGGCGAACGGGAGGTTCAAAGCTCTCCTCAGCCTGCCTTCGGAGCCAGATGTCACAGGTGACGCCCATAGGTCCGTGATGTCAGCGTGAGCAAATCTCGTCTGCTATGCCCCACCAAACGGACCTCAATGAGAACCGTCGCCACTTCGCTGATGGGTCAACAACAGACATGTACGCCGCCGGCCTACTTGCCCTCGTTCCATATGTCGGTGGCGAGCTTCCAGTCATTTCCGACCTTTTCCCAAACAACGACGTACTTCCCAGTCACTTCCTGCGGTGTCGCCCCTTTGGTCTTTAGAGCAAACGTGCCGATCTCGCGTGCCGCCAAAGGACCGAGCGCCTTCACATCAACAGTTGTGAGCTTCGGGTCGCCGACTTGTTCCGCCATGCTTTTCCACATGACTTCGATGGCTACTCGGCCCCGCACCATCGAAGAACCGGGCGGCAAAGCGATCGCATCAGCGCTATAAAGCGACGCAATGCCGGGGAAATCGCCCTTGTTGAAAAATTCGACAAATTTGCTGTTGATCGCTTCAATCTCGGGCTTCTGAGTCAAAGCCGGAGCCGCCAGCGAGATCACGAATACCATCACCAATACGATGTTGCGCATGATCGTCTCCAACTCAATGTACGATTCGAATGCAGCGCGGCTGTTGCTCCACAGAGGATGCAATGCCGCATCCCAGACCGTGTTTGATGAAACAGCAACTCCGGGGAACTACTGTAAGAAATGTTGACGAACTAAGTGCGATGTGGAGTACCCGTCCTCAAGGCAAAACTCGTCACCACGCCCCCGTCGGCCGTTGCCCCATCCGGCAAAACAGCCGCAACACACCCACCATCCGCCTGTCAAGCCTCACCTTGTAAAATATTCCACTTTACCGAAATTCGGATTTGACGTACAAGCGAAACACCCTGGCCTGAGACAAGGGGCGGATCGCGATCGTCACGAACCGCAGGCCGGGCAGCGATGGACGCGACGGCGTCGGGCGTAACAGGCACTGCAGGGCGGCTTCGGCTGTGAGCAATCGCTTTGCGCCGACGACACGACGCTGACAGCGTCTTCGCATGGTTTCGGGGGCGAGCACACGCCACCCCTCGGATTCCCAGCGAAGACGTGCGCGGACGGAGAAGTCGTGTGGTCCTGACGCCCGGGGTCTGTGCGTCAAGCCCTGCGGTGATGCCCGCGGCCCAACCGGGTCCGCACATCAGCCATCCGCAAGGCGACGGGGGCAATAGTGCATCGCTCCCCGGGGAGAGCACGAAGGACACCGTTAAAACCATTCGCGCAGGGAAGGCCGGGCGACCGGCATCACCTGTGGTCCACCCGTGTGCATTTCTACAGCGCGCGGACCTGCGGGTGCCAGCCGGCGCCCGGCCTTCCCTGCGCCCTTGTCTTTTTCGAGGGCGTTTCGAGAGCTCAAACTCGGGCGACATGCGCCGCGAGAAGGCGAACGTTTGTCTGCTGTTTGAAATCTGAACTGGAGAGCAATGGCCTCGCCGCTTGCTCCGTCATTGCGAGGAGCCCTTGCGACGAAGCAATCCAGAGTCCCTCCGCGGAAAGATCCTGGATTGCTTCGCTACGCTCGCAATGACGGTGTGGAGACGGATATGTACAACACATTCATTGGTGCCCCGGACGCAGTGCAGCGCCCCCGGCGATGCGAAGCATCGTCCGGTGCGGCGCTGCAGAGCCGGGGCCCATGTCTCCGAGCAATCCGTGCAGCGTGGGTCCCGGCTCTGCGCAGCAACGCGAAAAGCGTTGCAGCGCGTCCGGGACACGGGACCGCCCTACCCGATCACCCGGCCGAACTTGTTCGACTTCGGAAAACCCTTCGGCGGCAGGCGGCCAGCATCGGCGCGGGTGCCTTGCCACTCCGCGAGCTCCTTCATGGTCGCCGAGAATTCGCGACCCGCGGAGTCCTTCCAGGTCAGGCCGGCCTTGGCGTCGAAGACCGCAACGTCGGAGAGGCCGCCGTCCTTGTATTTCTGCAAGCGGACGCCGCGGCCGCGGGCCATCTCCGGGACCTGGTCGAGCGGGAAGATCAGCATCTTGCGGTTGTCGCCGATGACCGCGACGGTGTCGCCGAGCACCTCGGTGACCGCACGCGCCTCGTTCGGCATGTCGACGTTGAGGACCTGCTTGCCCTTCTTGGTGGTGCCGACGCAATCGTCCTCGTTGACGACGAAGCCCTGGCCCTCATGGCTCGCAACCAGGAATTTGCGTCCGCCCTTGTTGACGAACAGCGCAACGGGCGCCGCCTCCTGCTCGAGGTCGATGAACAGGCGGATCGGCTCGCCATGGCCGCGGCCGCCTGGAAGTTTGGCCACGTCGAGCGAGTAGAATTTTCCGTTGGTGGCGAACAGCAGCAGCTTCGAGGTGGTCTCGGCGAAGAAGGCGAAGCCGAGCTTGTCGTCCTGCTTGAAGGCAAGGCCCGAGAGATCCTCGACATGCCCCTTCATGGTGCGGATCCAGCCCTTGTCGGAGACGACGACGGTGACCGGCTCGCGCTCGACGAAGGCCTCCTCGATCGCGGCGAGATCGTGCTCGGGCGCGTCGGCGAAGGTGGTACGGCGCTTGCCGAGCGGCGTCTTCGGTCCGAACATGTCACGGACCTTGCCGACCTGCTCGCCGACCTTCTTCCACTGCTCGGCTTCGGAGGCGAGCACGCCTTCGATGCCCTTTAGCTCCTTGCGGAGATCCCTGTCCTCGTTGCGGATCTCCATTTCCTCGAGCCTGCGCAGATTGCGCAAACGCATATTGAGGATGGCCTCCGCCTGGATCTCGGTGAGCTTGAACGCCTTGATCAGGGCCGGCTTCGGCTCGTCCTCGGTGCGGATGATCTTGATCACCTTGTCGAGGTTCAGATAGGCGACGAGATGACCGCCAAGGACTTCCAGCCGGTGCTCGATCTGCGCCTTGCGGTAGTTGCTACGGCGGATCAGCACGTCGCGCAGATGATCGAGCCATTCGCGCAAGCACTCCGCGAGCCCCACGACCTTGGGAATGCGGCCCTTGATCAGCACGTTGAGGTTCAGCGGAATCTTGCTTTCGAGCTCGGTCAGCCGGAACAGCGATTCCATCATCAGGGCGGGATCGACGTTCTTCGACTTCGGCTCGATGACGAGGCGAACGTCTTCAGCGGACTCGTCCCTGATGTCGCCGACCAGCGGCAGCTTCTTCTGGTCGAGCAGCTCGGCGATCTTCTCGACCATCCGCGACTTCTGCACCAGATACGGAATCTCGGTGACGACGACGACCCAGGTGCCGCGCGCACCCTCTTCCTGCTGCCACTTGGCACGGACACGGAACGAGCCGCGGCCCGTAGTGTAAGCCTCCGCAATCGCCTGCTTGGAATCGACGCAGATGCCGCCGGTCGGGAAGTCCGGGCCCTTGACCCATTTCAGCAGCGCCTTGGATTTCGCGTCGGGCTTCTCGATCAGGTGCAGCGCGGCATCGCAAAGCTCGGCGGCGTTGTGCGGCGGGATCGAGGTCGCCATGCCGACCGCGATTCCTTGCGCGCCGTTGGCGAGCAGGTTCGGGAAGCCGCCCGGCAGCACGATCGGCTCTTTGGACTGGCCGTCGTAATTGGCGCGGAATTCGACGCCGTCCTCGTCGATGCCCTCGAGCAGAAGCCGCGCGACGTCGGTCATGCGCGCTTCGGTGTAGCGGTAGGCGGCCGGGTTATCGCCGTCGATATTGCCGAAATTGCCCTGGCCGTCGACCAGCGGGTAACGCGAGGAGAAATCCTGCGCGAGGCGGACCATGGCGTCGTAGATGGCCTGGTCGCCATGCGGATGGAACGAGCCCATCACGTCGCCGACGATCTTTGCGGATTTCTTGAAGGCCGTACCGGGATCGAGGCGGAGCAGGCGCATGCCGTAGAGGATGCGCCGGTGCACCGGCTTCAGGCCGTCGCGTGCGTCCGGCAGCGCACGGTGCATGATGGTGGAGAGCGCATAGGCGAGATAGCGCTCTTCCAGCGCGTCACGCAGCGGCACCTCGTGAATTTCGGCCGGTTCTTCCGGCGGAACGATTCGTTTTCCCATGCCGCCCGGTTAAACCGTGGAAGCGAATCGGGCAAGGATCGATTGGTTCCCTGTGGGCGGCCTACTGGCCGGCCCAGCCGGCTGTGACAGGCTGTGTCTTGGCTTGGCCAGGGGCTTGGGCCGGCGGCGCGTTGGTCACACAGCGGCGGGCGGCGTCGATTTCGGCCTCGGTCGCTCCGTGAGACCGCGCCCATGCCTCTGCGGCCGCAACAGAATATTTGGCCACATAGTACCGGACGACCGTGCAGGACGCCCGGCGAAATACGCTAGGTTGCGGCTCGCCGGCCATTGCATCAGGCGCAAACGCGAGCAGCGCCGCGGATAAGGCGAATCCCCTGATCAACATTTAGGCTGTCCCCATTGTGGAACCCGCGAGCCAATTCCGGCCGGCCCGATTTGGTTCCCGGAAAATCTATGTTGGCCAGCAAGGCAGAAACGCGATTTCATCATGGCGCCGGGATTGCCGCCCTCGCCTGCTGCCGCATCAAGGCGTTGATGAAGCCGGCGCGCGCGTCGGAATGGCCCTGGCCGCGCGGCTCCAGCACGTGACGCAGCAGGAACAGGCCGGTGAGCCGAAAGCCGTCCAGGAGATCCTGCTCCGTGAGATCGGTCTGCACCTCGCCCTGGCGCAGGAATGGCGGCAGGCGCAGCAGCCGGTCGCGCCACGGCTCGCCCGCGCCGCGCGACACCGCGCCGCCGGATTTGGGCGAGACATAGATCAGGTCCGTGGTCTCCCCGGTCACCGCACAATTTTCCAGCGCGAGCCCAAAGCCGAGCTCGGCGAGCATCGCCAGCTCGAAATGAATGACATGCACGGCGGCGCCGCCGATATCGTCGAAATCGTCGAGCGAATGTTCGAGCAGCGCAAAGATCGCCTCATGCGGATCGCGCTCGGGCAGCAGCCGCGCAATCGAGGCCAGATGGGTGACGCCGTAGACCCCGTGCGACGATGCCAGCAGCGTCGCCGCGCGCAGCTTCAATCCCTCGATCGCATAGGTGCCGAGATGCTCGTCGAGCCGCGCCCGCCACACCGCACTGACGCTGTTCCCCGGCTGCAAAAGCGGCCGCATCCGCGAGCCGGCGCCGCCGCGGACGAGACCGAGATGGCGGCCATGCGCGCGCGTCAACAGCTCGACGATGGCGCTCGACTCGCCATGCCGCCGCACGCCCAGCACGATGCCTTCGTCGATCCATTCCATGGGAAGGAAGTGTAGCCCATTCTAGGGGCCGTAGGGTGGGCAAAGCGAAGCGTGCCCACCGATTTTGATCCATGGCCAAACTTGGTGGGCACGGCGCGCAAGGGTGCGCCTTTGCCCACCCTGCGGCACCGCGTGAAACTTCACGCGTTGAACCAGCCCTGCGCATCCCCGGTGAAGGAGAAATACAGTCCCATCGTGGTCAGCACGCAGGAGACGACCTCGATGGCGCTGTCGAGCTGCATGCCCTTCTCGCCGATGATCTGGCCGAGCGAGATCACCGACAGCACGAGGGCTGCCGCGAGCACCCAGCGCGGCCAGTTCTTGCGCCAATGCGCAGCGAGCCAAACGAAATAGACCAGCAGCAGGATCATGCCGCCGGCGAGCAGCGTCGCCGTCGTGATCATCTGCTCGGTCATCTCGGCATTGGGCGTGCGGTCCTGCACCGCGACCGACAGGGCATCCAGCATCAACGATGCATAGAGCAGCGCCTCGAAGCGCCGGACGTTGCTGGGCACGCTCATCGGATACCGATCTTTTCTTGGCTATTCCTTGGGGAAGTCCAGCCCCATTTCGCGATAGCGATCGGGATCGTCGCCCCAGTTCTCGCGCACCTTGACGAACAGGAACAGATGCACCGGCACGTCCAGGATCTGCATCAGCTCCTTGCGCGAGTCCGCGCCGATCGACTTGATGGTGGCGCCGCCCTTGCCGAGCACGATCTTGCGCTGGCTTTCGCGCTCGACGAAGATCGTCTGCTCGATGCGCACCGACTTGTCCTTGCGCTCCTCCCACTTGTCGGTCTCGACCGTGGACTGGTAGGGCAATTCCTGGTGCAGCTTCTGATAAATTTTCTCGCGCGTGATTTCGGCCGCGAGCTGCCGCATCGGCGCGTCCGACATCTGGTCCTCGGGATAGAGGAACGGGCCTGGCGGCACCATCTCGGCCAGCGTCGTGCGGATGTCGTCGACGCCGTCGCCCGAGATTGCCGCAATCATGAAGGTCTTCGCGAACTTCATGCGCTCGTTGGCGGCCTGGGCCAACGCCAGTAGCTTCTCGCGCTGGACCAGGTCGATCTTGTTGATCACCAAAATCTTCTCGTGATTGACGCTGGCCGCCTTGGCGAGGATCGCCTCGGCCTCCTCGTCGATACCTGTCTTGGCGTCGAGCAGCACACAGACGAGATCGGCATCATGCGCCCCGCTCCAGGCGGTCGAGACCATGGCGCGGTCGAGCCGGCGCTTGGGCAGGAAGATGCCGGGCGTGTCGACCAGGATGATTTGCGCGTTGTTCTCGATCACGATGCCGCGGATCAGCGCGCGCGTGGTCTGCACCTTGCGCGAGACGATCGTGACCTTGGCGCCGACCAGCGCGTTGACCAGCGTGGACTTGCCAACATTCGGCGCACCGATCAGCGCAACGAAGCCGCAGCGCGTCGCGGTGGGCGCCTCGCCGCTTGCTTCAGCCGTCATTGCCGCCGCCGACGCCTTCGCGTTCGATCATCACCGAAGCTGCCACCTTCTCTGCCGCGCGCTTGCTGCCGCCGATGCCTTCGGCCGGGGCCAATCCCGGCAAATCCACCGCGACGCGGAACTGCGGATCGTGGTGCGGGCCGGTGCGCTCGACCTCGCGGTAGACCGGGGTCGGCAGCCCCTTCCCCTGCGCCCATTCCTGAAGCACGGTCTTGGGGTCGCGCAAGGGGCGGCGCGGCTTGTGCATGCGCTCGGTCCAGTTGCGCCTGACGAACTCGGCTGCCGCCGCATGGCCGCCGTCGAGGAAGATCGCGCCGATCACGGCCTCGCAGATGTCCCCGAGCACGCTCTTGCGCAGACGGGCGTCGGCGCTGGGGCCGACCGAGCCGAGCTTGATGTCGTCGACGAGGCCGAGCGATTTTGCAACGTCGGCGCAGCTCTCCTTGCGCACGAGCTCGGCAAGCCGCTTGGACAGTTCGCCTTCGTCGGCGTTCGGGAAGGCGTGATAGAGCATGTCGGAGACGACCAGCCCGAGCACGTGGTCGCCGAGGAATTCCAGTCGCTGATAACTGTCGCCGCGCTTGCGCCCGGACTTCAGCGCCGAGACATGCGTGATCGCCTGCATCAGGAGGTTCGGGTCAGTGAAGCTGTGGCCGATGCGCGCCTCGAGCGCCGCGTTCGCATCAGTGCCCTTGGCCTTGCTGCTTCGCGTCCGCTTCTTCTTCGCGGGCGTTTTGGTCGCAGCTTCGCCATCAGGGGCGCCTTGCGCCTCCGTCGGTGGGGTCGCGATGTCCTTGGCTTCGTCTTTCATCGAACGATTTTGAAGAAACGATTCCAGCGCACCGCCCACGGCCAGCGCCAGAACATCCAGGCATGCTCGCCTTCGGCGATGGAGAAGAAGATCATCTGGGCGCGGCCGATCAAATTCTCCTGCGGCACATAACCGACTTGGCCGAGGAAGCGGCTGTCGGTCGAGTTGTCGCGGTTGTCGCCCATCATGAAGAAGTGGCCCTGCGGCACCGTGTAGACGTTGGTGTTGTCCATGTAGCCGTTGTCGGCGCAGTCCAGCGTCTCGTAGGACACGCCGTTCGGCAGCGTCTCCTTCCAGCGCTTCACCCGGGAGATGCCGCCGCCTTCGGAGCCGCACGGATCCTCCCCAACGAACTCGCTCATGCGCTGCCGCTCGACCGGGGTATCGTTGATGTAGAGCAGACCGTCCCGCATCTGGATGCGGTCGCCGGGAAGACCGATCACGCGCTTGATGTAGTCGGTGGAATCGTCCTTGGGCAGGCGAAACACGACGATGTCGCCGCGGTTCGGGTCCGAGCTCCAGATCCGCCCGGAGAACAGCGGCGGGGAGAACGGGATCGAATAGTGGCTATAGCCGTAGGAATATTTCGAGACGAACAGATAGTCGCCGACCAGCAGCGTCGCCTTCATTGAGCCGGACGGGATGTTGAACGGCTGGAACAGGAACGTACGGATCACCAGCGCGATCAGCAGAGCGTGAATCACGACCCGGATCGTTTCGCCGACGCCGCTCTCAGTTTTCGTTCCCGAAGTCACGCTCATTGCTCTCTCAATTCCGGCCGGCGATCACAGAGCGCCCTCCTCCCGCGAACAGCCCATCGGTTCGCGGCCCAAGGAGATTGTCCTGATTCTGATAGTGAGGGCCAATTCCGGCGTAAAGCCGAATTCACCCAGCCTGATTTGCGTCGGCGGACTTTTAGACTGTTGTCGAAGACCACGCAATCAAGGATCGCATCAAAACTGCATAAGACCTTGGTATTTCAAACGAATTATGAGATTTTCTGGATCCTGTCAGGACTTGGCCAGCGGGACGGCGGAAATGATGACGAAGGCCTGCGCGAGCGGCCAGTCGTCGGTGATCGACACATCGATCCGCGCCTCGAAACCCTCCGGCGTCAGGGCCTGAAGCCGGGCCAAGGCGCCGCCGGTCAGTTGCATGGTCGGCCGTCCCCCCGGCAGGTTGACCACCCCCATGTCGCGCCACCAGACGCCGCGCCTGATGCCGGTGCCGAGCGCCTTGGAGCAGGCCTCCTTGGCGGCAAAGCGCTTGGCGTAGGTCGCCACCACCATCTTCTCGTTCTTGGCGCGCCGCTCCGCCTTGGCCCGCTCGGCCACGGTGAAGATGCGGTCGAGGAAGCGCTCGCCGTGGCGCTCGATCACCTTGGCGACGCGGGTGATGTCGATCAGATCCGAGCCGATGCCGATGATCATGCCCGGCTCCGGCCGCGGTCCATCGCCGTGCGCATGTTGCGCACGGTCTCGGCCAGACCCACGAACAGCGCCTCTCCGATCATGTAGTAGCCGATATTGAGTTCCATGATCTCCGGCAGGGCCGCGATCGTCTCCGCCGTCGCATAGTCGAGCCCGTGTCCGGCATGGACCTCCAGCCCGGCAGCCTTGGCCAGCTTCGCCCCCGCCACGATCCGCTGCCATTCGGCTTCGGCCTTGTCGGTGTGGCCATCGACGACGGCGTCGCACCAGGCGCCGGTGTGGATCTCGATGACAGGCGCGCGCAGCTGTGCCGCCATCTCGATCTGCGCGGGGTCGGCGGCGATGAACAGCGACACCCGGATGCCGGCATCGTTGAGCCGCGCGATGTAGGGCGCGAGCGCATTGTGCTGGCCGACGACATCCAACCCGCCCTCGGTTGTCACCTCCTGCCGGCGCTCCGGCACGAGGCACACCGCATGCGGCTTGGTGGCGAGCGAGATGCGCATCATGTCGTCGGTCGCCGCCATCTCGAAATTGAGCGGCTTGGAGATCTCGGCCTTCAGCCGCGCCATGTCCTCGTCGCGGATGTGCCGGCGATCCTCGCGCAAATGCGCCGTGATGCCGTCGGCGCCGGCCTCGATCGCCAGCAGTGCGGCGCGGACCGGATCAGGATTGCGCCCACCGCGCGCGTTACGCAGGGTTGCGACATGGTCGACATTGACGCCGAGGCGGAGCGGAAGTGCGGGCATTTGCAGGACTCACGAAATCAGGGCGATAGACGCAGACGCAAAGCGTCTATCCATTAACACGTTCGACGCGGGCGACGACCGCCTTGGCGCGCAACTGGGCGAGGATCGCGCTCAAATGCTTCAGATCGTAGACTTCGAGGTCGATCGTCGTCTCCGTGAAATCAGGTGAGCGGCGCTGCATGCTGATGTTGTCGATATTGCCGTCGTGCTCGGCGATCACCGTCGCGATCTGTGCCAGCGCGCCGGGCTCATTGACGTTCTCGACCTTGATGCGGGCCGGGAAGCGCTGCGGCGCGGAATCCTCGATGTCCCAGCGCACGTCGAGCCAGCGCTCCGGCTCCTCCTCGAAATCCTTCAGGGCCGGCGCCTGGATCGGGTAGATCGTGATGCCCTCGCCCGGCGTGACGATACCGACGATGCGGTCGCCGGGCACGGCGCCGCCATTCGGCGCGAACTTCACCGGGAGATCGGAATTGATGCCGCGGATCGGGATCGCGACCGGGCTGCGCGGCGCCTCCGACGACTTCTCCTTGAGCTTGGCGGCCAGCCCCTTCTTGGCGCCATAGCGCGCGATGCGCTCCTCCTTGTAGTCGGGATACATCGCGCGCGCGACGTGGGAGGCCTTGATCTCGCCGCGGCCGACCGCCGCCATGACGTCCTCGATCGAGGTCCGCGCCAGCCGCGGCAGCGCGCCCTTGAGCTTGTCGTCGGCGTATTCGATCTTGGCCCGCTCGAACAGGCGCTCGACGATGCGCCGGCCGAGGCCGACATATTGATCGCGCACGGCGGTACGCGTGGCGCGGCGGATCGCGGCGCGCGCCTTGCCGGTGACCGCGAGCGTCTCCCAGGCCGATGGCGGCGCCGACTGTGCTTCCGAGGTCAGCACCTCGACCTCGTCGCCGTTCTGGAGCTCAGAGGACAGCGGCGCGAACTTGCCGTTGATCTTGCAGCCGACCGCGCTGTTGCCGACGTCGGTGTGCACCGCATAGGCGAAGTCGATCACGTTGGCATGGCGCGGCAGCGCGATCAGCTTGCCCTTCGGGGTGAAGCAGAACACCTGGTCGTGGAACAGCTCGAGCTTGGTGTGCTCAAGGAATTCCTCGGGATTGGCACTCTCCGAGAGGATGCCGATGGTGTGGCGCAGCCAGGCGAACGCGTTGGACTCGCGCTTGAGGAACTCAGTCGGCGAGCCGACGCCTTCCTTGTAGAAGACGTGCGCGGCGATGCCGCGCTCGGCGATCTGGTCCATCGCCTCGGTACGGATCTGGAGCTCGACGCGCTGGTTCCCGGGGCCGATCACGGTGGTGTGGATCGAGCGGTAGTCGTTCTGCTTCGGCGTCGAGATGTAGTCCTTGAAACGCCCCGGCACGACCGGCCAGGTGGTGTGGACGATGCCGAGCGCGCGATAGCAGGCTTCGATGTCACTCACGACGAGGCGAAAGCCGAAGATGTCGGACAATTGCTCGAAGCCGACCGACTTGCGCTCCATCTTGGTCCAGATCGAGAACGGTTTCTTGCGCCGGCCATAGACCCGCGCGCCCAGCCCGCGGTGGCGCAGATTGTTGGAGAGCTGGTCCTCGATCTCGCCGATCAGATTGCGGTTACGCTCGGCGAGCGCGTCGAGCCGCTGCATCACCACCGAATAGGCCTCGGGATCGAGGGTGCGGAAGGACAAATCCTCCAGTTCCTCGCGCATTTCCTGCATGCCCATGCGGCCGGCCAGCGGGGCATAGATGTCGAGCGTCTCCTCGGCAATGCGCCTGCGCGATTCCGTCGGCACGAAGTCCAGCGTGCGCATGTTGTGCAGGCGGTCGGCGAGCTTGACCAGAAGCACGCGGACATCATCGGCAATGGCCAGCAACAATTTGCGCAGGTTCTCGGCCTGCTTGGCCTCCCGCGACACCAGCTCCAGCCGCTTCAGCTTGGTCAGGCCCTCGACCAGCGCGCCGATCTCGGGCCCGAAGATCTGGTCGATCTCGGCCCGCGTCGCTTCGGTGTCCTCGATGGTGTCGTGCAGCAGCGCGGCTACGATGGTGGCGTCGTCGAGCTTGAGGTCGGTGAGAATCGCTGCCACTTCGAGCGGGTGCGAGAAATAGGGGTCGCCCGAGGCGCGGGTCTGCGAGCCATGCGCCTTCATCGCATAGACATAGGCGCGGTTGAGCAGGTCTTCGTTGGTGTTGGGGTTGTAGGACCTGACGCGCTCGACGAGGTCATATTGACGCATCATGCGTGCGCGTGGCTTCGCCGGGCGCGGCACCGGCGCAGTCGGGGCCACGGCAACCGATTCGGTTGCGGCCTGCATCTGCATTGGTTTCCAGCGCCGATACACCATGCCGTCCTGCCTTCAAACGGACCCGGAGGCGGGCCGTTGTATACATCTTAACGCTGATCCCGGGCGCGTCCGATCAATTCGGTGACAGGGCGCGGCGCGAACCGACAACGCTATGGTAACCACGAAAACACCAACAAAAGCAAAGGCCCGAACAACGGTTCGGGCCTTGATAAGATCACAAGAGGTCGATGATTACGACGGGACGATCTACTCGTCCTCCTCCGGCTGTTCCTCGGGCGGCGCGAGGCCTTCGAGACCCTTCAGGAGCTCCTCTTCGGTCATGCGTTCGACGGCGACCTCAGTATCATCCGCATCGACGCTCGCACCCGCGGAACCGATCAGCGGTACCGTATCGGGCTCGGGCTCGTCGACCTCGACGAACTTCTGGAGCGAGTGCACCAGCTCCTCGCGGAGGTCCTCCGGCGAAATGGTGGTCTCGGCAATTTCGCGCAAAGACACAACGGGGTTCTTGTCGTTATCGCGGTCAACCGTTAGTTGTGAACCGGACGAAATCATGCGGGCACGGTGGGCGGCCAGCAGGACCAGGTCAAAGCGGTTGTCGACCTTGTCGATACAATCTTCTACGGTGACGCGAGCCATGGCCTGTCGCTCCGTTGTGGGTGGGACGAAATATGTGGATGATCGGGGCTAGTTATAGGGACCGGGCCGATTTCGCAAGGCCAATTTGTGATTTGGCCTCGCCAAACGGCTCTGGTACCCCCACATTAGGGCTGGGATGGGTGATTTGCCGGGCTGCCATCGAAGTTAGCGCCGGGCGTGTGGACCGCCATAACTATACCTTGATTGCCCCGACTTCTCCGGATTTGCGGTTTCGACGGGTTTCGACGGCGCCTCAAGACCTGCGCGGCTCGCTGCCGCCGCGCCAACAATAAACGATCAATCACGAGCACTACGCGAGCAAACTGAATGTCACTTTCTCCTACCAACAAGATCGCGCTCTTCATCGACGGGGCCAATCTCTACGCGACGGCGAAAACTCTGGGCTTCGACATCGATTACAAGCGCCTGCTGAAGGAGTTTCAGAGCCGCGGAACGCTGCTTCGGGCGTTCTACTACACCGCCATCATCGAGGATCAGGAATACTCTTCGATTCGCCCGCTGATCGACTGGCTGGACTACAACGGCTACACCGTCGTCACCAAGGCGACCAAGGAATTCATCGACGCCTCCGGCCGCCGCAAGGTCAAGGGCAACATGGACATCGAGCTTGCCGTCGACGCCATGGAGCTCGCCGAGCATATCGACCAGATGGTGCTGTTCTCGGGTGACGGCGACTTCCGTTCCCTGGTCGAGGCCGTCCAGCGCCGCGGCGTGCGGGTCACCGTGGTCTCCACCATCGCCAGCCAGCCACCGATGATCGCCGACGAGCTGCGCCGCCAAGCCGACGTCTTCACCGACCTCGTCGAGCTGCAATCCAAGCTCGGCCGCGACCCGTCCGAACGCCCCGCCCCACGTGACCGCGGCGAGCGCGAGGGACGCCACCACGCCCCGCAATTCCTCCAGCGCGCAACCACGATGGCGCCGAGGGGCGATGACGACTTCGAGGAGTGAGGCGGCCCGGTCAAGCCGCCAGCCTTCCACCGTCGTTCCCGACCGTGACTGCCCGCTCTGTCCGCGTCTGGTCGCCTTTCGCGACGCCAACCGCGCGCGCGAGCCATCGTGGCACAATGCACCGGTTGCGCCCTTCGGTGACATCAAGGCGCGCCTCTTGATCGTGGGCCTTGCGCCGGGGATGCAGGGAGCCAACCGCACCGGTCGTCCCTTCACCGGCGACTATGCCGGTGATCTCCTCTACGCGACGCTGGTCGAATATGGATTTGCCAAGGGCACCTATCAGGCGCGCCCCGATGACGGCCTGAAGCTGATCGATTGCCGGATCGCCAACGCAGTGCATTGCCTGCCGCCGCAGAACAAGCCGCTCCCGATCGAGATCACCACCTGCCGCCAGTTCCTTGCGGCGAATCTCGCGACCATGCCGAACCTGCGCGCGATCGTCGCGCTCGGGCGGATTGCGCACGACAGCGTGCTCAAGCCGCTGAATCTGAAGGGCTCGCAAGCTCCCTTCGGCCATGGCGCCGTGCACCAGGCCGGCGCGTTCAAGCTTTACGACAGCTATCACTGCTCCCGCTACAACACGAATACGGGCGTGCTGACGCCCGACATGTTCCGGTCCGTGTTCGCGAAGGTGAAGGCCGATCTCGATTAGAGCCTAGTGCAGTTAGGCCGGTCGGTTGTCCGGGTTCACCTCTCCCCGACGGGGAGAGGTCGGATTGCGCCTGGCGATGCGGAGCATCATCCAGTGCAATCCGGGTGAGGGGCCGCGACATCCAGTGAGAGCTGATCCTCTCACCCGTATCGCATCTTCGATGCGATCCTCTCCCTCCAGGAGAGGTGAACTCTCGCCTCGCATCGATTCAACCAAAACTCATCCCACCTTAGCTAGCGATCTAGCCCTTGGCGGGATTGGCCTTCAGCCAGTCCAGCACATCGCCGGCATTCCGGTCGGGCGGAAACACCGGATAGAACACATGCGTGATCCTGGCGTCGTCGATGATCAGCGCGAGCCGCTTGATCAGCGTCAGGCCTGCGACCTCCATCGTCGGCAAATTCAGGGCGCGCGTCAGCACCAACTTCTCGTCCGAGAGCACTGGGAACGGCAGATGCAGCCGCGAGGCCATCTCGATCTGATAGTCGTTGCTCTGGGTCGAGAGACCGAACACGTGCGAGGCGCCAGCCGCCTTCAGCTCGGCAAACAGATCGCGGAACGCGCAAGTCTGCGGGGTGCAGCCGCGCGCGCCCGGGATCATGTCCCAATCGTCGACCAGCGCAATCTTGCCGGGTTCGCCGGTGCGGGGATAGGCAAACACGACGGTACGGCCGCGCAGCGCCGACAGCGTGACTGACCTGTCGTCCGTCGCGAGCAGGCCGATCGGCGGCAATGTCATGCCCTTCAGATGGGCGGCGCCACCGTCGTCGGCAGGCGCAGGAATCCGGCTCCAATCGACCTCGAGCAGGTTCCTCTGGGTCATCCCGCTTATCCCCTCGCCCGCATCAGGCGGCCCTTCTCGCGGCTCCAGTCGCGCTTCTTCTCGGATTCGCGCTTATCATGCAGCTTCTTGCCCTTTGCAACCGCCAGCTGCAATTTGGCGCGACCGCGTTCGTTGAAGTAGAGCTTGAGCGGGATCAGCGTCATGCCCTCGCGGTCGACCGCGCCCATCAGCTTGTTGATCTGCCGGCGGTGAAGCAGCAGTTTTCGCGGCCGTTTGGGCTCGTGATTGAAGCGGTTGCCCTGGAGATATTCGGGAATGGTGGCGTTGATCAGCCAGATCTCACCGTTCTTCGAGTCGGCATAGGATTCCGCGATCGTGCTCTTGCCGTTGCGGATCGACTTGACCTCGGTGCCGGTCAGCGCAATCCCCGCCTCGATCGTATCCTCGATGGCGTAGTTGAAGCGGGCCTTGCGATTCTCCGCCATGACCTTGATCGGACGTTCGTTCTTATCGGCCATCGCAGACAAACCTGATCAAGATGCGCACGGATTCTAACAGTTGGGATGAAGCGCGCGCGTCAAGACTTCTTGAGGAGATCACGGATCTCGGTCAGCAGCTCGACCTCGGCCGACGGTTTCGGCGGCGCCGCAGGCGCGGCCTGCTCCTTCTTCAGTCGGCTCATCACCCGGATCGCCAGGAACAGCACGAAGGCGATGATGATGAAGTTGATCGTCAGCGTGAGGAAGTTGCCCCAGGCCAGCACGGCGCCTTGCTTTTTCGCTTCAACCAAATTGGTGGCAGTGACCGCCTTCGACAAGGGGGTGAAGTAGTTTGAGAAGTCGAGCCCGCCGGTAGCGGCGCCGATGATCGGCATGATCACGTCGCCGACCAGCGAATTGACGATGGCGCCGAAGGCCGCACCGATGATGACGGCGACCGCGAGGTCGACGACGTTGCCCTTCATGGCGAATTCGCGGAACTCCTTGAGCATCTGCATGCCCTTCTCCTCGACGCTCATGAAACGCTCCCCAAACGCTAACGCGTCAGTTGATGAGGCCGGCATGCACCATTGCGCTGCGCACGGCCAGGCGTGTCGGCTCGGAGACCGGCACCATCGGCAGCCGCAGCGTCTCGTCCAGCTTGCCGAGCAGCGACATCGCGTACTTGATCGGCGCCGGATTGCTCTCGATGAAGAGGTTGTTGTGCAGCGGCATCAGCTTGTCGTGAAGCTTCAGGGCGGTCGCGTGATCGCCCTTCTGCCAGGCCACGTGGAACTCCGCGCACAGGCGCGGCGCGACGTTCGAGGTCACCGAGATGCAGCCGTGGCCGCCATGCGCCATGTAGCCGAGGATGGTCGCATCCTCCCCCGACAGCTGGTTGAAGTCCTCACCCATCGCCGCGCGCTGCTGCGACACGCGGACCATGCTAGCGGTGGCGTCCTTGACGCCGGCGATGTTCTTCAGCTCCCATAGCCGCTTCATGGTGTCGACCGACATGTCGATCACCGAGCGCGGCGGGATGTTGTAGATGATGATCGGGATGCCGATCGCATCGTTGATCGCCTTGAAGTGCTGATACATCCCTTCCTGGGTCGGCTTGTTGTAGTAGGGCGTGACGATCAGCACGGCGTCCGCGCCCGCCTTCTCGGCATGCTGGGAGAGCTCGATCGCCTCGTTGGTCGAGTTGGAGCCGGCACCCGCGACGACAGGCACGCGGCCCTTGGCTTCAGCGATGCACCATTCGACGACCTTCTTGTGCTCGTCATGGCTGAGCGTCGGGCTCTCGCCGGTGGTGCCGACCGGCACCAGGCCGTTGGTGCCTTCTGAGATCTGCCAATTGACCAGGGAGCGGAACGCCGCCTCGTCGAGCGAGCCGTTCTTGAACGGCGTGACCAAGGCGGTGAACGACCCCCGGAATTTCGTCTTGGCTGCCATGGACTTCCTCCGTACGCGGCGATCTCTTGAGCATGCCCCATACATATCGGGTCTATCCCGCCGGTAAAAGGCCCGCCGCCGTGTGACGCACCGTTTAGGCCGCGATTTTGCCGCGGTGATGGTGCAAATCGGCCCGAGGTAAGCGGCTGTTGGTATTTTGTCCGCATATTCAATCAATACAGCTAGATTTTGGGCCACTTGACTGATTCGGGGCGACGAAACGCCGTGACCTCCTTTCCTCGTGCCGCATGGCGATCCACCGGTCTGGTCGTATGCCTGATGGCAGGGTTGTCCGTCGGTTGTGCCGCCTTGGCCAAGTCCAGTGACAAGTCCGACAAGTCCAACGAGACGGCCGCGGACGAGGCTAAGAACTCCGCGAAGCCAGCCGCCAAGGACTCGTCCAAGGGAACCGGCAAGGAAACTTCAAAGGATACGGCCAAGGGCGCCAACAAGGGCGCCAGCAAGGGCGCGGCCAGCGCCCCGGCCAAGGATGCCGCGAAGAAATCTGCCAAGGACGCTGAGAAGGACGCTGGGAAGAACGCCGCCAAGGAGCCCGCGAAAGACAAGCCCAAGCCCGCGGCAGCATCCAAGCCCGCGGCAGCGTCCAAGCCTGCGGCAGCGGCCCCCGCGGCAACATCAAAACCGACCGCCAACGGCGCGCCGTCCAAGCCCGCACCCGCCCCGGCTTCGACGGCCACCGTCAGACCCACCGCCCCGGCGGCCGCCAGACCGTCCGCAGCTCCCGTGCTGGCTCCTGCGACCCGCCAGCATGCAGCGCCGCGCAAGCCGGTCATACCGGCCGCGGTCGCCGCAACATCGGCGACGTCGCAGGCCGACAAGGACACGCTGGAAAACGTCATCGAGCTCGTGCGCAAGCGCAAAGCGGGCGACGCCACCAATTATGCAGCTTCGATCTCGGATCCCGTCGCGCGAAAGCTCGCGGAATGGATCATCCTGCGCAGCGAGGACAATGGCGCGACCGTGGAGCGCTACCGCGCCTTCCTATCCGCCAATCCGAGCTGGCCGTCGCAGACCTTCCTGCGCCGCCGGCTCGAGGCTGCGATGTGGGACGACAGGCGCGACGATTCAGTTGCGTGGTCGTGGTTCGAGAATGAGTCCCCGATCTCCGCCAAGGGCCGCTTCACGCTTGCCAAGGCGATGCTGGCGCGCGGCGACCGCGCCAACGCCGAGCGGCTGGTGCGCGAGGCCTGGCGCAGCGATCCGATGTCGGAGGACACTGAGAACAACGCGCTCGACCAGTTCGGCGCCCTGCTGACGGCGGGCGATCAGAAGGCGCGGATGGACACCCTGCTCTACGGCAGCGAGAACGAAGCCGCGTTGCGCGCCGCCAAGCGCCTCGGCGCCGGCTATGTCGCGCTCGCCAAGGCTCGCATCGCTGCCGTCAAGAAGGCGCCGAATGCGCGCGCGCTGCTCGATGCCGTGCCGCGCGAGCTGCACAGCGATCCAGGCTTCATCTTCAGCAAGATCCAGCTCCTGCGCCGCGAGGAGAAGTTTGCCGAAGCGGCGCAGCTCATGCTCTCGGCGCCGAAGGATCCGAACCGGCTCCACAATCTCGACGAATGGTGGATCGAGCGGCGCCTCCTGGCGCGCAAGATGATCGACACCGAGGAATTCCGCAGCGCCTATCTGATCGCGCGCGATGCCGCCCTGCCCTCGCGCGACATCTACAAGACCGAGCAGGAATTCACCGCAGGCTGGATCGCGCTGCGCTTCCTCAACGATCCTGCGACCGCCGCCCAGCACTTTGCCCGTATCGGCGTGGGCAGCGTCAACCCGACCACGCTGGCGCGCGCCGGCTATTGGCAGGGCCGCGCTGCGGAAGCGATGGGCCGCCAGCAGGAGGCGCGCAACGCCTATGCCCGCGCCGCCGAGCAGTCGACCAGCTATTACGGC
The DNA here is from genome assembly GCF_041357655.1 of Bradyrhizobium sp. DN3. NCBI lineage: Bacteria > Pseudomonadati > Pseudomonadota > Alphaproteobacteria > Hyphomicrobiales > Nitrobacteraceae > Bradyrhizobium > Bradyrhizobium sp. DN3. The sequence continues at coordinate 91,913 of NZ_JAULLN010000008.1, read as the reverse complement.
CAGCTCGCGCGCGCAAAACTCGGCCTGCCCCAGATCGAGCTCAACAACCCGCCGCGCGGACGCGGCGCCGAACGGCTCGAGATCGTGCGCGCCGCGCAACTGCTCTACGAGCTCGACGAGCGCGAGCTCGCGGTGCCCATGCTCGCCGACATGGGCGAGAACGGCGATCCCGAAGCGCTTGCCGGCCTCGGCGAGCTCACCCAGCGCTACAGCGACGCGCGCGGCATGCTGCTGCTGGGCAAGGCCGCGCTCAATCGCGGCCTGCCGTTCGACTTCTACGCCTATCCCGTCAACGGCATTCCGCAGTTCACGCCGATCGGCCCCCAGGTCGAGCGCAGCATCGTCTATGCGATCGCACGGCAGGAGAGCGCATTCAATCCGTCGGTGGTCTCGCCGGCGCAGGCCTATGGGCTGATGCAGGTGACGCCGGACGCCGCGCGCTACGTCTGCAAACGCCACGGCGCGACCTACGACCTGTCCCGGCTGAAGAACGATTCGGTCTACAACGCCACGCTCGGCTCGGCCGAGCTCGGCGGACTGCTCGAGGATTATCGCGGCTCCTACATCATGACGTTTGCCGCCTACAATGCCGGCCGCGGCAGCGTGAGGAAGTGGGTCGAGCGCTACGGCGATCCGCGCGACCCCAAGGTCGACGCGGTCGATTGGGTCGAGCTGATCCCCTTCTCCGAGACGCGCAACTACGTGCAGCGGATCATGGAGAACCTTCAGGTCTACCGCGCCCGCTTCGGCGGCGGCACGCGGCTGCAGATCGAAGCCGATTTGCGCCGCGGCACCGGCAGCGTGGAATAGCAACACCCTCGCCCGATCGCTGCCGGGAGCATCGGTGGCAAGCGATGCCTCAGGCCTTAAGTCTCCGACGGACGGACTGCGCAGTCACGCGACCTTCTGGCGCCCTTCCCGAGACGCGCCTCGATCGAGGTCTGCAAGGTCGCTTGCCACATCGACGAGCTCACCATTGTCGGCAAGGCTGGATCGGCGGGTCGCTTTGCAAGACGGACCGGTCAGCGACAGCCTGCCCATGCCTCTCGCCACGGACGGGCATGCGGGCCGCGCGGTCATCCCTCTCTCGCAGCGGCTTCAATCAGGTCTCGGCGAACGATCATCAACGGAACGCGCGACGCCAACTCTGGCCGTCATGACCCGAGGCGAGAACAAGCCGGCAAAAAGAAAAGCCCCGGCGGTTTCCCGCCGGGGCTCTCTGTCAGGTCGTTAGACCAAACTTACCAGTTGCGCTGAGCGCGGAGCAGCAGGGTGATGCTGTCCTGATCCTTCAGCTCATACACTGCGGTCGGCTTGGCCGTGTTAGCGGCCGGGCTGAGGATGGCAGTGCCGGAATACTTCTGATCCAGATGGGTCCAGTTCAGGTCAGCCGAGAACGTCAGGTTCTTGACCGGGGTCCAGCGGGTGATGATACCGATCTGACCGATCGCGAAGTCAGGGTTACAACCCGTCACACCCACGAGGCCGCCGAACACGCCACCGGTGCCAGTCGCGCCGCAGAGCGTGGTCTTGGCGAGCGTGCCGAACTGGGCCTGAGCGTAAGCACCGTAGAGCGCGGTGTTCCAGTAGGGATCCCAGTTGTGGGTGTAAGCACCACGGAAGCCCCAGGTCTTGACCGTCTCCTGCGAGCTGCCCGTGATGAACACGGTGTCAGGAGCATTGGCGAAGCCGACGCTCTGATAGGCGATGCCCGAGCTGCCGTACATCTGGTAGGAGCTGCCCGCCAGGTTCTGGAAGTTGTAGCGGGTCGCGCCGTCGGTGTAGACGCCCTGGATGTTGATCGTGTCACCCGCACCGGTCGGGATGTTCTTGATCGACAGAGCGAGCTGAACCGCCCAACCCCACTTGTCGTCGGGGTGGCCAGTGGTCTCGGTAGCGCCGTAGTAGGCAACGTGGTTGTCATGCGCAGCAACCGACGCCTGGAACAGGCCCCAGGCCTGGTCGACACGGACCATACCGACGAGGTTCGGAGAGCGCGAACCGCCGATGGCGTTCGAGCCATACGCACCGCCAACCATGCCAGCGGCAGTCGCGCCGGTCATGTTGAGGTTGCCGGCCTGATAGTAAGCCGTCGCGTCTTCCGCCGAGAACGCCGCCGTCACGCCCTGACCGAAGTCAGCGGTGTAGGTGAACTGGTTGACGCCAGTGACCGTGCCGCTGCCGCCGACGAGGCTGTCGATGTTGTTGCCGGGATAGTTGGTCCAGGGCGCGTCGAACTGCGACACGGCCTTACCCATCGTGAAGCCGGCGAACTGGATGAAGGCGTAGTACACGCCGAGCGAACCGCCCGAGGTGCCGCCGTCCGTCGGATTGATGGTGGTGTTACCAGCCGTCGTGAAGGTAGCGGCGGTCGTGCCCGTGGCCGAGCCGGTGCCGACGTAGCCGGCGGTGGTCCAGGAGAACGTCGCATCGAAGAAGGTGCGGACGACGCCGTATTCGGTGGCGGTGCGCGTGTCGATGTTGAGATCTTCACGAGCGCGCGCGGTGTAGTAGTTGCTCAGACGGTTGTGCGCGCCGGCGGGAGCGCCGTTCGCAATGCCGTAGACACTGTTGGTGCCCAGCGCGACTTCGGCGCGCAGGTAGCCACCCAGCTTGATGCAGGTGTCAGTGCCGGGGATGTAGTAGAATCCTGCACCGTACAGGGAGCAGATCTTCACGTATTCGACCGCCTTGGCCTTCACGGGCAGATCGGCTGCCTGCGCTCCGCCCACGGCGATCAGACCCGCCGCTGAGCCGAGCAAAAGGCTCTTAACCAACTTCATGTTAAACCTCCAAGTTGCTCTTCAGGGAAGGTCACTGACCGGACGGCCAATTCCCCAACCCCCTCTAAATCACCGCTTTCGGCTCCTTCGCGTCTTCGGACACACCCGCATGAACGCGAGGGACTTAAGCGAATGACCTAAACGGGACGACCTTGGGATGCCCCCCTCCGTCGCTCAGTCACAATTACCGAACGTCCTTGCACACACAACAAAAGAACGCTCCGAAGCGGGCCTATGAGACGTGTTTTCCGACGGGTGTTGCACAAATAACACGTAGATGTGATCGCGGCACGCCCGCAACACTTTGTTTTTATTGATCTTTTCAGAGAGGTTCCGCTTGCCGTCAAAATTCCGTACCTAAGGCGCGGCGAGCGGAGGGCCGGGATGTGGCGACCCAGGCGCGCTCGAATCGTAGAATCGGACGAGATTCAAGCACCTCCGAATCTCGCTCAGCCCAACGGTTATCGATGGCGGCGAAACGGCCTTGGCCCCGACACGCGAGGCCAAATCTCGACCAGGTCAGCTCTCTCTATGTGTGGTGCGGGGGTATCTATGTCCGGGGCCAGCTTGGCTGGCGGAGACGGAGGGATTCGAACCCTCGATAGGCCTTTACAAGCCTATAACGGTTTAGCAAACCGCCGCCTTCAGCCACTCGGCCACGTCTCCAATACGCCGGGTATGCCCGACACGGCGGCGGGCCGCAAGCGGCAGAATTGAGGGCGGCGGGTTCTTTTCACCTGAAAGCTGACGAGCAGCCGGCGACGCAAGCCTCGCGAATGAATCCTCGGGGCGAGTTCCTGCGATTCGCACTGACCTTATATATGCGTGCGCGCGTCTAGCGGCTGGATCGCCAGATCCGCCAGTGCGAGGGCGATATCAGCACCGCCTCGCCCGCCCAGACGTTGAACCAAGACGCCGGACCTGCGCCGGCATGGAAAAGTCCAGGGCAAAATGCCCGTCTTGTGGAACCGTCCGAGTTCCAGATCGCAGTCGTCGGGCGCGATCTGAATCGGAAGCCATCGGCCATTGTTTGGCCCATTCTGGTCGGGGTCGCTCATACCGTGCGGATCTAGGGGACCGCACGACGAGGGAATTTGATCCAGCGCAACCGAGCTCACCCGTGGAAACACGGATACGGATGCGATTCTCAGTTCAGTGGGCGGAGACCCACGCCCTCGCCTCGCGCTGCGCGGCCGAGATCTCGGCGTCCGACATCTGCCCGGCGACTTCCTGGCGCAGCGCGACGGCGTCCTTGCGGCCCTTCAGCGCGGCAAGGTTGAACCATTTATGCGCGGCGACGAGATCGACGAGGCTGGAGCGGCCACTCGCCCAATAGATGCCGCGCTCGAACAGCACATCCGAGAGCGCGCTCGTGTCGATCGGCGTCGCGGTCTCCAGATCGAAAGTACCCTGAAACATGTCGCATCCCCTTTTTTCTTATGCCGTCTCGTTCCCCCGAGCGCGGCTCCCGTCCAACTCTGATGTGCACGACCCTTCCCGGGATCGTGCACTGTTCAACTCATCCCCATTGCCGTTTGCCGGCTTGTTGGAGGCGATGATGGCGGGCAAATTTGAATGGCAGTTTAAGTATCGCGATGAAGCAGACGTAAACGCGAGCGCGCGGTGCCTGCGCAGGGAATTCAAAAAGTCCCTGACTTGCAGGTACTTCTGCAATTCGTCAGATTCGGTTTACCTGGGATTTTGGGAGAACGATAACCATCGCGCGCGGTAGCGGATGTCCTGCGGTTACGATTTGTAGGAGCGGATCGCTGTCGTGGCCGCGCCCGCCCTGTCATTCCCCGCCACCGGGTCTCGCCTCCGGCGAGCCCGATGACAGGCTCCGGCGGGGACTGCCGTACGGCGCGGCGGATCTACTCAACCACTGCCGTCTCGGAGTATTGCATCGCCCGGTCGGAGCCGGGCGATGACGCCGCGAACGGAGAAGCGGCGTGCGAACAGCGTGCAATCAGGCCGCAGCCCTTGCCTGCCCCAAGGCAGTGCGAGCAAGGCGCGCGGCCGTGTCACGGTCAGATCAGCAATGTCGGGGAAAGGAATGCCGGCAATACCCCGGCTTCAAGAGAACGAGGGCGTCGGCGAACACGTCAGGACCAGATTCCACGTTGGCCCGAAGGCCGCTTGTGAAATTGCGGAGCCCCTTGAGGAGAACCGCACCGAACGAAGAAAACTCGTTTCTTCTGCCGGACCGCGAAAGAGAACGATCCGACCGTTGACCTGATGTCTCGCCGACACCCTCTATCGTCGACCAGAACCCTTAGGAGGCGCTGATGACGTGCCGGCTATCTGGAGCCGGCAACTTCAGAAGCGAAGTTACTTCTTCTTCTTCGCGACCTTGCGGGTCTTCTTCGCAGTCTTCTTCACTGCGCTCTTCGCCTTCTTCGCCTTCTTCGCTTTCTTGGCCATGTTGCCCTCCGATGTGTGAGATGGCTTTAATCGCTGCGTGCACTCGGGGATCGAATGCACTTCATCCCGAATACACCAACACGAAGAAAAAAACAGCGTCTCGCTTAAAGAAGTGTTGACGGCGCAACGCGCGTGCGCTTGGCGAGCGCGATGCAAGCGCACTGCATCACGTGTGCTTGCGATCGCAGAGAGTGGGCGCATCGTCAGCGTTTGCGACGGATGCGATTGCAGAAAAACACTATGCAGCAAGTATTTTTCTGCGCGCATGCATCGCGCATGAGCGCCGCGATGACGAGCGTCGCGAGTCGCGCGATCGCCTCGCGAAGGCGTTTCGCGGACTCTGAGTCGCGACTTTTGGCAACGAAAAAATTTTCATGCTTAACGGCGCGAACGCTCGCCTGAGCGTGTGCAAGCCGCCGTTTTGTGCGAATCGCGCGCCGCCGATTCGGCCGCCGCATCACCGTCGATCGGGATGAAGTTTGCCGCCGAGGATGCGCGCGAGCGCCGCACCAAGAGCGGAAAGCGAGGTGACGAAGCGTGTCCGTCACCTCGTTCAAACGCGCGAGGCTAGACGCCGAGCTTGGACTTGAGCAGCTCGTTGACGCTCTGCGGGTTGGCCTTGCCGCCGGACGCCTTCATCACTTGGCCGACGAACCAGCCGAGCGACTGCGGCTTGTCCTTGACCTGCGCGGCCTTGTCGGGATTGGCCGCGATGATGTCGTCGACAACCTTTTCGATCGCCGAGAGGTCGGTGACCTGCTTCATGCCGCGGCTTTCCACCAGCGCGCGGGGATCGCCGCCCTCCTGCCAGACGATCTCGAACAGATCTTTGGCGATCTTGCCTGAGATCGTGCCCTCGCCGATCAGGTCGATGATCGCAGCTAACTGCTCGGCGTTGACGGGAGAGCCCGTAATATCCCGGCCTTCCTTGTTGAGACGGCCGAACAGCTCGTTGATCACCCAGTTCGCCGCCATCTTGCCGTCGCGCGCGCGGCTCGCGAGCTTGTCGAGCACCGTCTCGTAGAACACTGCGCTCTCGCGCTCGGCGACCAGCACGCTCGCATCATAGGCCGACAGGCCGAAGTCGGCGACGAAGCGCGTCTTCTTCTGATCCGGCAGCTCGGGGAGCTCAGCCTTCAGATCGTCGACGAATTCCTGGCTGAACTCCAGCGGCAGGAGGTCGGGATCGGGGAAGTAGCGATAGTCGTGCGCCTCTTCCTTGGACCGCATCGAGCGCGTCTCGCCCTTGTTGGGGTCATAGAGCCGCGTTTCCTGGTCGATCGCCCCGCCATCCTCGAGGATTTCGATCTGGCGGCGCGCTTCGTACTCGATCGCCTGGCCGATGAAGTTGATCGAGTTCATGTTCTTGATCTCGCAGCGGGTGCCGAGCGGACCGCCGGGCTTGCGCACGGAGACGTTGACGTCGGCGCGCAAGCTTCCCTTCTCCATGTCGCCGTCGCAGGTGCCGAGATAGCGCAGGATCGAGCGCAGCTTGGTCACGTAGGCCTTGGCCTGCTCAGCATCGCGGATGTCGGGCTTGGAGACGATCTCCATCAGCGCCACGCCGCAGCGGTTGAGGTCGACATTGGACATGGTCGGCGACCGGTCGTGCAGCAGCTTGCCGGCGTCCTGCTCCAGATGCAGCCGCTCGATGCCGACGGTGACGCTGCGGCCGCCGTCGAGCTCGACCAGCACCTCGCCCTCGCCGACGACCGGCGACTTGTACTGGCTGATCTGGTAGCCCTGCGGCGAGTCCGGATAGAAATAGTTCTTGCGGTCGAACACCGAACGCAGATTGATCTTCGCGTTGAGGCCGAGCCCGGTCCGGACAGCCTGTCTGACGCATTCCTCGTTGATGACGGGCAGCATGCCTGGCATCGCGGCGTCGACGAGCGACACGTGGCTGTTCGGCTCCCCGCCGAACGCGGTCGAGGCGGCCGAGAAAAGTTTCGAGTTCGAGGTCACCTGCGCATGGATCTCCATGCCGATGACCATCTCCCAATCGCCGGTGGCGCCCTTGAGAAGCTTGTGCGTGGCCGTGCTCATGTCTTGCTCCCCAGCAGCGTGGCCGCGATCCGCTGCCACTCTGCTTCCAATGAATCCTTTGCTGCGGGCTGGCCGGCCTGGCGGTACCAATAGCCGGCATTGCCGAGATCGCCTTCGACGCGGTGCAGATAGGCGTGCACCCAGGCCGCCTCACGGCTGCTTTCGTCCTGGACGATCTTGTGCGCGCGGTCCCAGTCGCCTTTGGCCGCCCACCAGAGTCCGGCGAGCGGCGCGTTCAATTCCGGCGCAGGCGCCGCGCCGTCGAGGCTCGCGATGAATCCCGCGACATTCACCACCACCTCGCGGGCGTGAAGCGGCCGGCGGCCTGCTCGATCACCTCGCCGAGCGAGAACAGCGTCTCCTCGTCGAAGGGACGGCCGATCAGTTGCAAGCCGAGCGGAAGGCCCTGCGCGTCCTTGCCGGCGGGCACGGCGATGCCGGGCAGGCCCGCCATGTTCACGGTCACCGTGAAGATGTCGTTGAGATACATCTCGACAGGATCGGCGCCGCCCTTCTCGCCGATGCCGAAGGCCGCCGACGGCGTCGCTGGCGTCAGGATGGCATCCACGCCCTTGGCGAAGCAGTCCTCAAAATCCTTCTTGATCAGCGTGCGCACCTTCTGGGCGCGCAAATAGTACGCGTCGTAATAGCCGGCTGAGAGCACATAGGTGCCGATCATGATGCGGCGCTTCACCTCTGCGCCAAAACCTTCGGCGCGGGTGTTTTCGTAGAGTTCGATGATGTTCTTAGCCGGCTCGCGCAGGCCGTAGCGGACACCGTCATAGCGCGCGAGGTTGGAGGAGGCCTCTGCCGGCGCCACGATGTAATAGGCCGGCAGCGCGTACTTGGTGTGCGGCAGCGACACCTCGACGAGCTCGACGCCGGCGCTCCTGAGCCAGGCCGCGCCCGCTTCCCAAAGTTTTTCGATCTCCGCCGGCATGCCGTCGAGACGATACTCCCGGGGGATGCCGATCTTCATGCCCTTCACGGACTTGCCGATCGCGGCCTCGTAGTCCGGCACAGGGATGTCGACCGAGGTCGTGTCCTTGGGATCGTGGCCCGCCATGGAGCGCAGCAGCATCGCGCTATCGCGCACGCTGCGCGCGATCGGACCGGCCTGGTCGAGCGAGGAAGCAAAGGCGACGATGCCCCAGCGCGAGCAGCGGCCATAGGTCGGCTTGATGCCGACGGTCGCGGTGAACGCCGCCGGCTGGCGGATCGAGCCGCCGGTGTCGGTCGCGGTCGCGCCCATGCAGAGCAGCGCCGCCACGGCCGAGGCCGAACCACCGGACGAGCCGCCCGGCACCAGCGTCGTGTTCGAGCCGTCGCGCCGCCAGGGATTGCCGACCGGGCCGAAGCACGAGGTCTCGTTCGACGAGCCCATCGCGAACTCGTCATTGTTGAGCTTGCCGAGCATCACCGCGCCGTCGCGCCACAGCTGCGAGGTCACGGTGGACTCATAAGTCGGCACGAAATTGCCGAGGATCTTCGAGCAGGCCGTGGTGCGCACGTCCTTGGTCGCGAACAGATCCTTGATGCCGAGCGGGATGCCGGCGAGCGGACCGGCGTCGCCCTTGGCGATCCTGGCGTCCGCCTCGCGCGCCATGCTGCGCGCCTGGTCCGGCGTCTCCATGACGAAGGCATTGAGCACGCGCGCGGCTTCGATCGCGGAAAGATGCGCGTCGGTCAGCTCGAGCGACGTGAAGGTCTTGGCCGCGAGGCCCTTGCGGGCCTCGGCGAGCGTCAGCGATGTCAAATCGGTCATTTATTGATCGGGCTGCAGAAGAACGGAGACAGGGTCTTGTCGTTGGCCGGGTCGTCTTTTTTGGCGGCTGCTTTCGCGGCGGCCTCGATCTCGTCGAGCACGGCATTGACGGCGACGTTGGGATCGGCAGCCTTGCCCTGCCGCTCCATCTTGTCGAGATAGTTCATATAGGCCTGATAGGCCTTCTCATCGTCGCATAACAGGCACATCGGACGGCGTCCTAAAAGTTATTCGACGACCTTGGGCACCAGGAAGAAGTGTCCTTCGGTCGCGGGCGCGTTCGCAACGATATCGTCGGCGATCTCGCCGTCATTGACCACGTCTTGCCGCTTCTTCATCTGCATCGGGGTGACCGAGGTCATCGGCTCCACGCCCTCGACATTGACCTCCGAGAGCTGCTCGACAAAGGCGAGCATGGCGTTGAGCTCGCCCTGCAGATGCGGAACCTCGCCCTCGGAAACCGCAATGCGCGCCAGATGCGCGATGCGGCGGACAGTAGCGGCGTCGACGGACATTATATAAGGCCTCTCACGGCAAAACCTAACCGCCGTATAGCAGAGGCCGCTTTTGCGCCGCAACCGGCGCTTCCCGCCTAGCCAGCAAGCGCTTTCATGCGCGCAACGGCCGATTTCGCCAGATCCCGGGTCAATTCGGCCGCCGGGACCTCGCGGCCGAGGGCTACGGCCTGGCCGGCCCAGAGATTGGTGAAATCCACCCTGCCCTGCTTTTCGGCAGCCGCCTTCAGTGGCCCCAGCGCGGTCGCGGCGTGGGGAAAGGGCGGCGCGTCCGGTGAGACCGGGCCCGCCTCGCGCATCAGGCGGTTCTGGACACCGCGCGCCGGACGGCCGGTCATGACATTGGTGATGACGGTCGACTCGTCGTCCGCCTCGGCGAGCGCCTTGCGGCCTCCCGCCGTGACCTTGGATTCCGGACAGCGCAGATAGGCACTGCCGATCTGCACACCGGATGCACCGAGCGCAAAGGCCGCGGCAATGCCGCGCCCGTCCGCAATGCCGCCGCATGCGATCACCGGCACCTTCACGGCGTCGACCACCTGCGGCACCAGCGCGAACGTGCCGGGTTGCTCGGCGATCTTGTCGGTCAGGAACATGCCGCGATGACCGCCCGCCTCCGCGCCTTGCGCGATCACGGCATCGACGCCGTGCTGTTCAAGCCAGACCGCTTCCTTCACCGTAGTGGCGGACGAGATCACGAGGCAGCCGGCTGCCTTGACGCGCTTGAGCAGAGTTTGCTCCGGCAAGCCGAAGTGAAAGCTGACGACTTCCGGCTTCAGCTCCTCGACGACCTCGCAGAAGGCCGCATCGAACGGCGCACGGTTCGCCGCAGCGATCGGCGCGGCGGGATCGAGGCCATGCTCGGTGTAATAGCCCGCGAGCCGCTGCTTCCAGCGCGCCTCAGCCTCGGCCGCGAGTTCGACAGGCGTGTGGCAGAAGAAGTTCATGTTGACCGGCGCCTTCACGCGCTGGCGGATGAGGCCAACCTGCTCGCGTGCCTTCTCCGCCGAGATCATCGCGCAGGGCAGCGATCCCAGCGCCCCGCCCTGCGCGGCCGCAATCACCAGCTCCGCATCCATCACGCCCGCCATCGGCGCCAGCACGATCGGGAATTCGGTCTTGAAGAGATCGATTAGTCGACGGTCAGGCCACATGGGTTCTCTCACTACTTGTTTTCCTTACCCTCCCCTGGAGGGGGAGGGTCGATCGCGCGTAGCGCGAGCGGGGTGGGGTGACAGTCTCTCCTCGGAGGCGCTGCCCACCTGGAGAGATCACCCCACCCCGCTACGCATTTCGCTTCGCTACATGCGAAGCGACCCTCCCCCTCCAGGGGAGGGTGGAAGAGCGTGCGTACCTCTCACCGAGTTGCGCTGTCCGGCAAGCAGCTGCTCGGCTTCAGCCGCGATGCGTTCGACGATCTCCGCCGCGGACGGAATGTCATGGATCAGGCCGACCGCCTCGCCGGCAAAAACCGCAGCAATCTCGAAATTGCCCGCGGCCTTCGCCGCAGCATACTCCACAGCGACCTCGCTTGCGCGCTGCATCAGCTCGATCTCGCGGCCAGTCCAGCGCTTGATGTGATCATTGACCAGCGAGCGCGCGGTGAACGGCGCCGGCCAGAACAGATTTCGCGACCAGTCGAACACGACACCGCGCACGGTGTCATTGCCATTAGCCGCGCGAATGCGCTGCTTCGCCTCCTCCGCACCATTGGCCTCCACGCTGGCATAGAACCGCGTGCCGATCAGCACGCCGGATGCGCCGAGCATCATCATTGCGGCGAGGCCCCGGCCATCGGCGATCCCGCCGGCCGCGACGACAGGCACGCGCCCTGCCGCGAGATCGACGATCGCAGGCACAATGTCGATCGTGGTGCGTGATGCGCCATGGCCGCCAGCTTCGGTGCCTTGTGCGACCAGGATCTGCGCGCCGGCATCGAGCGCCTGCTTCGCCATGTCCTCGCTCTGCACTTGGCAGATCAATCGCGCGCCGCCCGCCTTGATGCGCGGCGCGAACGGCGCGGGATCACCGAATGACAGCATGATGGCCTGCGGGCGAGCGTCGAGTGCGATGTCGAGCAGTTCGGGCTGTTTTGCGAGGCTCCAGGTGATGAAGCCGATACCGAACGGCGCAAAGCCCTTCAGCTCCTTGGTCTCGGCCTCCAGCCGGGCCCGCTCGCCGTAGCCACCACCCAGGATTCCGAATCCGCCGGCACCGCTGACGGCACGGGTCAGCCGGCTGCCGGCGATGGTATCCATGGGCGCCAACAGGATGGGATGCTTGATCCCAAGAAGCTCTGTCAGCGGCGTCGCGATCGGCATGCGTCCTCCCACTCTGGACAAGAACACTAGGCGCGAATAGCATTCTCTAAAATTGAATTCTAGAGAACGCTACCATCTCAAAAGCGGAACGACGCCATGGAACTCAGCGATCTCCAGACCTTTGCCGCCGTCGCCCGCACCGGCGGCATCACCCGGGCCGCGGAAGAGCTCAATACGGTGCAGTCCAACGTCACCCAGCGCGTGAAGGCGCTGGAAGCGGAGATCGGCACGGCGCTGTTCGAACGTCACAGCCGCGGCATGACGCTGACCGGCGCCGGCAAGCGCCTCCTGCCCTACGCGCAAAAAATGGCGGCGATGTCGCGCGAAGCCTTGCTCGCCGCGCGTGACGATGGCGAGCCGAAGGGACCGCTCGCGATCGGATCGATGGAGACGACGGCGGCCGTGCGGCTGCCACCGCTGCTGGCGGACTTCCATCGCCGTTTCCCCGCCGTGCGACTTTCCTTGCGCACCGCCCCGACCGCCGACCTCGTCGCCGCTGTGCTCGACGGCACGCTCGACGGCGCCTTCGTCGCGGGTCCCATCGCGCATGCCGATCTCATCGCGACGAGCGCCTTCCGCGAAGAGCTGGTGCTGGTCAGCGCGCGGCGCTGGGCTTCGCTGGCCGAGCTGCGCGCCGGCACGCCGGAATCCGGTCCGACCGCGCTGGTGTTCCGCACCGGCTGCACCTACCGTCAGCGGCTCGAGCAGGTGTTCGTCGAGTTCGGCTGGCCGTCGGCGGCGCGTTTCGAGCTCGGCACGCTCGACGGCATGATCGGCTGCGTCGCCGCCGACATGGGCGTGACGCTGCTGCCGCGCGCGGTGGTCGAATGCAGCGCGATGGACGGCAATGTGTCGATCCACACGTTGAGCGCCTCGCACGCGCGCGTCGAGACCCTCTTCATCCAGCGCTGCGCCGGCCATCAAACCAGCGCGCTCAGTGGCTTTGCCGCGTGCCTAACGAAAGATGACGACGTCATCGCGGCCTGACGCGACGCAATCCGTTCCACTGCGCGAAATTCACCGTCACAAATCTGTCGTACTTGAAGCCATCCACGCTGCGTTGCGTTCAGCCGTCGCAGCGCTGCGCGTGGAAAAACTTTGAAGGCCGCTCTCCTTCTACGTTAGGATGAATGACTGGCCGGCGCGAAACCATAACGAAGCCAAAACATCGGGAGGACTATCGATGCGCAATACGCTCGTGTTGTGCTGTGTCGCTGCGTTGTCGGCGATATCAGGAACTGCAAGCGCACAGGACTGGACCAAATCGAAATGGGGGCCGAACGACGAGATTGGCGCCGCCAACTACATGACACCCGAGCTCGTGGTGAAAGCCGCGTCGCTGGTGAAGACCGGCAAGACCTATGCTTCGGCATTCCCGTCACGCCGCAGACACCAGCCTATCCGCCGCGCGCGTTCAAGCTGACCATCGTGCAGCCCGGACAGGCCGGCAGCCCGGGTCTCGGTCCGAACAAGGCAACCTATAACGACGATATCCTCGACACCTGGGTCGGCATCGGCAGCCAGCTCGACGGGCTCGGCCATCTCGGCGTCGAGCATGTCTATTACAACGGCAACAGGCTCGCCGATTTCGCCGATCCCAACGGGCTGAAGAAGCTCGGCATCGAGAAGGTGCCGCCGATGGTCACGCGCGGCGTGCTGCTCGACATGGCCGCTTATTTCAACACCGACGTGGTCAAGGAAGGCACCGCCTTCAACGTCAAGGAGATCGAGGAAGCCGCCAAGAAGCAAGGCGTCGAGATCCGCCAGGGCGACGTCGTCATCTTCCACACCGGCTGGCTCAGCCTGATCGGCAAGGATGACAAGCGCTATTCGGCGGGCGAGCCCGGCCTCGGCGTCGAGGGTGCGAAGTATTTGACGAGCAAGGGCGTCGTCGCGATCGGCGCCGACACCTGGGCGCTCGAGGTGCTGCCGTTCGAGTCCAAGAACGTGTTCGAGGTGCACCAGATCCTGCTCGCGATGAACGGGACCTACATCCTCGAGAACATGGACACCGCCGCGCTCGCACGGGACAAGGGCTATGAATTTCTGTTCGTGCTTGGCCAGCCGCGCTGGACCGGCGGCGTGCAGGCGATGATCAATCCGATCGCAATCCGCTGACGCCCACACGGGCCCTAAGGAAAGTCGGGTGAGGGTCATGCGGTGTCTCTGCGGAGCGCAGCGCTGCCCTCACCCGAACGCCGCGTCGGTCCAGCGGCTCGGCGAACCGAAGCACTATTTGAGTCGAATGTCCTCGTAAGACTCGATCCGGCGCGGGCCGACCGAGGTCGCCTCGTGCGAATCCGCGTCGACGAGATGGCCGAAGTCGAGCTTGGTCAATTTCGTCAGGTCTGCGATCGAGACCTGGAAGACGCTGACATCCTCTTCGGACAACCGCTCGAGCAGATCCGCCTCCTGGATTCGATCGATCTCCATGACCTGCTTTCGCTGGCTCATCAGGAATGCCGCCGCCTTGAGACCATCGTCGTCGCGTCGGATCAGGATTTTCCAGAAGTATTTCGGAATTTGAACGCCGCCGAAGCTCGGATCCTTGTGCGACTTGCCGGCCGGATTGGGCAAATCCGATCCGTCGGCATCCGGTCCGTCGAAGACCGGACCGTTCATCACGATGCCCTTCTCCTCACCTTCGAGCAGGACATCGCGCGTATAATCCTCCAGTCCGGCCCAGAGCTGCTTGCCCTGGTTGAACGAGAAGAATTGCGGCGAGCAATTGGTGAAATGGAAGGAATCGTCGCCATGCTGCTTGGCCGCGGCGACGGTGTCGCCCCAGGTCGCATCCAGCCGGCGCACGAGATGACCGCGATCGAACGGATTCTTGCTGCGGTCGGCCTCGAAGGTGGCCTGCTTGCGGTAGAACTCGTCGCCGATCTGGGCCTCATCGTCGATGCGTGGATCGCGCAGCCAGGAATCGCCTTCGCGCTTGCCGACGTCCTGCTGCTCGCCGCCGTCGATATTGACGCAGCTGAAGAAGGCGAGCCGGCGCGCCTTGTTCATGACGACACTATAGTTGAAATATTTCAGCTCGGACTGCTTGGAGCTGCCCTTCAACATCGCAACCCGGGATTTGAGGGCGGCGGGTATCTTCGGCAAGGGGACGGAAAATTTGCCGCTGCCGAGAAAATTCGCCTTGTAGCCGGGCCGCGATTTCAGCGTGCTCTGATCGATGTGCACCGCCTCCATGGGCAGGCCGTTCTTCGCGCTGATGTGAGGCAACAGGCCGACCGGCGGGACGATCAGGGGCTTGCCGCCGTTCTGCATGCCGCCGTTCGGCGCGCCGCCATTGCCCCCAAGGTTCGGAACGGGCGCCGGTGGGGCAACCGGAATGTCCTTCCTGAACATTGGCAATGGCACGCGGATCGGGACCACCAGCGAGCTTCCGTCGACAGACTGCTCGACCCAGACACTCGCTCCGAAGGGAGCTGCAGCGGCGGGGCGCGGCATTTTCGCGACCTCCTGCCGGGTCGGCGGCTCCTCCTCGTCGAGCACCGGCTTGATCAGAGGATGTGAGCCCACGGAAACCTTGAGATCGGCGACGATCGCGCTGATCCGGATGCCCTCGTTGGCGATCCAGTCGATCGAGGTTTCGTCCATCGAGGCATCCCACACTTTGCCATCCTTGGTCAGCGTGCGGCCCCGCGTATCCTTTCTCGGCACGCCGCTGTGGTGCAGCGCGACCACCTGCCAGAAGCGGTTGAACGCCGGCGAGCCCGACGAGCCGGCCGTGGTATCGGTGTTGTACCAGAGGAAGTCACCGACATATTTGAGCAGCTTGTTCTCGCGGACGCAGACCTGCTTCATCTGCCCGCTGGGATGCTGGACGATGGTGAGGTACTCGCCAGGGTCCGCCTTGCCGGGCGCGCCACTGAGCGGCAGCCATCCCCAATCCTCGAGGTGTTCGTCGCCTGACACCGACGTCGGCGCCACCGCGACGATCGAGAAATCAAGCCTGTCGTTGGTGTAGAAGAATTTGCCCGGCTCGAATCCGAATCTGACCGGCACGCGCTCTTGTCCCGAAATGTCCAGTTCGTAGTTGAAATCGGCGATCGAATTGGCTGCATCGGACGGCCTGCCGAAGACATGATGGTTCGTGAGCAGCAGGCCCGGCCCGATCAGAAAGCCCGAGCCATAGCCGAGCAGATTTGACCTCATATCCCTGAGCTGGATGCGACAGACCGGGCGCGAGGCCGCCGTACCCTTGGCGAGGTAGTTGATGCTGTCGAGATCGTTGCCCTGGATGATCCGCTCGAGGCCGATCTCGGCCGCCTGCACGTCCCGTGTCTCGGCGAAGAGCTGGCGCTGGCGCAGGCGTTTCTTCTCGACCGTCATCTCGATCGGGCCGTCGCCCAATTTCCGGTTCAAGGCTTCCGGTGAAAACTCGGCTTGCTTGAATCGCCTTTCTGAGCCCGCGATCAGGCTTGGCTTGATGAACATGATGACCTCTCGAAAATTCGGATGAATATCGACGCGCGGACGCTGAAAATTGCGCCAAGGCTGCAGTGCGGCCTGATCTGCCGTTCACTACCAATGATTGTTCAAATCGGGGTTGGGTCCCCCACTACTTTAGCCTGATAATCCTATCGCGCCACAACCAACGCGTCAATTGATGCCGGCTGCCGCGCGCGCGGCATCATGTCATGGGGAGCAGCTTTGCTTGTGTGAACTACGCAACAAATGATCGATGTTCTCGCATGGTGCATCACGGTTTCGAAAAGCTCTTCTTTGAGATCGGCCCAAAAGACGAGCTTCCGTCGCTAGCCCCTCCGGTGCCACCGCCGCAGCGCCACCAGAGCCCAGATCGCCTCTACGAGGCCGAACGGCCAGGCGCCCTGCAGGAAGCCGTAGGCCGAGCCGAGTGCGCAGGACGCCGCGAACAGCAACACGAACCAATGGCTGCGGTCTTCCAGTGCATAGCAGACCAGCATCGCCGTCACGGCAAACAGGCCGAATAGTGTCAGTGCATCCATGTCCAGGGTTCACTCCGCAGCGCGACGCGTGATATGCGCTAAGGCCATGCCGGCTCTTATCCTGCCACTCGTCGATGCTGCAACCCACTGGCCCTCGCGCGGCGCGCTGATCGGGCTCGACCTCGGCACCAAGACCATCGGCGTTGCCGTGTCCGATCCCGACCGGCGGTTAGCGACCGGCGTCGAGACGATCCAGCGCAAGGCGTTCAAGCAGGATGCCGCCCGGCTGCTCGCGATCGCGGCCGAGCGCAAGGCGACCGGTTTCGTGCTCGGCCTGCCCATCAACATGGACGGCAGCGAGGGCCCGCGCGCGCAGTCGACCCGCGCCTTCGCCCGCAATCTCGCCGGCCTGACCGCGCTCCCCATCGGCCTCTGGGACGAGCGCCTTTCGACCGCAGCGGTCGAGCGCGAGCTGATCGGCATGGATGTCAGCCGCGCCAAGCGCGCCGAGGTGATCGACGAGCATGCCGCGATCTTCATCCTGCAAGGCGCGCTCGACCGCCTCGCCAATCTTCGCGCGAGCCCGGGGACGGACTGATCCATGGCCGTCGTCATCGCAGCGCTGCTGCCGGTCTTCGTCCTCATCGTGCTCGGCGTCGTGCTGAAGCGCAGCCTGATGCGGCTCGACACGCAGTGGCACGGGCTGGAGCGGCTGACCTATTTCGTGCTGTTTCCGATGCTCCTGATCCAGACGCTGGTGAAGGCCGACCTCTCCAAGGTGCCGGTCGCCGGCGTCGGCGGCGCGCTGCTGCTGTCGGCGCTCGCGATGTCGCTGCTATGCCTCGCGCTGCGCCCCGCTTTGTCGCGGCTCGGCATTGACGGGCCCGCCTTCACCTCGATCTTTCAAGGCGCAACGCGCTGGCAGACCTTCGTCGGGCTGTCGGTCGCCGCCAACCTGTTCGGCGACGTCGGGCTGGCGCTCGCCTCCGTGGCGATGGTCGCGATCATTCCCCTGGTCAACGTGCTCAGCGTCGTGGTGCTCGCCCATTACGCCGCGCCCGAAAAGCAGCCCGCACGCGCCGTCATCATGACGGTGATCCGCAATCCCCTGATCTGGGCCTGCGTGATCGGGCTTGCGGTCAACCTGACGCACCTGCCGCTGCCGAAGCTCTGGCACGAGGTGGCGGACGCGCTGAGCCGCTCCTCGCTCGCGATCGGCCTGCTCGTCACCGGCGCCGGCCTGCATCTCGAAGGCCTCTTGCGCCCGAGCATGGGAGCGGCGATCGGCGTCGTCTTCAAGCTCGCGCTGATGCCCGCGCTCGCGCTGGTGCTCGGTGCCTGGTTCGGGCTCGCCGGCGATAGCCTCGCGATCGTGGCGATCTGCGCGGCGGTGCCGACCTCGCCCAGCGCCTATGTCTTGGCCCGCCAGATGGGCGGCGATGCGCCGCTGCTGGCGCAGATCATCACGCTGCAGACGATTTTTGCGGCCATCACGATGCCAATGGCGATCGCGCTGGCGGCCTAAGACTCGTCATTGCGAGCTCCCTCACCTCGTCATTGCGAGGAGCCCTTGCGACGAAGCAATCCAGAATTCCTCCGCGGAACGATTCTGGATTGCTTCGCTTGCGCTCGCAATGACGGAGTATGAGACCTCAGACACCCAGCCACATCGTCAGCACCACTGCGGTCAGATTGTTGAGCGCATGCAGCACGGTCGTGAGCCAGAGCGAATTGGCGCGATAGCGCATGTAGCCGAACCACAATCCGATTGTGAAGACCTCGGCAAGGAAGTACACGTCATACTGCAGGTGCACGACCGTCCAAACCAGCGACGACAGGAGGATCGCGCCAGGCACCCGCAGGAAGCTTGCCGACCAGCCGCGATAGAGGAAGCCCCGCGCCAGGACTTCTTCCGACATCGGCGCAGCGACGCTGAAGGCGAACAGCAGCACCATTGCGGCGCCCTTGTCGCGGCCCGATTTCAACAGATCGGCCATGAACCCCGGCGTCGCCTCGCGGCCGAGCGCGCGCGACATCGTCTCCCAGACCAGCACCAGCAGGATGAGCCCCACGGCGCCGAATGCCAGTTGCTTCCAGGCCGGCCAACGCAGCGCGAGGTAATCGACGAAGGACGCCTTCTTGATACGAATGGCAAGCCAGACCGCAGCCAGCGTCGCTGGCAGACCCATGGTGACCGACAGCGCCAGCGCCTGGGGCTCACGGCCGACAAGTTGCAGCGAAGCGAGGTCCATGGGCAGACCACGCTCCGCCACCAGCAGAACGATCGCGCCGATCTGCCCGACGAACATCGCGACGAAGATGAGGAAGCCCCACAGCGCGGTGCCCCAGAACATCCAGACGTGCGGTGTCGCAGGCGTTACCCTCAATGGCGGATGATCGGGATTAACGGAGTCCATCAAAAGGCTTTCGTTTGGGAGACTCACGGCAGCGCGCGCTCCAGCAGCGCGCGCACGTCGGCGCTGTCGAGCTCCACGGCACCGTACATGCTGGCGTGATTGGCAGCGAGACGCGTGCTCGCGAACAGTTCGGCATCGTGCGGTGACACGCCGTTCAGCGCCGCAGCCGCAGCGAGCAGCGCCAGCTTCTCGACCGCAAGCCGCGCGACCCGTTCGCCGTCGGCGCGGCGGAAGGTCTTGCCGATGAACGCGGCGGCCTCACCCGCTCCGGGCAGCCCTTTTGTCTCGGCCGCCAGCGCTTGCAGCACCGCCATCGCCGCCTCCGGCTCGCGCGAGAGCGCGCGCAGCACGTCGAGGCACATGACGTTGCCTGAACCTTCCCAGATCGCGTTGACGGGAGACTCGCGGTAGTGACGCGCCAAAATGCCGTCCTCGACATAGCCGTTGCCGCCGAGGCACTCCATCGCCTCGTAGAGAAACGGCGGCGCGCTCTTGCAGGTCCAGTATTTGATCGCCGGCGTCAGCAGCCGCATGTAAGCGGCCTCCGCCGCATCGTACGGCGTGCCGTCAAAGGCGCGGCAGAGCCGCATCACCAAGGCTGTGCTCGCCTCGACATGCAGCGCCATGTCCGACAGCACCGCTTGCATCAAGGGCTGATCGGCGAGATGCTTCTGGAACACGCTACGGTGACGGGCGTGATGCAGCGCATGTGCGAGGCCCGAGCGCATCAGGCCGACGGAGGCGATCGCGCAATCCTGCCGCGTCAGTTGCACCATCTGGATGATGGTGCGGATGCCCTTGCCCTCCTCGCCGACCGCTTGCGCATAGGCGCCGACGAACTCGACCTCCGAGGAGGCATTGGAGCGGTTGCCGAGCTTGTCCTTCAGCCGCTGGAATTGGATCGCATTCACCGAGCCATCCGGCGCAAAACGCGGCATGAAGAAGCAGGTCAGCCCAGCGTCTGTCTGCGCCAGCACCAGGAATGCGTCACACATCGGCGCCGACATGAACCATTTGTGGCCGATGATGCGGTAGGCATCGCCGTCGCGCACTGCGCGCGTCATGTTGGCGCGGACGTCGGTGCCGCCCTGCTTCTCGGTCATGCCCATGCCGAGCGTCATGCCGCGCTTTTCCCACCACGGCGCGAAGCTGGGATCGTAGCTTTTCGTCGACAGCACCGGCATCACGCGCGCGAGCAGATCCGGCTGCATCGCCAGCGCGGCCACGGAGGCGCGCGTCATCGTGATCGGGCAGAGATGGCCGGTCTCGACTTGCGCGGCGATATAGAATTTTGCCGCGCGGATGACCTCGGCGGCATCGCCCGCAGGCTTCCCGTCCGCCGTCCACGTCGAATTGTGCACGCCGGCATGCGCGCTGTGCGCCATCAGCTCGTGATAAGAGGGGTGAAACTCGACCTGGTCGCGGCGATTGCCCTTGGCATCGAAGGTGCGCAATTTTGGCGTGTTCTCGTTCGCGACGCGCCCGCGATCAGCCATCGCGGCCGAGCCCCAGTGCTTGCCGAACTCCGAGAGCTCGCGTTCCGCCGCCGCACCGCCATTGGCCTTGACCGCCTCGACCAGCGGCCGATCCACCGCGAACAGGTCGACCTCCTCGAACGGCGGCGACTGGTTGAAGACCTCGTGGGTCGCAAAGCTCGGCTGGATCATGGTGCTTCCGATCGACAGTATCTCGCCGCGGGCGGTGCCACCTCTCCCGACGGGAGAGATCGCGCCGCAGGCGCGGGTGAGGGGTTACGCTCGAGCGAGGGACCTGATCCCCTCACCCGGCGCTTCGCGCCGACCTCTCCCCTTGGGAGAGGTAAACCTGCTCGCGGCTGCTTCCGCCTCAATTGAACTCTACCTTGTTCGCGGCTGGATCGGGAAGTCATAGGCCGCCCCGCCCGCCCCCGGCAGGGAAAAATGCCACCACTCTTTCGAATAGTTCACAAAGCCTTGCCTGGCCATCGCAGCCACCAGCCGCTTGCGCCAGGCGCGCTGGACCGGGTTGATCGATGGTGCCGCAGTATGGCCCTTGGCGTCGGTACAGTCATAGCCGGTGCCCATGTCGACACTGCCCTCCGGCGCCCGCGCCTCGGCCTGTGCCGTGCAATCGGCATAGATCCTTGACGGATCATATTTGGTGGAATTGTCACCCTTGAGATCGACCAGAGTGAGATCGAGCGCCGCCCCGGTGGAATGCTGCGAACGGCTCGCGATGTAGCCGAGGCGGAACAGCTCGGTCTTGGGAATTTTGGGATTGTAGCGCCGCTCGGCGGCCGTCTCGTGGCCGTTCTGCGACCACTTCACCATGTCGAGCGAGGCCCGCGCCGGCCGGTAGCAGTCGAACATCTTGAGCGAGAGATTTTGCGCCGCCAGTTCCTCTTGAACCGCCTTCAGCCGCAGCCCCACCTCCCGCTTCACCACGCATTCGCCGGCGCCATAGCCGGCGAGCGGACGGCCGACGAAATTGTTCGATGTGGCGTAGCGGATGTCCTGGGTGATGCTGGGGTCGATGTCGCGCAGGTACACGAAGCCGCCGGGCAGCGATTGGGCGTGGGTAGGCGAAACGATAGCCATCACGACGGTCGCAATCAGAAGTGATCTCACGCTATGGCCTCCGGACCGTCATACCCGGGCTTGCCCCGGCCATCCACGTTCTTTTGCGTCAAATGCGATAGAAGAACGTGGATGCCCGGCACAAGCCGGGACAAGCCCGGGCATGACGGAGAGGATAACGTCGCGCCGCCCGCACCGACAGATCAGGGGATAACTCACTTCCTCACCTTTGCCCCTTGCTCCCCCCGCCATCCCCCCCTATAGCTCTGCTTTTAATGACATCGAAATCGACCTTCGTCCTCGGCCACCGGCATTTGCTGGGCATCGAGGGCCTTTCCGCGGCCGACATCACCGGCCTCCTCGACCTGTCCGAAGAATATGTCGAGCTCAACCGTCAGGTTGACAAGAAGCGCACCGTCCTGCGCGGACGGACGCAGGTGAACCTCTTCTTCGAGGCCTCCACCCGGACCCAGTCCTCGTTCGAGCTCGCCGGCAAGCGGCTGGGTGCCGACGTCATGAACATGTCGGTATCCTCGTCCTCGATCCGCAAGGGCGAGACCCTGATCGACACCGCGGTGACGCTGAACGCGATGCACCCTGACATCCTGGTGGTGCGCCATCATGCCTCTGGCGCAGTGGAACTGCTGGCGCGCAAGGTCGACGGTTCCGTGATCAACGCCGGCGACGGCGCGCATGAGCATCCAACTCAGGCCCTGCTCGACGCGCTCACCATCCGCCGCAACAAGGGCCGGATCGAAGGCCTCGTGGTCGCCATCTGCGGCGACGTGCTGCATTCGCGCGTCGCCCGCTCCAACATCATCCTGCTCAACACCATGGGTGCCCGCGTCCGCGTCGTCGGCCCCTCCACGCTGTTGCCGCCCGGCATCGAGCGGATGGGCGTCGAGGTCGCGCGCGACATGCGCGAGGGCCTCGAAGGCGCCGACATCGTCATGATGCTGCGGCTGCAGCGCGAGCGCATGAACGGCTCCTTTGTGCCGTCGTCATCGGAATATTTCTATTATTTCGGGCTCGACCAGAAGAAGCTCGCCTACGCCAAGCCGGACGCACTCGTGATGCATCCCGGCCCGATGAACCGCGGCGTGGAGATCGACTCGATCGTGGCCGACGGCGCGCAATCCCTGATCCGCGAACAGGTGGAGATGGGCGTCGCCGTGCGCATGGCCGTGCTGGAAGCGCTCGCCCGCAACCTGCCGAACGCGTGATGCCGATGTTGACCGACCGCCGCCCCATCCTGCTCGCCAACGCCCGCGTCGTCGATCCCTCCAGGGATTTCGATGGTGTCGCCGACGTCCTCATTGCCGACGGCATCATCCGCGAGACCCGTCGCGGCATTGGTGCGGCCGGCGTCCCCGAAGGCACCGACATCGTCAATTGCACCGGCAAGATCGTGGCGCCGGGCCTGATCGACATGCGCGCCTTCGTCGGCGAGCCCGGCCTCAGCCACCGCGAGACCTTTGCCTCGGCGAGCCAGGCCGCCGCGACCGGCGGCATCACCACCATCATCTGCCAGCCCGCCACCTCGCCCGTCATCGACAATTCGGCGACGGTCGACTTCGTGATGCGGCGCGCGCGCGACACCGCGATCGTCAACATCCAGCCGATGGCGGCCCTCACCAAGGGCATGCACGGCGAGGAGATGACCGAGTTCGGCCTGTTGAAAGCCGCCGGCGCGGTCGCCTTCAGCGACGGCGACAGGAGCGTGACCAACGCCCAGGTGATGCGCCGCGCGCTGACCTACGCCCGCGACTTCGACGCGCTGATCGTGCATCACACCGAGGATCCCAACCTCGTGGGCGAAGGCGTGATGAACGAGGGCGAGTTCGCCACCCGGCTCGGCCTGATGGGCATTCCGAATGCCGCCGAAGCCGTGATGCTGGAGCGCGATCTGCGCCTCGTCGCGCTCACCGGCGGCCGCTACCACGCGGCGTCGCTGACCTGCATCGATTCCCTCGAGATCCTGGAGCGTGCCCGCGACGCCGGGCTTACCGTCAGCGCCTCCGTCTCGATCAATCATCTGGCGCTGAACGAGAACGACATCGGGCCCTATCGTTCGTTCCTGAAGCTGTCGCCGCCGCTGCGCACCGAGGACGACCGCCGCGCGCTGGTGGCGGCGCTCGCCTCCGGCCTTCTCGACGTCATCATGTCCGACCACAATCCGCAGGACGTCGAGGTCAAGCGCCTGCCGTTCGCGGAAGCCGCTCCCGGCGCCGTCGGACTCGAGACCATGCTGCCCGCGGGCCTGCGCCTCGTGCATAATGGCGAGATGGAACTGAAGACGCTGATCCGCGCGATGTCGACCCGACCGGCCGAGCTGCTCGGGCTACAAGGCGGAACCCTGCGCGCCGGCAGCCCGGCGGATGTCATCGTGATCGACCCCGATACGCCGTGGGTGGTCGATCCCGCCGACCTCAAATCGCCCTGCAAGAACACCCCGTTCGACGAGGCGCGCTTTACAGGCCGCGTGGTGCGCACCATTGTCGGCGGACGGACGGTGTACGAGCATGTCTGACGCGCGCGATCGTTCGACATGGAGATCCAGCCTTTGGAGCTGCCGCCATGGGGCTTGAAGCATTTTTGCCGGTGGCCTTCGTCATCGGCTATCTCCTCGGCTCGATTCCGTTCGGGCTGATCCTCACCAAGCTCGCGGGCACGCAGGATATCCGCTCGATCGGCTCCGGCAGCATCGGCGCCACCAATGTGCTGCGCACGGGACGCAAGAGCCTTGCCGCGGGCACCCTGCTGTTCGACGCGCTCAAGGGCACCGTGGCCGTGGTGATCGCCGGCTACGTTGCAGGCCCCAATGCAGCCATGGTGGCCGGGCTCGGCGCGTTCCTCGGCCATCTCTTCCCGGTCTGGCTCAAGTTCAAAGGCGGCAAGGGCGTGGCCGTCTATATCGGCATCCTGCTCGGCCTGTTCTGGCCTGGCGCCGTCGTGTTCTGCCTGCTCTGGCTGGCGACCGCCTTCACCACCCGCTACTCCTCGCTCTCCGCGCTGGTGGCGGCATTCATCACGCCGATGTTCCTGTGGTGGTTCGGGCACCTCGCATTGTCCGCTCTGACAGCGGTGCTGACGCTGTTGCTGTTCTACGCGCATCGCGAGAACATCAAGCGCCTGCAAGCGGGCAAGGAAAGCCGGATCGGCGAGAAGGCCTAGAGCGTTTTCGAGCGAAGCGGATGCCGGTTTGCGTCAAGAAGACGCGTCAAACAAGAATCCGGAGCCGGGCGTCTACACTGAAGCGGTCCTTCCACATTATATCCCAAATCCTGTTCGCAACTTGCGGCCGAATCACTGTTGTATTGGCCGGCGGGGTTTCGGGGCTGTCATCCCTGACAGCGTGGATAGCGTTACGCGGTAGCTCAGAATGAGCGAGAAGATTGTCGGCGCGCATGACGGGGTTGGTTCGCAGGGTGCTTCGGGCACCGCAGCGAGCCGACTGCTTTCGATGACCAACATCTGGTCCGATGCGGCCTCGCCGCCTCCCGCACCAGAACCTTCTCACGCTTTACCGCAAGCACCACAGCCTGAGCCCTTCGCGAAAGCCGACGCTCCCGTCGATATCGTCATGACGAAGGCTGCACCGGTCACGCCCCCGCGGACGCATGCCGATCAATGGCCGCCGCGAAAACTGTCGCTGGCGCTTCAGGGCGGTGGCACGTTCGCGGCCTTCACCTGGGGCGTGCTCGAGCGGCTGCTGGAAGAGCCGTCCATCGCGATCGACACCATCAGCGGCGCCAGCGCCGGCGCCATCAACGCGATCCTGCTTGCCTCCGGCTTTGCCGAAGGCGGCCGCGAAGGCGCCCGGTCACGGCTGAACCGGTTCTGGCTCCGCCTGATGCATGAAGCCTCGTTCCGCGCGCTGATGCTGGTCGGCGGCTTCTCGCCGGCGGGAAGCTCGGTCGCGTTCGGGCCGACGCTGCGCTCCGGCCATTTCGATCCATTCGACCTCGATCCACTGCGGCAGGCGCTGTCGCGCGACATCGATTTCGCCGCCCTGCGCCATCCGAACTGTCCCAAGCTCTTGATCGCAGCGACGCGGATCCACGACGGCCAGCAACAGATCTTCCGCAATGACGCTGTCACCGCCGACGTCGCGCTGGCCTCGACCTGCCCGCCCCTCGTCCACTGCGCCGTCGAGATCGACGGCGAGGCCTATTGGGACGGCGGCTTTGGCGGCAACCCGCCGCTGCTGCGGCTGGCGCAGGAAACGACGACATCCGATGTCCTGCTGGTCCAGGTCACGCCGGCGCGCGACAGCTACGTGCCGATCACGCTTGCCGCGATCGACCGCCGGCTCGACCAGATTGCAGCCAACGCCGCGCTCAACGCCGAGATCGCCGCGATCGAATGGGCGCAGGCTCATGCCGCGCCATCGCTGCGGCTCTCCAGGATCGCAGCCGAAGACTTCGTTGACGGGCTGGCGCAGCGCTCCTCCACCGATCTCGGCCGCGGCTTCATTCGCCTCCTGCACCGGAGTGGCCGCGAGGCCGCGGAGCGCTGGCTGAAGCAAGGCACCGCTGTCAGTGCGCCCTCACCTGCATCCGATCAGCGTATCGCTCCAGCCGAACCAGCGCTGGTATAGGGGGTGACGAAGTGTGAGTCTGCCGGCGGTCGCAGCTCACCTCTCCCCAACGGGGAGAGGTGTATCGAGTCCCGGAGGCGCATCGATTCAACCAAGTCGCATCCCGCGCTAGCCTGATTTCGCCAGCGCGTCCTCCAGGAACCAGGCCGCTGCGAGTGCGAGCGGATCGTTGCCGAAGCGCGCGATCACCTGCACGCCGATCGGCAGGCCGCCGACCTTCAGCACCGGCACGTTGACGCAAGGATTGCCCATCAGCGTCCAGAGCCGGTTGTAACGGGGATCGCCCGTGGTCGCGAGCTCCTTGGCCGGCGCCGTACCTGGCGCGGAATAGGTCAGGAGCACGTCGACGCCCTCGAACAGCTCGCCAAGCTCGCGGCGGCCGCGCCGGCTGATCCGCCGCGCCTCGTCATATTCCTTCGGCGTCAGGCCGACCGTCGCATCGAGACTGGCGCGCAGCATCGGCGCGATCTCATCGTGGCGCTCGGAAAACTCCCAGGCGAGTGCGCGATGCGCCTCGAAATCCTGGACGATCGGATGGATGCGCCAGGCCTCCTGCACCGCTTCGGGCAGATCGATGATCTGCACGCTGGCGCCGGCGCGCGTCGCCGCCTTGATCGCGGCTTGCAGTCCCTCTTCGGCCGCCGGCTCTACTGGGCCTGCGAACTCCTGCCTGACGACGCCGATCCGCGGCGACTTCGCTGCGGTGACGCCGGAGAATTCGCTGCGCCCCGTCATCGCCAGCAGCCCGCGCGCGAGATCCTCCGCGCGCGCGCCGAACAGGCCGACCGTGTCGAGCGCCCACGAATAGCATTTGACGCCGACCGTCGGCAGCATCCGGAACGACGGCTTGATCGCGGCGGTCCCACAATAGGCGGCGGGGCGGATCACAGAGCCGCCAGTCTGGGTGCCCAGCGCCAGCGGGATCATGCCGGCGCCGACGGCTGCCGCGGAGCCCGAGGATGAGCCGCCCGGCGAATGGCCCGTATTGTGCGGATTGCGCGTCGGCGTGGGATCGCGCGAGGCGAACGCCGTGGTCGTGGTCTTGCCGATGATGGTGGCGCCCGCCCGCTTCAGCATCATCACGACCGGCGCATCCGAGCGCGGCTGCCAGCCGCGATAGATTTCCGAGCCCATCTCGGTCGGCATATTGGCGGTGTCGATGATGTCTTTGATGCCGACGGCGATGCCGCGCAGCGGACCGGCGCCTTGCGCCTTCGCAGCCTTGTCGTGGCGAACGAAGGCGCGGACGTCCTTCTCCTTGGCCTCGATCGCCGCATGCGATTGGGCGATGGCAGCGTCAGGCGAAAGCTCGCCCGCTTCAATGCGGCGCTGGAGGTCGGCGAGTGAGATCATGGCAGCATCCATTTCTGACGACAAAATTTTTAGAGGGAGTAACTAGCGCAGCATAAGCAGCAGCGAATAAGCCTGCCAGCAAAGCCGCGCCCCCGCAGTCAATCGACCGGAGCTCGACCGAGCCAAAGCAACCAGCCGCCGGATTCCGCTATCCACAGTTTTCTCCTAGTTTCCTCGAATTTCAGATCAACTCAAGTGTAGGCTGTTCATTCAGGACGGTACACGCGATGCTTACGGACGAAGGCAAAATCGGGATTGGCCTCGCCCTTGTGGGGCTTGGTGGCGCGGGAGCAATCATGGTTGCGCCCGAGCAGATGTGGATCGGCTGGACAATGATCGCATTCTGCGCGTCCGGCGGGGCCATGTTGATACTATATCTTGTCTGTTCGAACCTGAGAGAAAGGAAAGGCTTCGTGCTTTTGCTGGTTGGCACCGCCCTAATCATTTCGGGAGCCGTACTAGGACTCGTCGGCGCCATGAGGATGGACGCGTCGAAGCAGCAAACCGCCGTTCAGCAAAAGTCCAACAATACGCAAGCTGATATTCTTTTCGACTGTCATTTCGACGTCCTACCAAGGATCGGTCCCCCCGATGGCAAAATCCAAATATTTGAAATGCCAGCATCAGGAGCGGAAGAGGCCCATCTCATAAACTATCTCACCAAGCCAGCCGAGCAGATCGATTGGCACAAGTTCAATCCGCCATGGTCGCTTCTTACCAGTATCTATCGCTGCGACCTGACCGCAATAAAAGATCCGCCTATATTCGAAGCGTCCTTCAATCTCGAAATAACTTACTATGAGGCCGTGCCATATCTACCGACGGATGTAATTTCCGTGGGCGAAGGCGTGGCATCCATTGACGGCAAACAATTGAGGTCAGGGAATGTGGTGAGGAGAGAGACCTCCAATTTCAAGATCAGGAGGCTCGACGCTGCGACGCCATATACATTCTATATCGCAAACCGTACCCGATACTTCGCTACGGTGCGCGTACCAAAAGACGGCTCTGGATTCCGTGTTGGCCGTGAGAACGAAACTACAATGGCCGTGGGTAGCAGTAGTCCCTACGAGATGTTCTTTAGTCCAGTCGCGGCTCCTTAAGCTCTTCGCATAGCCGTCGGGTCGACAATTCGGCCCGAAAGTACAGAAGAGTTACTGCCGAGCCCTATCAATCAGAGCCTGAATGGCCGAAGAGTAGAGTTGCTCACGCCCTCAGGTTGCTCCATGCTGCGTCCACAAGGAGACGCCGTGGACGCCATCAATCCAAGCGTGGAGCTGACCGAGTCTGAGCGGATCGACCGCCTGCGGCTGATCCGCTCCGACAATGTCGGGCCGCGCACCTTCCGTTCGCTAGTCGACCATTTCGGCACCGCGCGCGCCGCGCTGGAGCGGCTGCCGGATCTGGCGCGCCGTGGCGGTGCGCAGCGATCGGGGCGCATTTGTAGCGCCGATGAAGCGAAGGCCGAGCTCGCCGCGAGCCGCAAGTTCGGCATCGCCTGGCTCGCGCCCGGCGAAGACGGCTATCCGGCGCGGCTCGCAACGCTCGACGATGCGCCGCCATTGCTCGCCGTGCGCGGCGACGCGAAAACCTTGATGCGGCCGATGATCGCGATCGT
This sequence comes from Bradyrhizobium sp. DN3, assembly GCF_041357655.1. NCBI lineage: Bacteria > Pseudomonadati > Pseudomonadota > Alphaproteobacteria > Hyphomicrobiales > Nitrobacteraceae > Bradyrhizobium > Bradyrhizobium sp. DN3. The sequence goes on along the minus strand of NZ_JAULLN010000008.1, from coordinate 62,597 downwards.
CGGCTCGCGCAACGCCTCCGGCGCCGGCTTGAAGTTTGCCGGCCAGCTTGCGCGCGAGCTCGGCGAAGCCGGTTTCGTCGTCATCTCCGGCCTCGCCCGCGGCGTCGACCAGGCCGCGCATCGCACGAGCGTCGAAAGCGGCACGATCGCCGTGCTCGCCGGCGGGCACGATTGCATCTATCCGCCCGAGCATGGCGACCTGCTCGCCGCGATCCTCGACCACGAGGGCGCCGCGATTTCCGAGATGCCGCTCGGCCATGAGCCGCGCGCCCGTGACTTTCCCCGCCGCAACCGCCTGATCTCCGGTGCGTCGCTCGGCGTGGTCGTGGTGGAGGCGGCGCACCGCTCGGGCTCGCTGATCACCGCGCGCATGGCGGCCGAACAGGGCCGCGAGGTGTTCGCGGTGCCCGGCTCGCCGCTCGATCCGCGCGCCGCCGGCACCAACGATCTGATCAAGCAGGGCGCAACGCTCGTCACCGAGGCCGCCGACATCGTCAATGCGGTGCAGCCGATCATGGAGCGCCCGCTGATGCATCCGGCGAGCGAGCCCGACAGCGAGCCGTTCGAGAGCGATCCGCAAGGCCACGATCGCGACCAGATCACCGGCCTGCTCGGCCCTGCCCCAATCTCGATCGACGATCTCGTACGGATGTCCGGCGCCTCACCCGCAATCGTGCGCACCGTGCTGCTGGAGCTCGAGCTCGCCGGCAAGCTGGAGCGTCACGGCGGCGGGCTGGTGTCGCTGCTTTAGAGAGCTGGCCCGTACCTTACCCTCCCCTGGAGGGGGAGGGTCGATCGCGCGAAGCGCGAGCGGGGTGGGGTGATCTCTCCACGAGCAACACTGTTCGACGTGGAGAGACTGTCACCCCACCCCGTCTCACATTTCGCTGCGCTCAATGTGAGCCGACCCTCCCCCTCCAGGGGAGGGTAAAACCATCCCGATGGCACGAGGGACGCATCTACTTTTCATTCTTAATTCAGCACCACGAGATGAACCGCGGCTCGCATGGGTCAATCGGAATTGATTGCGCGTCAGCCGTCGTTGCGCTCGTCAAAGCGCGTCCGCGCCGCCTCGATCTGCACCAGATGGTCCTTCGCCCATTTGCCGAGCGCCTCGACAGGCTGCGACAGCCCGCGGCCGAGATCGGTCAGCTCATAATCCACGCGCGGCGGGATGGTCGGAAAGATCGTGCGCGTGACGAGGCCGTCGCGCTCCAGCCCACGCAACGTCAAGGTCAGCATCCGCTGCGAGATGCCGTTGATCATGCGCTTCAGCTCGTTGAAGCGTTTCGGCCCGTCGCTGAGCATCATGATGACGAACACGCTCCATTTGTCGCCGACGCGGGACAGCACGGAGGCGACCCCACGACAATCCGCATGGTTGGGATCCGGCCTTGGATCGGGCCTTGTATCCGACCTTGGATTTAGCCTCGGCGGAGCAGGCAAATCGGTGTTCTCAGGTTTCAATAATGTGCCCATGGCTCAAAAAAGTGCGTTCTTGCGGGGATTTCGACAGTCACTCATGTAGCGCGGGTTACAAACTTATACCATGGGTGACCCCAATGAAACTCCTCCATATCGACTCCAGCGTCCTCGGCCCCCACTCCGTCAGCCGGCAGGTTTCCGCCGCCATCGTCGACCGGCTGCGCCAGGCGATGCCCGGGCTCGACATCACCTATCGCGACCTGACCCAGACCCCGCTCGCCCACCTCTCCGGCTCGCACCTGGCCGCCGCGCAAGGCGCACCCGTGCCGGCGGAACTCGCACCCGACCTCGCCGCGAGCGCGGCCGCTCTGGACGAGTTCTTGGCCGCCGACACCGTCGTCATCGGCGCGCCCATGTACAATTTCACGATCCCAAGCCAGCTCAAGGCCTGGATCGACCGCATCCTGGTGGCGGGGAAGACTTTTAAATATGGCGCAGCGGGGCCAGAGGGGCTCGCCGGCGGCAAGCGCGTGATCGTCGCGATCTCGCGCGGCGGCTATTACGGCGCGGGCTCGCCCGCCGCAGCGCTGGAGCACCTCGAAAGCTATCTGCGCGGCGTATTCGGCTTCATGGGCATCCATAATGCCGAATTCATTATCGCCGACGGCATCCAGGTCGGGCCAGACCACCGCGAGAAGTCTCTGGCCGGCGCGCTCCAGGCCGCAACCAGCCTGCGCGCGGCCTGAGATCATACCGACATCATCAGTCGCCGCGGCATCGCCTGCGGCGGCTGATGGACGGCTGCGCCATCTGCAAAGCTAAAACCAGACGCCCTGCATGCCCAGGATCACGGCGACGAGCGAGACGAACAGGCCGATTCCGGAAAACAGTGCGACCGCGACGAGTTCGGACCTTCCGGAGCGTTTGGCCGGGGTGGCGGAATTTTCAGTGTAAATACGCGGTGATGAAATCGACGAAAAAATACGGGCTGCTTTCAGCATAACGGACTCCCTTAAAAATGAGTCTTCTGTCTCCTGCCCGTAAAAATGTCTTGGCAGTGCGCGCGGAGGTTCAAGTTCTCACGCAAAGGTTTTTGAATACATCGCGCAAAATGCAGGAACCGGCCGGCGCAACCGCGCGCACTGCGCCAACCGATTCAATTTGCATTTGATCAGCCGCGATAGATCGGCGCGCCGCTCGGAGAGGCCACCGCGCCGCCGTCGACGAAGATCTCCTGGCCCTGCACATGGGCGGAATCATCGGAGGCGAGGAACAGCACCGTCTTCGCAACGTGATCCGTTTCGCCGATGCGGCCGAGCGGCGTCGACAGCGCGATACGCTTCTCGAACGCCTTCTCGGCCTCGGGCGTCGCGACCGCAGGTCCCCAGATCGGCGTGCGGATCGCACCGGGCGCCACCACGTTGACGCGAATGCCGCGCGGCGACAGTTCCGAGGCCATGGTCCGCGCCATCGCGCGAACGCCGGCCTTCGCGGCGCCGTAAGCCGAGTAGCCGGGAATGCCGAGCACGGAGATCACCGAGCCGTTGAGGATGATCGAGGCGTTGTCGTTGAGATACGGCAGCGCCGACTGAACGGTGAAGAACACGCCGGTGAGGTTCGTGCTGATGACCTTCTCGAACACGTCCAGCGTCGCCGAGCCGAGCGGCGTGCCGCCGGCGATGCCGGCATTGGCGAAGACGATGTCGAACTTGCCGAACGTCTCGGCGCCCTTCTTGATCGCGGCTTCCGTCGCGGCGATGTCGGTGGCGTCGGCGGCGAGCGCCAGCGCGTTCGGCCCGAGCTCTTTCGCAGCTGCCTCCAGCGTCTCCTTGTTGCGCCCGGTGATCACGACCCTGGCGCCCTCGGCCACGAACAGCTTCGCGGTCGCAAGGCCAATGCCGCTGTTGCCGCCGGTAATCAGGGCCGTCTTGTTCTTCAGTCTCACGCTCGCCTCCAGTAGTTGCATGATGAAACTAAGTTGCCATGTAGGGGAAATGGTTTTATGATGCAACCACACAAGCGCGTGATCGCCCGCCGAAAGCGGGCGAACGCGACAGGACGAAAGACCATGGTGAAACGAACGAGCTTTGAGGGCGATGCCTGCCCGATCGCGCGATCGCTGGAGGCGCTCGGCGACTGGTGGTCGCTGCTGATCATCCGCGAGGCGCTGCTCGGCGCACGCCGTTTCGGCGAATTCCAGAGCAAGCTCGGCATGGCCAAGAACATCTTGTCGGTGCGACTGCGGTCACTCGTCGAGCACGGCATTCTGGCGACCGCCCCCGCCTCCGACGGCAGCGCCTACCAGGAATACGTGCTGACGCCGAAGGGCCGCGGCACCTTCCCGATCCTGGTGGCGCTGCGGCAATGGAGCGAGGAGTTCGACGATCACCCCGAAGAGATCGCGACCATCCTGGTCGATCGCGCCAAGGGCCGCCCGGTGAAGAAGCTCGAAATGCGCGCCGAGGACGGCCGGCTGCTCAGCCCGGCCGAGACCACGCTGAAGCCGCGGCCGGCGCCGCGGCGGCGGTCGGCGGGATAGCCGTCGCGCTGACGAGCCTGTGGCAAGCTGTGACCGCACTCTCAATGTCATCGCCCGCGAAGGCGGGCGATCCAGTATTCCAGAGGCGGCGGTGAATACGGAGAGGCCACGGCGTACTGGATGCCCCGCCTGCGCGGGGCATGACAGCCTTTGTGGAGCAACGCCCGCCTCTCACGACAGCTTGCGCCTGCTCCGCAGCCTCAGATGCTCGTCGGCCTCGAGCTGTGTCATGCCCAAGAGATAATGTAACACGTGCAGCTTGTGGCGCTCGGCGAGCTTGCGCAGGGCAGCCGTCTGCTCGGCAATGAAGGCCACCGCCTCATCCACCCCACCTTCCCCCGGTTCCTCGTTGCGCGAGCCTCCCGGCGCGCCTGTTGCGGCGCGCGCCCGTTTCTTTCCTGGCCTAGTCACCAGACCCACCCCGAATCCATGCCCCGCGGAAACATTACGCCGACATCGGCCGCAACTCCAAGGTGGTATTTTGCAACTTTCTCGATATGAAACTTTTCCCATTGCGGCGGCTTTCAACACTCGCCGATTTGACAGGACCGGCCTCACCACCCATGTTCGGGTCGAAACGGCCGACCCGAGTCCTTTCGTATTCGGCCCAAGATTTTCCCGTAAGTTACTGGAACTACATGAATATCGTCATTGTGGAGTCGCCGGCGAAAGCCAAGACGATCAACAAATATCTGGGCTCGTCCTACGAGGTTCTGGCGTCGTTCGGCCATGTCCGCGACCTCCCCGCCAAGAACGGCTCCGTCGATCCCGACGCCAATTTCAAGATGATCTGGGAGGTCGACCCCAAGGCCGCCGGACGGCTGAACGATATCGCGAGGTCACTGAAAGGCGCTGACCGCCTGATTCTGGCGACCGACCCTGATCGCGAGGGCGAGGCCATCTCCTGGCACGTGCTGGAGGTGCTTAAAGAGAAGCGCGCGCTGAAGGACCAGAAGATCGAGCGCGTAGTGTTCAACGCCATCACCAAGCAGGCGATCTCGGAAGCCATGAAGCATCCGCGCCAGATCGACGGCGCGCTGGTCGACGCCTATATGGCGCGCCGCGCCCTCGACTATCTGGTCGGCTTCACCCTCTCCCCCGTGCTGTGGCGCAAGCTGCCCGGCGCGCGCTCGGCCGGCCGCGTGCAGTCGGTGGCGCTGCGCCTCGTCTGCGACCGCGAGCTCGAGATCGAGAAGTTCGTCCCGCGCGAATATTGGTCGCTGGTCGCGACCCTGCTGACCCCGCGCGGCGATGCCTTCGAGGCCCGCCTGGTCGGCGCCGACGGCAAGAAGATCCAGCGCCTCGACATCGGCACCGGCAAGGAAGCCGAAGACTTCAAGAAGGCGCTGGAAGCAGCCGCCTACGCCGTGACCGCGGTCGATGCCAAGCCCGCGCGGCGCAATCCGCAGGCGCCCTTCACCACCTCGACGCTGCAGCAGGAAGCCAGCCGCAAATATGGCTTCGCGCCGGCGCACACGATGCGCATCGCCCAGCGCCTCTATGAAGGCATCGACATCGGCGGCGAGACCACCGGACTCATTACTTATATGCGAACCGATGGCGTGCAGATTGCCCCCGAGGCGATCACCCAGGCGCGCAAGGTGATCGGCGAGGATTACGGCAACGCCTATGTGCCGGACGCTCCCCGCCAGTACCAGGCCAAGGCCAAGAACGCCCAGGAAGCGCACGAGGCGATCCGTCCGACCGACCTCTCGCGCCGCCCCGACAGCATGAGCCGCAAGCTCGATGCCGATCAGGCCCGGCTCTATGAGCTGATCTGGAAGCGTACCATCGCGAGCCAGATGGAGGCGGCCGAGCTCGAGCGCACCACGGTCGACATCACCGCAAAAGCCGGCGGCCGGACGCTGGAGCTGCGCGCCACCGGGCAGGTCATCAAGTTCGACGGTTTCCTCGCGCTCTACCAGGAAGGCCGCGACGACGAGGAGGACGAGGATTCCCGCCGCCTGCCCGGCATGAGCGCAGGCGAAGCCCTGAAGCGGCAGTCGCTCGCCGTCACCCAGCATTTCACCGAGCCGCCGCCGCGCTTCTCTGAGGCATCCCTCGTCAAGCGCATGGAAGAGCTCGGCATCGGCCGACCCTCGACCTATGCCTCGATCCTCCAGGTCCTGAAGGACCGCGGCTACGTCAAGCTGGAGAAGAAGCGCCTGCATGGCGAGGACAAGGGCCGCGTCGTGATCGCGTTCCTCGAGAGCTTCTTCAGCCGCTACGTCGAATACGATTTCACCGCGGGCCTCGAAGAGCAGCTCGACCGCATCTCCAACAACGAGATCTCCTGGCAGGAGGTGCTGAAGGATTTCTGGCGCGACTTCATCGGCGCCGTCGACGACATCAAGGATTTGCGCGTCGCGCAGGTCCTGGACGTGCTCGACGAAATGCTGGGCCCGCACATCTATCCGCCTCGCGCCGATGGTGGCGACATCAGGCAGTGCCCGAACTGCGGCACCGGCCGGCTGAACCTGAAGGCCGGCAAGTTCGGCGCCTTCGTCGGCTGCTCGAACTATCCGGAGTGCCGCTACACCCGCCAGCTCGCCGCCGATGGCGAAGCCAACGCCGACCGCTCGCTCGGCCAGGATCCCGACACCGGCTTCGATGTCTGGGTCAAGGCCGGCCGCTTCGGCCCCTACATCCAGCTCGGCGAGCAGAAGGATTATGCGGAAGGCGAGAAGCCGAAGCGCGCGGGCATTCCGAAGGGCACCTCGCCCAGCGATGTCGACCTCGAGCTTGCGCTGAAACTGCTGTCGCTGCCGCGCGAGATCGGCAAGCACCCGGAAACCGGTCAGCCGATCACCGCCGGCCTCGGCCGCTTCGGGCCGTTCGTGAAGCACGAGAAGACTTACGCCAGCCTCGAGGCCGGCGACGAGGTGTTCGACATCGGCCTCAACCGCGCGGTGACGCTGATCGCGGAAAAGGTCGCCAAGGGCCCGAGCCGCCGCTTCGGCGCCGATCCCGGCAAGGCGATCGGCGATCATCCGACGCTCGGCACCGTCACCGTGAAGAGCGGCCGCTATGGCCCCTATGTCACCGCGGGCGGTGTCAACGCGACGATCCCGGCCGAGTTCGAGAAGGACGCCATCACGCTGCCGCAGGCGATCGCACTGATCGACGAGCGCGCGGCCAAGGGCGGCGGCAAGACCAAGGCGAAGAAGGCGGCAAAGCCCGCCAAGGCCAAGAAGGCTACGGACGGAGAGGACGCCGCGCCAAAGCCGAAGAAACCCGCCGCGAAGAAAGCCGCGGCCAAATCGAAAACCGAATCCACCAGCAAGGCGCGCGCCGCCGTGCCGTCGACGGCCAAGACTTCTGCCACAAAGCCGTCGCCGACCAAGGCAGCCGCCACCAAGGCTCCGGCCAAGAAGAGTGCCGGCAAGAATTAGAGGTTAAGTGAAACGCAAGAATGACCGTGGCTTTCCCGACCGGACAGCCATCGTCGCCTTCATCAAGGCAAACCACGGAAAGGTTGGGACCCGCGAAATTGCGCGCGAGTTCGGCCTGAAGAACGCCGATCGCGCCGAGCTCAGGCGCATGCTGCGCGAACTCGCCGACGACGGCATCATCAAGAAGAAGCGGCACAAGGTCTCCGAGCCGGACACGCTTCCGCCGACGCTGCTCGCCGACATCACCGGGCGCGACAGCGACGGCGAATTGATCGCCTCACCGGCCGAATGGGACGAGGTCGAAAGCGGCGAGCCGCCCAAAATCCTGATCGAGATGCCGCGCCGGCCCAAGCCTGGCACCGCCGCCGGTGTCGGCGATCGCGCGCTGCTGCGCGTCGAACGCACCGACGAGGACGAAGGCCCCGCCTATCGCGGCCGCATCATCAAGCTCATCGACAAGGCCAAGAGCCGCATCCTCGGCGTGTTCCGCGAGCTGCCCGAAGGCGGCGGACGGCTCGTCCCCGTCGACAAGAAGTTCGCTGATCGCGAATTGAACATCGCGAAGGCCGATACACAAGGCGCGCGGGACGGCGACCTCGTCAGCGTCGACATCGTCCGTTCGCGCGGCTTTGGCCTCGCCTCCGGCCGCGTCAAGGAGAGGCTCGGCTCGGTCAAGTCGGAGAAGGCGATCAGCCTGATCGCAATCTACGCCCACGACATCCCCTTGCAATTCTCGCCCGCGGCCGAGCGCGAGGCGGAAGCGGCCGAGCCGGCGAACCTGAAAGGGCGCGAGGATTGGCGCGACGTGCCGCTCGTCACCATCGATCCGCCGGATGCGAAGGATCACGACGACGCGGTGCATGCGCAGGCCGACGATGATCCCAACAACAAGGGCGGCTTCATCGTCAACGTCGCCATCGCAGACGTGAGCTTCTATGTGCGGCCGGGCACCTCGCTCGACCGCGACGCGCTCGATCGCGGCAACTCGGTCTATTTCCCCGACCGCGTCGTGCCGATGCTGCCGGAGCGCATCTCCAACAATCTCTGCTCGCTGGTGCCGGGCGAGCCACGCGGCGCGCTCGCGGTGCGCATGGTGATCGGACCTGACGGCCGCAAGCGCTCGCACAGCTTCCACCGCATCTTGATGCGCTCGGCGGCGAAGCTGCATTATGCGCAGGCACAGGCTGCGACCGACGGTCGGCCGGATGACACCACCGGCCCGCTGCTCGATCCGATCCTGAGGCCGCTCTACGCCGCCTATGCTTGCGTCAAGCGCGCCCGCGACGAGCGCGATCCGCTCAATCTCGATCTGCCCGAGCGCAAGATCCTGTTGAAGAGCGACGGCACGGTCGACCGCGTCGTCGTGCCCGAACGTCTCGATGCGCACAAGCTGATCGAGGAGTTCATGATCCTCGCCAACGTCGCCGCGGCCGAGATGCTGGAGAAGAAATCGCTGCCGCTGATCTATCGCGTGCACGATGAGCCGACGCTGGAGAAGGTCCACGCGCTCAGCGAGTTTCTGCAAACGCTCGACGTTCCCTTCGCGAAATCAGGCGCGTTGCGCCCCACCCTGTTCAACCGCGTGCTGGCCCAGCTCGAAGGTCACGACTATTACCCGCTGGTGAGCGAGGTCGTGCTGCGCACCCAGGCGCAGGCGGAATATTCCGCGGAGAATTACGGCCATTTCGGCCTGAACCTGCGCCGCTATGCGCATTTCACCTCGCCGATCCGCCGCTATGCTGACCTCATCGTGCACCGCGCACTGGTCCGCGCGCTCGGCCTCGGCGAAGGCGCCCTGCCCGACAGCGAAACGCCGGAATCGCTCGGCGAGGTCGCCGCGCATATCTCGCTGACCGAACGGCGCGCGATGAAGGCGGAGCGCGAGACCGTCGATCGCCTGATCGCGCATCACCTCGCCGACCGCATCGGCGCCAGCTTCCAGGGACGCGTCTCCGGCGTCACCCGCGCCGGTCTTTTCGTCAAGCTGAGCGAGACCGGCGCCGATGGATTGATCCCGATCCGATCCCTCGGCGCGGAATATTTCAACTATGACGAGAGCCGCCACGCCCTCGTCGGCACGCGCAGCGGCACCATGCATCAGCTGGGTGACGTCGTCGACGTCCGTCTGATAGAAGCAGCTCCTATCGCAGGCGCGCTACGCTTCGAGCTGCTGTCGTCAGAACGCGAGACCAGTCCCCGCGAGCGCCGGCCGTTCCGTCCGCAGCGCAAATTGTCCAAGGCGCATCCGGGGCGCAGTCCGGAGAGAAAACGCAAGCCGGAAAAGCAAAAATCTGCCAAGGGCAGGAAGGTCAAGGGAAAGAGCAAGGGCAAAGGCAAGGGACAGAAGGGCAAGGCATGGTGACGATGAGCACGGCCCCAAAGATCTGGACGCGCGAGACCGGCCTCGTCGAGAAGCGCGACGTGTGGGCTGCGATGAAGCGCGGCTTTCGCGGTCGCTGCCCGCGCTGCGGCGAGGGAAAGCTGTTCCGCGCCTTCCTGAAGACGGCGGACAATTGCGCCAAATGCGGCCTCGACTTCACCCCGCATCGTGCCGACGATCTGCCCGCCTATCTCGTCATCGTCATCGTCGGTCACATCGTGGTGCCGGCCATCCTCTGGATCGAGACCAACTACACCACGCCGATCTGGCTCAGTTTCGTGGCCTATCTGCCCTTCACCTTCGTCGCCTCGCTCGCGTTGTTGCAGCCCGTGAAGGGAGCTGTGGTCGGCTTGCAATGGGCTTTGCGCATGCACGGGTTTGACGAGAACCCTCCCGATGGTATTCCGCCTGTGTAAGCAAGAAGCAAAAAACGGTTTGGGTGAGGATATGACGGATATTGCGCAGGCAGTGGAGAAGGCCAGGGTTCACGATGAGAAGGAAGCCGACCACCATCCCTATTTTCGCCCGAGGGATGCGGCGACGCTGATCCTGGTCGATCGCAGCGGGCCCATTCCGAAAGTGCTGGTCGGCAAGCGCCACGACAAGGTGGTGTTCATGCCCGGAAAGTTCGTCTTCCCCGGCGGCCGCGTCGACAAGGCCGATTATCGCGTGCCCTGCGCCGCCCCTATCACCACGGAGTTAGAGGCCAATCTCGCCAAGGGCAGCCCGAAGACGCCGGCCTCGCGCGCGAAGTCGCTCGCCATTGCTGCGATCCGCGAAGCCTGCGAGGAGACCGGTCTCTGCCTCGGCCGCCAAGTGGAGGGCAAGGTGCCCAAGCTCGAGGGCCCCTGGAAACCGTTCGCCGATGCCGGCCTGCTGCCCGATCCCTCCGGCCTGTTCCTGATCGCCCGCGCCATCACCCCGCCCGGCCGCGTCAAGCGCTTCGACACCCGCTTCTTCACGGCGGATGCCTCCGCGATCACCCACCGCGTCGACGGCGTGATCCATGCCGATGCCGAGCTGGTCGAGTTGGTCTGGGTCGAACTCGGCTCAAAACCGCTCGCAGATCTGCATCCGATGACGCGCAATGTGCTCAACGAGCTCGACACGCGCCTTGCCACCGGCCCGCTCTGCCACGATGCGCCGGTGCCGTTCTTCCATTTCTACGGCGGCAAGATGCAGAAGGATGTTTTGAGCTGATCGGCGCTCCCCTCTCCGTCATTCCGGGGCGCGGCTCTCTCCACTGGTCATTCCGGGGCGCGCAGCGCGAACCCGGAATCCATTCATCCACCGTGTCTGCGGCTCGATGGATTCTCAGATGCGCGATTGCGCATCATAGCTCGCGCCAAGAGGCTCGCCCCGGCATGACGTGCTGAGAGAGCTGCAAAAAACAAAAAATTCTTCCCGTCCCCGCCAATGGCGGAGTTCCGCCGCGTGCCTATGTCTTTCCCCAGCGTCACCAAGAAGGACACCGGGCGATGGCACAACGGCAACTCAAGCTTGGCGCGTTCATGCGCCCGATCAGCATCCACACCGGCGCCTGGCGCTATCCCGGCGCCTGGCCCGATGCCAATTTCAACTTCGCCCACATCAAGCAGCTGATTAGGAAGCTCGAGGCCGGCAAGTTCGACGCCTTCTTCATGGCCGATCACCTCGCCGTCTTGAACATGCCGATCAATGCACTCAAGCGCAGCCACACCGTGACCTCGTTCGAGCCGTTCACGCTGCTGTCGGCGCTGTCGGCCGTCACCGAACGCATCGGCCTGATCGCCACCGGCTCGACCACGTTCGACGAGCCCTATCACGTCGCGCGGCGCTTCGCCTCGCTCGATCATCTCAGCGGCGGCCGCGCCGGCTGGAACATCGTCACCACATCTAATCCGGACGCGGCGCTGAATTTCGGCCTCGACGATCACATGGAGCACGCCGAGCGCTACAGGCGCGCCCGCGAGTTCTACGACGTCGTCACCGGCCTCTGGGACTCCTTCGCCGACGATGCGTTCGTGCGCGACGTCGAGAGCGGCCTGTTCTTCGATCCCGCGAAGATGCACACGCTCGATCATTCCGGCAAATATCTGAGAGTGCGCGGCCCGCTCAACATCGCCCGCCCGGTGCAGGGCTGGCCGGTGATCGTGCAGGCCGGCGCGTCCGAAGACGGCAAGCAGCTCGCCGCCGAGACCGCGGAAGCCGTGTTCACCGGCGGCGGCAGCCTCGCCGATGGCCAGAAGCTTTATGCAGACATCAAGGGCCGCATGGAGAAGGTCAGCCGCGACCCCGAGCATCTAAAGATCCTGCCCGGCGCCTTCGTCGTGGTCGGCGACAGCGTCGATGAAGCCAAGGAGAAGCGCGCGCTGCTCGACAGCCGCGTGCACTACGACAGCGCCATCGCCTCGCTGTCCGTCATTCTAGGCACCGATGCCTCGGGCTTCGATCCGGACGCCCCTCTCCCCGACATCCCCGAGACCAATGCCAGCAAGAGCGGCCGCCAGCGCATGGTCGATCTCGCCGCCCGCGAAAAGCTCACCGTGCGCCAGCTCGCCCAGCGCGTCGGCGGCTATGGCGGGCTGTCCTTCGTTGGCACCGCCAAGACCATCGCCGACCAGATGGAGGAATGGCTCGTCGGGCGCGGCTCGGACGGCTTCAACATCATGTTCCCGTTCCTGCCCGCCGGCCTCGACGATTTCGTCGACAAGGTCGTGCCGGAGCTGCAGCGCCGCGGGATTTTCCGCAAAGAGTATGAAGGGCCCACTTTGAGGGAGAATCTGGGCCTGCCGCGGCCGAAAAATCGGTTCTTCGAGGCCTGATCGGGCCGATTTGGCCGCTTTTTGCCCCCTAAAACCTTGACATCAGGCGGTTTCTGGCTAGGTTGCCGGCCAACGCGGGCCGTTTGGCCGGCTCCAGATTCCCTTTATTCCTGAGGTTCTGAACATGGCCAAAGCGGTCACCATCAAGGTCAAGCTCGTGTCCTCGGCTGACACCGGCTTCTACTACGTCGCCAAGAAGAATTCGCGCACCATGACCGACAAGCTGGTCAAGAAGAAGTACGACCCGGTCGCGCGCAAGCACGTCGAATTCCGCGAAGCCAAGATCAAGTAAGATCGCGGGACACTGAACGACTTTGACGGGGCCCTTCGCGGCCCCGTTTTTATTTGCGGCCGTTTTTATTTGCGGTCGATGGTCGTAGCCTCCACGTCCATGAGCGCAGCCCTGGACGAGGAACATGTCGGTGGCTACTCGGTCGCTTATGGCCGCGACGATGTCTATTTCCCGGTTTACGTCACGGCGGCGCTGGCCGCGATCTTCTGCACCGCCGCGTTTCTCACCGGCGAGTTCTACTGGCTTGCGCTCGCGGCGCTCGCGGCCGGGTTTACCTACTACAATATTCCACTGCTCGAGACCGGCCGGCCCACGATCGGCGCGAACCAGTACGGCATCTTCGTCCAGGCCTTCGGCCTGATCCGCTGGCGCGCCATCGAGCGCATCGACCTTGTCGAGATCGCCGAGCGCGCCATGACGGTGCATGAACTCCAGATCGTGCTGAACGCGCCGCTCACCAGCGCGCTCGTGGCCGACTGGCGCAAGCAGCCGTCCTGGCGCTGGCTGATGCGGCTACCCTGGCGGATGAGCCACACCAACATGGTGCGGATCAATGTCGAGCCGTTCGATCAGCCGCCGGACGTGATCCATCGCACCTTCCTGCGGATGTGGCGCTACTATCGAAGTTAGTAGCGCGCAATGAGCTTGGTCGAAGCGCTATCAGCCGGAGAGCTCTCTTCACCTCTCCCGAAGGGAGAGGTCGGATCGCATCGAAAGATGCGATCCGGGTGAGGGGTTACGGTCTCGCTGAGCGCTGCGACCCCTCACCCGGATTGCTTCGCAATCCGACCTCTCCCCATTGGGGAGAGGTGAACAGTCAGCGGCATGCCCGCCAGCCCTCACGTCCTCACCACGAGGTGTGCATAGGCCTCTGCCCTCATGCCGTAGGTCCACGCAACCGCTTCGCGCGGCGTGTGCAGATTGGCCGGCACCTGGAGGAAGAAATGCCTGCGCTTGCCGTCCGGCTCGGGCGCGGCGTTGACGACCTCCACGGCGGCCCAGGCGTCCGCGGCGAGCCAGTTGCGGCGCCACAGGATTCCGGTCTCGTCCTCGGCCACGCGGGTGGCGCCGCCGAGCGCGACGTAACGCTCCGCCGTCATGATCTCGATCATGCAGCGGCGGACCTGGACGTCGATCTGGTCGTCGATCGCAGCGAGCGTGATCCGGTCCTGGTGCTCGATGATCCAGCGTGGCACCTCCACCCCGCGCCAGGCCCAGATCGACCAACCGTCGGGATAACGCAGCGCCGGACCGCTGGCGTGATGCAGCCGGTCGCGCGCATCGCCGCATAACAGGTTCGGTCGCTCCGCGAGCCAGCAGGTGTGCTCGTGCGGCAGCAGCCAGCCCACGCCCGTCGCGAGTTGCATCAGGCCGCGCAGCGGCTCGGTCTCGGCGTGCAAACCGAGGACCTCGCGGAGATAGTCGTAAGCACCCAGCCACGACAGATCGTGCGGCCCCGCCGCGCAGCTCGAAAAGCTCCGCGGGGCGGTGAGCGCCTGCAGCACGCCAGCGAGCGACAGACCGGTTCGGCGCAGCTGGCCCAGCACGGACAGGTTCTGCTCCGGCACGTTCCGAATCACCGCCTCGGCCGCGGCAGTGACCAGCGCGTCCGCGGGATTGACTGCGCTGTCGACCGCGGCAAGCACCTTCCGGTGAATCCGCGCCTCGATTTTCGAAATGATTTGACGGCGAAGCCGATCGACGAGCTGAAAGCGGAGATTGCGGCCGTCATCGCGCGAAATGACAAGCCCGGCCAGCGCCTGCGGGCCGTCGCACCAGACGATGCGGGCCGGCGGCTCCAGTCCTGCAGCACGATAGGCAAGCCGCACGCCCTGCTCCGCGCTGTCGCGATCGGCAGGCGCGGTCGAGCGTCGGACGGCTCTCCACCGTGCACGGTAATCGCCCAACGCCGCCGTCTGCTCAATCGGCGAGGACGCGCGCATCTCGCGGCCCCAACTCACGCTGGCGGCGCACTCGATAGGTCCCGCGCGGCAGCGTCAGCGGCGCATGCTCCTGATGCGTCACCCGCGCATAGGCCGAGGCAATCTGGAGATGCCCGAGATAGAGCCCGGCCGGAATGTCGCGCGCCAGATCGTCGTCGCGAAACAGCGTCACGCGCTCGCGGATCGCATGACAATGTCCGGTGGCCTCGCCCTCCAGCAGGACCAGCGGCACACCTTCGGCGGTCTCCGTGAGCGCTCCCGATGGCGCGACATCGGACACCCGCTCGATCAGCAGGTCACCTTGCGCAAAGATCTCGGTCATCATGTCTTCTCCCTGCCGACGCATCCGCTGGATGTGCGGATGGCCGGATTGGTTCAACATTGCCGTCGGCGATCTAGTGCACGACCTCGCCATGCAGTGCGAGATCGAGACCGTCGCGCTCCATATCCTCCGATACCCGCAAGCCGACGAAGAGCTTGACCACGTAGAGGATGATCAGGCTGACGACGGCATCGTAGACAAAGACCGTGGCGACGCCGATGCACTGGTTGACGAACTGGATCGGGTTTCCCTCCAGCGCACCCGCAGTGCCGCCATGTTGCTCGACGGCGAAAACGCCGGTGAGCAATGCGCCGACGATGCCGCCGACGGCGTGGACGCCGAAGCAATCGAGCGCATCGTCATAGCTGAACATGGCCTTCAGCCCGGTGCATCCCCAGTAGCAGAGGGCGCCGGCCGCGATCCCGATCACGAAGGCCCCTACCGGGCTGACGAAACCGGACGCCGGCGTGATGGCGACGAGGCCCGCGACCGCCCCCGAGCAGATGCCGACCACCGTCGGCTTGCCCTTGAGCGACCACTCCACCAGCATCCAGGTGAAGCCGGCGACCGCAGTTGCGATCTGCGTCACCAGCATCGCCATGCCGGCCTGCATGCCCGCCGTCACCGCGGAGCCGGCGTTGAAGCCGAACCAGCCGACCCAGAGCAGCGAGGCGCCGATGAAGGTCAGCACCATGTTATGGGCCGGTCCCGTCTCCTTGCGCTTGCCGAGCATGATGGCGCACATCAGGCCGGCCACGCCGGCATTGATATGCACCACGGTCCCGCCGGCGAAATCGAGCACCTTGACCCAGGCGGCGTCGTTGCCGGAGGCGAAGATGCCGTCAGGGCCCCATACCCAATGCGCGATCGGCGCATAGACGAAGATCGCCCACAGGCCGATGAACCAGAGCATCGCGGAGAACTTCATCCGCTCGGCGAACGCGCCGGCAATCAGCGCCGGCGTGATGATCGCAAAGGTCATCTGGAAGCAGATGTAGACGCTCTCGGGGATCGTCGCTGCGAGCGGATTGGGATTACCGATCCCGCCCTTGCCGATGTCGCTGAGGATATCCTTCAGAAACATGCGGTCCAGCCCGCCGATGAACGGCGTGCCGGCGCGGAAGGCCAGGCTATAGGTCAGGATCGCGAACAGGATGGTGACGAGGCACGTCACCGCAAAACTCGTCATCACGGTGTCGCCCACGTTCTTCTTGCGCACCATGCCGCCATAGAACAGCCCGAGACCCGGGACCGTCATCATCAGCACCAGCGCAACGGAGGTGAGCATCCAGGCGGTGTCGCCAGGATTGGGCGTGCACTCCTCGAGGATCTTGCCGCCGCAAGCGGGCGGGGCCGCATCCTCGGCCAGCGCGACCTCGCCGAGGGCGAGGTAGAGAAGCGCAATTCCCAACAGCGCGACCAACAACGTCACGAGCCTTTGGCGCGTGGATGTTCTTGACTCCATCATCGTCCTCCCAAGTCGCAAGAGATGTTTTCTGGGCATTGTTCGAGTGGAACCGCGGAAACGATCGTTCGCGCCGGCGTGACGACGCCAGCGCGATCAGCTCGGGTTTTTGGGACACAATGATCGCGGCTCGGCGCGATGAGGTCGTCGAGCCTCGATGACTGGAGACTGGCGGCGACCAGCCTCATGGCTTATCGGCCTTTCCCTTGTCGCCAGATCGGAAAGCGTCAGAGACGTTCCAATTCCTGATCAAAGGACCTGCAAGATTCGCACCATCGATGCGATTCATTCAAGCTACTGAATGCGCAGCGATTCCAGTTTGCTGCTTTGCGGCAATCGCGCGATGCGCTGCTTCGCGCAGCAGCGCATCGCCTAACAAATAAGCAATCGCTGACGATGCCTATACGGTTCGCAGCACGGGTGGCGCCGTCGGCTTTATCGCAAACGCGATCTGAACGATGCCGGCGGCGAGCCCACCGCGACGCCGATCCGCCAAGCCATGTTGTAGGAGCCGGGCGCGCCATAGATCAGCCCGCCGCCATAGGCGCCGACGAAGCTACCGACCTGGTGGCTCATGAAGGCGAGCCCGTGAATCATCGCCTGCCATTGCAGGCCGAACATCTCTGCGACAGCGCCCGCAACCAGCGGCCCGACGCCGAGCCAGAGGAACCCCATCAGCGCGCCGAACACCAGCGTCGAGGCTCTGGCTAGGTTGCCGGCCAACGCGGGCCGTTTGGCCGGCTCCAGATTCCCTTTATTCCTGAGGTTCTGAACATGGCCAAAGCGGTCACCATCAAGGTCAAGCTCGTGTCCTCGGCTGACACCGGCTTCTACTACGTCGCCAAGAAGAATTCGCGCACCATGACCGACAAGCTGGTCAAGAAGAAGTACGATCCGGTCGCGCGCAAGCACGTCGAATTCCGCGAAGCCAAGATCAAGTAAGATCGGCGCAGCGTTGAAGAGTTTTGCGGGGCCCTTTCGGGCCCCGTTTTTATTTTGCCCGCTCGCCCCTCTCGTATCCCAGCCGCCATGCCGATGGCGCGAGCCTGGTTCGTCGCAGAGGTTCACTCCAGCTCTATTCCAAGAAGTAGACGCTCGTAACCAACACGGCGATCAGTACGGCACAACCAAGCAATGCAACGGTAAAGCAGATACGTGCTGGGATTGAATACGCGTCAAAGTGCGGCTGTTCGATCATGCCACGCCTCCTCTCACCATCTGGCGGGAGCGCGATCATTAATCTCGGCAGCCTAGCCCTGTGGAACTTCGGTTAAAAGTCAACTGTACTGACGCATTGGTCAGGGTGGCAGATCCCCGTTATTCGGGAAGACCTGAGGCGCGCATTGCTTCGATCAGTGGCGTTGCGAGCAGCGGCACGCAGCCGATGGCGGAGCACTGACCATTGCTGCTGAAATTGGGCTGAAGTTGCATCACGCGCTCGGCGGCTGCGTTCGCATCTTCCATTCGTCCGAGTTTGGCAAGCGACGCTGCCAGAAACATGTGCGAGACGCTGAAACCTGGTTTGCTGCGAATGGCCCGTTGCGCTGCCGCCGCAGCATCTTCATAGCGTCCGCGAAGAAAATGACCCATGCAAATGCCATGCAGCGCTGCGGTAATCCACGGATCGAATGGACTAAGGCGGATACCCCGCTCGCCCCATTCGATGGCACGCTCGGCTTGCCCTCCCCAGCCCAAAATCAACGCGCCCCAGGAATAGGCCCACGCCGCCGACGGGGAGATTGCCAGGGCGGCCTCGAAGGTTTCCAGAGCCAAGATACGGTTATGCTCGACGAGACCGATAGCGATTGCGGCGTAAACGAGTGCCGGGGCATCGTCGGGGCCAAGCGCCACTGCAGTATGCGCGTGCCTTATCGCGGCCGTACGATTGCTTTCACGCCTTCCCGCTCGGAGATATAGTATTTCATTGCAAAAGGCCGTCTGGCCGTGCGCGAGCGCGTAGTTCGGCTCGAGTAGAAGTGCGCGCTCGAGGAGTGGCACCGCCTGCGACGCGCCCTCCGGCATCCCGGTGTCCACCAGCGGCGTCGCACGTAGCAGGAGGTCGTAGGCATCGAGATTGTCAGGCCGTTTGCGCTTCGCCCGTTCAATTTCGGCCTGACGCACGCTGGGCTCGATCGCGGCGACGGTGCTCACGGTAATTTCGTCCTGCAAGGCAAAGATGTCGTCGACGGCGCGGTCGTAGCGATCTGCCCAGATATGGGCCCTGGTCTCCGCGTCAATCAGCTGCGCTGTGATCCGTACGCGGTCGGCCGCCCGTCGCACGCTGCCTTCCAACACATAGCGAACCCCCAGTTCGCGTCCAACCTGCCTGATGTCAACGGACCGCCCCTTATAGGTAAAGGTCGAATTGCGGGCGATCACGAACAGCCATTTGAAGCGGGACAGCGCAGTGATGATGTCCTCCACCATGCCATCGGCGAAGTACTCTTGTTCCGGGTCGCCGGACATATTTTGAAAAGGTAGAACCGCAATTGAAGGTTTGTCGGGTAATGACAGCAGTCGATTGCTCTCCGCAGTCGCTGCCTTCGCATTGGCAGGTTTGACTTCATATAGTCGAACCGCCTGATCGATGTTCTTCAGCGATCGTTCCCCGAGATCATCGAACTCGAATGTCGTTTTTCCCCTGACTTGTTCGAACGCACTTCCCGACAAGCACACGCCGCCCGGCGCGCACTCGTTCTCAACGCGTGCGGCCACATTCACGCCATCACCAAAGATGTCGTTTTCGTCGCTGATAATGTCGCCGATGTTGATGCCGATGCGAAAGGCAATCTGTCCTTCCCGGCCGGCCATCTTCTCTTGAACGGCCATGGCGCAAGTCACCGCGTCGACAGCGCTGGCGAATTCGACCAGGAGGCCATCGCCGGTCGTCTTGACGATCCTGCCCTTGTGCTCCGCAATGGCTGGATCGACGATTTCGCGGCGGATGACCTTAAGAGCTTCGAGCGTGCCGACCTCATCGGCGCCCATTAACCGCGAATAACCGGCAACGTCCGCTGCCAGCACCGCCGCTAACCGTCTCTCAACGCGCGCCATAGCCACCGCCACCCTGCCAGTTTGGAATTAATATAGCAGGATGAACATCTTCCGTCCCAGCCGGACGAAGGGCTGGGGTCTGGACGCCGCGCCAGGTCGCTTCGGGGGCACGAGCGGCTATTCGCGGCCAAACGGCGAGACGCTTGCTTGGCGCTTACGAACGCCCCTCGCTACGCCGCCTTCAACACCGGCGGCTGCGACGGCCGGATCAGCGCGAACGCCACCTGCACGATGCCGCCGGCGAGGCCCAGTGCCACGCCGATGCGCCAGGCCATGGTGTAGGAGCCGAGCGCGTCGTAGAGCAGCCCTCCACCGTAGGCGCCGAGGAAACTGCCGATCTGGTGGCTCATGAAGGCGAGGCCCTGGATCATCGCCTGCCAGCGCAGGCCGAACATCTCGGCGACCGCGCCCGCGACCAGCGGGCCCACGCCCATCCACAAAAAGCCCATGATCGCGCCGAACAGCAGCGTCGAGAACGACGTCGCCGGCAGCATGAAATACCAGGCGAGCGCGAGCGAGCGCAGGATGTAGATCGCACCCAGCAACGCCAGCTTGTTCCAGCGCTGCCCGGCCCAGCCGAAGAACAGCGAGCCCAGCACGTTGAAGCCACCGATCATGCCGAGCGTCTGCGCGCTCAGCATCGGGTCGAGGCCGCAGATCGCCAGATACGACGGCAGATGCGTGGTGAGGAACACCAGCTGCATGCCGCAGACGAGATAGGCGCAGGTCATCACCACGAAGGAGGCATTGCCGAACGCGGTCCGCGCCGCGATCGCGGCGGTGGCATCATCGATTTCGTCGGCGGCTGGCTTGGAAAGCGGGATCTGGTCGACGCGCCCGGCATACCAGGCGGCGGGGATCATCAGCACCGACATGATGACGAAGCCGGCAAGGCCAATGCGCCAGCCAAAGCCCTCGTTGAGCATCTGCCCGATCGGCGCCGACAACAGCGCGCCGAGCGAGCCCGCGCCGGAGACGATGCCGAGCACGGTGGAACGCACCGTCTCAGGCACCGCGCGCGCCGCCACCGACATCGCGATCGCAGCGGCCGTGCAGGCCAGCGAGGTGCCGATCAGAACGCCGGCGCCGATCATGATGCTGACAAGCCCGTTGGCGGTCGCCATCAGCGCGAGGCCGACGATGTACATCAGCGCGCCCACGATCATGATGGGACGAAAGCCGTAGCGCTCGGTCATGGCGCCGGCGAGCGGCTGCAGAAAGCCCCAGGCGAGGTTCTGGACGGCCAGCGCCAGTGTGAAATCCGACACCGAGATGTGGATGTCATGCGTCAGCGGCTGCAGGAAGATGCCGAGCGACTGCCGCAGCCCCATGCTCAGCGTCAGCATGATCGAGGCGCCGATCAGGATGGGCAATGTCGGACGCAGAACCTGCAACAGGGGCATTTTTCTTCTCCCTTTTGGGCACGGCGCGAAAGCCGACGTCTGCTTTTGCCGTTGATTTTGGGTACACAGACCTGTGTACTTAGGCTATAAAGGGCCGGTGCTGTCAAGCGAACAGGACGCGCGCTACCGCATGGCTCCCCCGCCCGCCCCACAGACGATGAAAGAGCGGATCCTTCAAACCGCCGACAAGCTGTTCTATCTGCAAGGCATTCGCGCCATCGGCGTCGACACCATCGCGGCCGAGATCGGCATTTCCAAGCGCACGCTCTATAACCACTTCCCGTCCAAGGACGCGCTGATCGCGGCTTACCTCGAGCGCCGCTTCGTCAGCGCGCGCCCCTCCGACAAGCCGCCGGCCGAACAGATCCTTGCGACGTTCGATTCGCTGGAGCGACGCTTTGCGTCCAAGGATTTTCGCGGCTGCCCGTTCGTGAATGCGGTCGCCGAGCTGGGGCCTTCCGACCGCGCCGTGAAGAAGATCGCAATCGCCTTCAAGGAAAGCCGCCGCGTCTGGTTTCGCGATCGGTTGAACGAGCTCGGCGTGGCCGATGCCGACGCGCTCGCAACGCAGCTCGTGCTGCTCGTCGACGGCTCCATCGCCCAGGACCTCGTCCGCGACGATCCCGCAATGGCGCGGGCAGCAAAAGAGGCGGCGAAGGTGCTGCTGCGCAATGCCGGGGTGGATGTGGGGGATGATGCGAAGCTGGTGAAGGACAAGCGTCCGCCGCAGTGATCGCTGCCACCGCATTACTCGGTGTCATCACCCGCGAAAGCGGGTGATCCAGTATTCCAGAGGCAGCGAGGTTAGGACGTGGACTCATTAACGCGCAGCCAGCCATACCCTGATCGATGCAAGCTGTACGAAGGCAAGGTAGTTAGCGGCGAGCCTGTCGTAGCGCGTTGCCACCCGTTTGATTCTGTTGAAGAACCGCTCGACCTGGTTGCGAGCGCGGTAGAGATAGGGACTGAAGCAGATCGGATCGCTGCAATTGCTTTTCGGTGGAATGTTGGCCCACGCGCCCTTCTTCATGGCAAGCTCTCTGATCCAGTCGGCATCATAGCCACGATCCGCAAGCAGCATCGACCCGGATTTCAGTCGAGACAGCAGTTTTCCGGCGAGTCGAACGTCATGTGCCTCGCCGGGGCTCAGCGCCAGCCGTACCGGCAGACCATTGCTATCGACCACCGCATGAATTTTGCTCGTCAAGCCGCCGCGTGACCTCCCCATCGACTGGCGCTGGTTTCGTGTGATGCAGGCTCCATGCTGATGCACTCGGACAATGGAGGTGTCGATCATCTGCACAGCGGCAACATGGGCAGCGGCGAGCGCGTCGATGATGCGGCCCCAGACACCAGCCCGCCGCCAGCGGACGAACCGGTTGTAGCAAGTGGTGTATGGGCCAAACGCTTCGGGCAGATCACGCCAAGGTGCCCCGGATCGCAAGACCCAGAAGATGCCATTGAGGACACGTCGGTTGTTTACCCGAGGGACGCCACGCGGCTTGTTCGGCAACATCGGCTTGATGGCAACCCATTCACAATCGGCAAGTTCGTAGCGCATGATTCGAGCCCCAAATATGCGAGTTGAATCATGAGCGTCCGGCCAAACGCAACCTTTTGGCTGGCGATGGTTTGGCGCTTTCAGGTCAAAGCGGACATCAGCCACACGACGACCCCCGCTCAAATCTTCGAAAATGACCCAAGGCGGACGTTAGTCGGACCGTGTGGCCGACTCGTCGATTTTCATGATCGGCTGGCCTGCCTTGATCTGCTGGCCGACGCGGTCACGCACGATTCAAGTTTTGTTTTTTGACTTTGGGCAGACAAATCTCCGCCCACTTGGTCGTTGCCACGGTGCGCGGCGATGAACATGGCGACGGCCGACCGGCAATAGGATTCGATTTCGTTGTCGTCCTCTGCTCTCGCCTCATCGAAGCGTGCGATCATCAGGAGATCGGATCCTTTGAAAAGCGCGGCAAACAAGCGGGCGGACTGGAGAGGGTCGGGCACGTTCAGAAGCGCCTTCGCGTGCAGCTGACGCAACAGGGCCTCGATTTGGCCGATGACATGGGCGGGGCCGGCTTCGTAATGGAGCTTGCTTAACGACTTTTGACTCGTCTTGTCGGCCATGACCATGGCTTCGACACTGCGGACGTCTGATCTCAACAGCGTGCGAAGCAGTGATGATCCCACCGCCATGAGCTGATCTTCGACCGAACCGTCGACGCCTTCAAGAAGCGCCTGTGGTGCAAACAACTGATGGCAGCCGGCCGCGATGGCCGCGCTGAACAGCGCCTCCTTGCTCTCGAAGTGCCTGTAGATGCTGAGCTTGGATATCTTCGCCCGCTGGGCGACCTTGTCCAACGTCGTTGCTTGAAAACCCAATTCCACAAAGAGTTCGCTCGCGGCGTCGACGATCGTTTGGCCAAGCGCTTCGTTGGCGGGCCGGCCACGCCGGCCCTGGCTGTTTTCGGTCACGACAATTCCAGTACTTGACAGTATCCTAATTCTTGAATTACGATACCATGAAGTATCCGAATTGTGCAAGCCAACGGGTAGGTTTCGACCTGTCCTCCATCCGGAGCCCATCACCATGGATGACGTGATCATCATCGGCGGCAGCTTCGCCGGCCTCGCCGCCGCCCTGCAACTCGGCCGTGCCCGCCGCAAGGTCACCGTTCTCGATACCGGCCTGCCACGCAACCGCTTCGCCGGCCACTCGCACGGCCTGCTCGGCCACGATCACAAGCCGCCGCTGGACATCCTGGCCGAGGCGCGGCAGCAGCTGGCGCGTTATCCCGCGATCAGGCTGGTGAGTGCCCGGGCCGAAAGTGTCTCCGGCGCCATCGACGATTTCAACGTCATCACTGGCGATGGCGAAAGCCTTGGGGCGCGTCGTCTGATCCTGAGCTATGGCGTGGCCGACCAGATGCCTGATGTTCCGGGCTTTGCCGAAAGCTGGGGCACGTCCATCGTGCCCTGCCCCTATTGCGACGGCTTTGAAGTCGCCGGCCAGCATTGGGGCCTCGTCTGGTCCGGCCCGCAGTCGCACAATCAGGTCAGGCTGTTCCTCGATTGGACCGACAAGTTGACGCTCTTCGCCGATGGTCACGACATTCCGCCCGATATCCAGGCCGATCTGGCGCGCCGCAACATACCTGTCGTCGATGGCCGGATCACCGAGATCGCCCATCACAAGGGCCATATCGCCACCGTCAATCTCGATACTGGCCGCAATGTCGCGGTCGACATCCTGTTCGCCCATCCGCGCAACAAGCCGTCCGCGAGCCTGCATGAATCACTGGGTCTCGCCACGGTGGATACGCCCGTCGGCATCGCCCTCAAGGTCGACGAGCGCCGTCAAACCAGCATGCCTGGCATCTACGCCGCCGGCGACCTCGTCACGCCCTTCTTGCCCTCGGTCACCCAGGCATCATCGCAGGGCGCGATGGCGGGTATCTTCGCCCAGCAGTCGATGGTGGTTTGAGAGCATAGATTCCCTTCTCCCGAAGTCAGGATCTCCGATGACCAACGACCTTCCCATTGTGCTCCTCCATGGCTCGGCCACCGGCTCCTATTCCTGGGCCGCGGTCCGCACGGGTCTGGAGGCGCACGGCGCCAGGGTGGTGGCACCCGACATGCTCGGCTACGGGCGGTCGCCGCCACCGAGCGAGGCGTGGCAGCTAAAGGACGAGGTGGCCCACCTGCGCGGCTGGCTCGACATGCAGGGCGTCGGCGCGTTCCACCTCGTCACCCACTCGATCGGGGCATTTTTCGGACTTCACCTGCGGCTGGCCGTCGGGTCTCGCGTGGCGCGGCTCACGTTGGTCGATCCTATGGTCGTCAGCGTGCTGCGCGTGCCCGGGGAGGAAGACGCCCTGCGCGAGGTGCAGACCCTCTGCGATCGGTTCATGCGCGCGCTCCCGGATCACGATGCGGCCGCCTGCCTGTTGGTGGAGCACTGGAGCGGCGCCGGCGCGTGGAACGCGCTGGGCGAGAAGGGCCGTGCGCTAGTTGCAGGGCTCACACCGCGGCTGCGGCTCGATATGACCGCCAGCGCAGCCGATCGGACCACGCTCGCCGAGCTCACCCCGACCGCGGTGCCGACCTCGGTGCTCGTCGGAGAGCGAACGTCGGCCGCTCCGCGGTCGGTGAGCCGTCTGCTCGCGGAAGCGTTCGACGCTCGCACGGTCGTTGTCCCCAGGGCTGCACACATGATCCCACTGACCCACCCCGCGGCGGTCGTCGAGGCGATTCACGCCGACATGGTGGCATCGTGAGTCGCGCCGAGCGCTCGCTCGATCCCAGGTGATCGGCCTCGAACAGCCCCGTCAATCAATTCAACACCAATTCCAGGAGTCGCCAGTGAAGTTGTCCGGTCACACCATTCTCGTCACGGGCGGGAGCGCCGGTATCGGTCTCGCGGAAACCTTGACATGAAACACTCCCATCCCATCCTTGTCACCGGTGCCGCTGGCCAAGTTGGCGCGATCGGACCGAGCGTGACGAAGTCTCTGCTGGAGCGCGGGCTGAAGGTGCGCGCCATGGTCCGCCAGGATGACGGCCGGGCGGAATCGCTGAGGGCACTTGGTGCCGAGGTGATCGTCGGAGATCTGTTCGACCTGGACGCGGTGCACCGCGCCGTGGATGGCTGCAAGCGCCTGTACTTCAGCATGTCGGTCAACGAGAAGTATCTCGAGGCTACGACGAACGTGGCGGTGGTTGCCCGACACCATGGCGTCGAAGCATTCGTCAACATGTCGCAGATGACGGTCTCGGAGATGAGCATCCGCGAGACCGCGCGCAGCCCGCAGCACAAGCAGCACTGGCTGGCCGAACAGGTCTTGCAGTGGAGCGGCTTGCCGGTGGTCACGATGCGTCCGACCGCCTTCATGGACGCGTTCTTCTGGCGATTTGCCGTTCCGACGGTCACCGCTCAGGACGCGCTGATGTTGCCCTTCGGAGAGGGAAAGACGTCGCCAATCGCCGCCCACGATGTTGCGCGGTGCGTGACAGAGGTGTTGGCCAATCCCGAGTCTCACCTTGGAAAGGTATACGAGCTGACCGGTCCCCGTGCGGAGACGCTTCGCGAGGTCGCCGAAGATTTCACAAGAGTCTTGGGGCGTCCAATCACCTACAAGAACATTCCGTTGGAGCCCTGGCTGGAGAGCCTGCGATCCATTGGCGCATCCGCACACGTGGTCGCGCACTTGGAGTCGATGGCACTGCTGCACCGGGACGGCCGATACGACCGATCCTCGGGCGATGTGGACCTGCTGACTGGTGTGCCGCCGATGTCGATCGAGGACTTCGTTCGCGCGCATCAGAACGACTTTCTGAAGGCAGACGCGCGCAAGCCGTAATCTTTCGCTTGTAGGCCGGATGAAATGCATCATCTCGGAAGTGCCCGGCGGTCGCCGCTGCGCCCAGTGATCGGGTAGCTGGAGGCGGGACCGCTGGAGACGATGCGCGCTTTTGCATCGGACGCTTAGTTAAGAACGAAGCAGAACAAGGATATGTCATGGCACAGCACAAGGGCGATCGGGTCGCCGACTGGAATGGCCAAAGCGGGGAGCGCTGGGTCGCCCACCAGGCCCGGCTCGACGCCAGGCTGGCGGTGTTCGGCCAGGCCGCGATCGAAGCCGCCGCGCCCGCGACGGGCGAGCGCGTGCTGGACGTCGGCTGCGGCGCGGGCGCGTCGAGCCTGGCTCTGGCCGCCCTCGTCGGCGCGGGGGGCCAAGTGCTGGGCGTGGACATATCCGAACCACTGATCGCCCGAGCGCGCGCGCTTGCGCCACAGGATACGCCGGCCCGGTTCCGCGTGGCCGACGCCAGCAGCGCCGAGCTGCCCGAGGGGGCGTTCGACATTTTGTTCTCGCGTTTCGGGGTGATGTTCTTCGAAGATCCGACAGGGGCGTTCGCCCATATGCGCCACGCGCTCCAACCGGGCGGCCGGGTCGCATTCGTCTGTTGGCGCGGCGCGGCCGAGAACGATTGGATGCGCCTGCCGATGGGCGCGATCAGAGGCATCGTCCCGCTGACGGCGCCGCCCGATCCCGAAGCGCCCGGTCCATTCTCGTTCGGCGACCCGAGGCGGGTGGGTCGGATCCTGACGGCGGCCGGGTTCACCAATATCGCTATCGCGCCTTTCGATGCTCTTGTCCCGTTTGGCGAGGGCGCGACGCGGGACGCGGCGATCGACGACGCGGTGAAGATGGCGATCGAGGTCGGCCCGCTGTCGCGCGTGCTCGCCGATCAGCCCGACGACATCCGCGCTCGCGCCTCGGCCGCGGTTCGTGCCGCCTTCGCGGGCCGCCCCGGTGAGCGGTCGCTAATGATCGAGAGCGCGACGTGGATCGTCACTGCGCGCAATCCGGCAAGCTGAGGGATTAAGAGGGGAAGACGCCCCCGCTCGGTGGCCTTTGGCCGGTCAGCGGGATCAGATGAGGGCGTATCCGCGGTGTCGGAGCAAAGCGATTTATGAGTACGCGCCCTAGAACCGAAAGGCCGCGGCGTACTGGATTCCCCGCATGCGCGGGGAATGACAGCGGAGTTTGTAGGACATGTTCGGGATGATGGCAGAATGCCCCTGTTTTGCCCGACGTGTCAAATGGCGCTGCCGCCAGCGCAAACCGCGCTGCTCCTCGCGTAAGCCGTTGATCTTGCTACCGCCGGCTACTGTGCATGGGGTTGTTTTCGCACTTTTTGTATCGGCAGCTCACGCCGCCTGCGACACCACGCGGTTGCGGCCGTCGTGCTTGGCGCGGTAGAGCGCGGTGTCGGCACGCTTGAGGACGTCGGCGACGGCCTCGCCCTTCTGCTCCAGCGTGGTCAGGCCGATCGAGATCGTGACCTCGATGCGCTTCGTCCCCTTGTGGATCGCAAACGGCTCGCCTGCGATCGAGCGGCGCAGGCGCTCGGCGACCATGCCGGCGACGTGGAGATCCGTCTCGGGCATCACGATGACGAACTCCTCGCCGCCATAGCGGCAGGCAAGGTCAATGCCGCGGATCGACTTGCGCACCCGCACCGCGAATTCGCGCAGCACGTCGTCACCGGCGTCATGGCCGTAATTGTCGTTGATCGACTTGAAGTAATCGATGTCCAAAATCATCAGCGCGAGCGGCTTGCCGCGGGTCGCGGCCTGCTCGGCGAGCGTCGCCAGATGACTCTCCATGTAACGGCGATTGTGCAGCCCGGTGAGCGCGTCGGTGATCGCCATCTCGATCGAGTTCTGCACGTTGTCGCGCAGGTGATCGGTGTAGCGGCGGCGGCGGATCTGGGTTCGGGCCCGCGCCAGCAGCTCGGTCTTGTCGATGGGGCGCAGCAGATAGTCGTTGACGCCGATCTCGAGGCCGCGGAGCAGCCGCGTCGAGTTCTCGGGGTCGGCGATTGCCAGGATCGGCACGTGGCGCGTGCGCTCCAGCGAGCGTGCCTGGCTGCAGAGCCGCAGGCCATCGAAATTGTTGAGATCGAGCGAGACGATCAAGAGGTCGTAATTGCCCTCGGCGGCGTGAAACAGCGCTTCCGTCGGGTTCGGCTCGACGTCGATGGTGTGCTCGGCGGCGAGGATCGTCGCCAGCCGCTCATAGGAGGACTCGCGGTCGTCGACCAGCAGGATGCGGCCGCCCTTGCCGGTGTCGGCCACCGCGCTGCGCTCCGGCGCCTGCATGCCGATCTCGAGCGAGGTGATGGCGCGCATGCGCAGCTCATCGGTCATCATCTTCAGCCGCGTCAGCGAGCGCACGCGCGCGATCAGCACCACGTCGGAGACGGGTTTTGTCAGAAAATCGTCGGCGCCGGCTTCAAGTCCGCGGTTGCGGTCGGACGGGCTGTCGAGCGCGGTGACCATCACGACGGGAATGTGGTGGGTGGCAGGGTCCGTCTTCAGGCGGCGGCAAACTTCGAAGCCGTCCATGTCGGGCATCATCACGTCGAGCAGGATGATGTCGCATTCGGCGCGCCGGCTGATCGCCAGCGCCTCGGCGCCGTTCGCCGCAGTCATCACGTCGAAATATTCGGCAGACAGGCGGGCTTCGAGGAGCTTGACGTTGGCAGGAACGTCATCGACAACCAGGATACGCGCGGACACTTTGAACTCACTTCCTATCCGATAAAACGCCGGACCGTCTCAATGAATTTGCCGACCGAGATCGGCTTGGACAAATAGGCTTCGCAGCCGCCCTCGCGGATGCGCTCTTCGTCGCCCTTCATCGCGAAGGCGGTGACCGCGACGACGGGAATAGTGCGCAGCTCCGGATCGTCCTTGATCCAGCGCGTCACCTCGAGGCCCGAGACCTGCGGCAATTGGATATCCATCAGCACGAGGTCGGGCCGCATCTTGCGCACGAGGTCGAGCGCCTCGTAGCCGTTGCTGGTGCCGGAGGTCTGGTAACCGTGCGCCTCCAACAGGTCGCGGAAGAGCTTCATGTTGAGCTCGTTGTCTTCCACGATCAGGACGGTCTTAGCCATCCCGCCCTCCTGATTGGTCCGCAGACCCATACATGTGACGCCTCAGGCGCCGCTCGCCGGCGCTTCGAAAACTGGATTCAAACTAGCCCCAGATTCGCTCTAGTTTCGTTAAACCCGAGGGCCGACTTTCTGCGATGTGGTTTCCAGTTGCTTGTCGGGCTCGCAAGACTCGAGGCGAAGACTCGGGCATGATGATTCCAAATTAGAGACCGAAAGTTAACGGAAAGGCAAACCGGCCCCGTGAAAAAGCCTGTTCACAACCCCCGCGAAGTCGCTGAAATCGTTGCGATTCAGGCCCTGTCCTTCGTCGCCGGCGAGCCCGAGCGGCTGGGCCTGTTCCTGGCTGAGACAGGGGTCGGTCCGGACACCCTGCGCAATGCCGCCTCCGACCCCAATTTCCTGCTCAGCGTGCTCGATTTCGTGCTGCGCGATGACGAGACCGTGAAGGCCTTTGCGAAGACCGCGGAACTGCATCCGACCAACGTTGCCGCGGCGCGGCAGGTGCTGGGCGACGCGCTCGGCGACCCCTCCTGGGAGCGCGACGTGCCGTGACCGAACCCGATCCGGCCGGGCCCCGTTGCTTCTGCCGGGATTGTCTGGCCGATCTGGATATGGGCGTGAGGCGCTGTTCCGCCTGCGGATCCCCTCGCCTGGTCCGCCACCGCGCGCTCGCGGGCCTGACCATCGCCCATATCGACTGCGACGCCTTCTATGCGACCGTCGAGAAGCGCGACGATCCTGCTATCGCCGATAAGCCCGTCATCATCGGCGGAGGCAAGCGCGGCGTGGTGTCGGCTGCCTGCTACATCGCCCGCACCTATGGCGTGCGCTCGGCCATGCCGATGTTCAAGGCTCTGGAGGCCTGCCCGCACGCCACCGTGATCCCGCCCGACATGTCGAAGTACGTCCGGGTCGGCCGCGAGGTGCGCCAGTCCATGCAGGCGCTGACGCCGCTGGTCGAGCCGCTCTCGATCGACGAGGCCTTCCTCGATCTGTCCGGCACCGAGCGCGTCCACGGCATGATCCCGGCAAAGGTGCTGGCGCGCTTTGCGCGCGAGATCGAGCGCGACATCGGCATCACCGTCTCGGTCGGCCTGTCCTGCAACAAGTTCTTGGCCAAGATCGCCTCCGACCTCGACAAGCCGCGCGGCTTTGCCGCGCTCGACCAGGACGAAGCGCGCTTGATGCTGGCTTCGAGGCCGGTCGGCTTCATCTTTGGCGTCGGACCGGCCACGCAGGAGCGTCTCGTGCAGCGCGGCTTCCGCATCATCGCCGATCTGCAGAAGGCCGACGAGATCGAGATGATGCGGCAGTTTCCGAGTGACGGCCGCCGGCTATGGCGGCTCGCGCGCGGCATCGACGACCGCCGCGTCGAGCCTGATCGCGGCGCCAAGACGATTTCCAGCGAGACCACATTCGAGAGCGACATCCGCGATTTCGCGACGCTGGAGAAAATCTTGTGGCGGCTATGCGAGAAGACGTCGTCGCGTCTCAAGAGCAGCGAGCTCGCCGGCTCGACCGTCACGCTGAAGCTGAAGACCGCCGATTTCCGCGAGCGCACGCGCTCACAGTCGATCGCCGCCCCGACGCAGCTCGCCGCAAAGATCTTCTCGATCTGCCGCGAGATGCTGGCGAAAGAGATCGACGGCACCGCCTTCCGCCTGATGGGCGCCGGCGTCAGCGCGCTGCGCGACGGCTCGGTCTCCGACGACACCGACATGCTCGACCGCCGCGCCGCGCACGCCGAGCGCGCGGTGGACAGTCTGCGCAAGAAGTTCGGCAGTGCCGCGGTGATCCGCGGCATTGCGTATGAGGGGCCGGAGAAGGCGCAGGAGTGATCGAGTCCTGGTCAACTCAGTCGCGTTCGAAGATCCGTGCACCCGGATAGGCGCGCCGGGCATACTGAACGACCAACTGCCGATCCTGAGTTTCCAGGAACGGCGTTCGGATCTGACAAGACCCGACGATGAGGTGCCACAGGCCGTTGAGCTTTCGAATGACGACGTTCATTTGAGCCTCCTCGCAGTGACCCGAGTGGACTCAAATTGTAAGAATCTCCCGCCGTGGCTCAATTCTACCAGCGTAAGGTCAGCGTATGAGAAGGATTAGAGGAGATATACAAAGGTATGTTGACCATGGCTCCAACAGCCTCTGTCGCCGATAGCTTCGCGAGGGCTCAAACGATCCTGCCGGTTCAGGGGCTGGCACCGTGACAGGCGAACGCGATCTCGACGCGCTGCTGAGTAACATGAAGCCGGAGATCCTGAACGGCATCTTCGTGTTTTGCACGCTTGCGCCCAGCGCGAGCATTCCAGCCACCATCAGTCCGATGCTGACGTTCCGCGAACGCGAAGGAACAACGCTGGTGATCGCTCTCGAAGAGGCCGAAGCGGCAGGCCTGCGCTACGAGTTCGCCTCGCGCCTGATCACTCTGACGGTTCATTCGTCGCTGGACGCGGTCGGCTTCCTGGCTGCGATCACAGCCCATCTCGCCGCAGCTGGCATCAGCGTGAATGCCGTTTCGGCCTTCCATCACGATCACCTCTTCGTGCCCGTGGACAGGGCTGACGAAGCGATGGCTGTTCTACAGAAGATGTCTGGCGCGAGACACTCGTAGCCCGGATGGAGCGAAGCGCAATCCAGGACAGCGCATCCTAGCAGCAGACCCGGATTACGCTTCGCTCCATCCGGGCTACAAGAGAGACCTCAATCCGCGACGGCCACCGCCTCGATCTCGATCAGCCATTCCGGCGCGGCGAGCGCGGAGACACCGACAAGCGTAGAGGCCGGCGGCTCCATACCTTCGAAGAAGACGGAGCGGGCTTTGCCGATGATGGGGCGCAGCTCCGGCTTGTAGTTCACGACGAAGGTCGTGATCTTGACGATGTTGGCGTAGCTCGCCCCCGCCGCTTTCAGCGCGTGGCCGAGATTCTGCATCACCTGCGTCGTCTGCGCGGCAATATCGCCCTCGCCGACGATCCGCCCCTCCTCGTCCACCGACACCTGACCGGAGATGTAGATGGTGCGCGCGCCGGTAGCAGTGACGACGTGGGAATAGGCGGGATTGTGATGCAGCCCGCTGGGGCGGAGATGGTCGAGCTTGGGCATGGTACTGGCCTCCCGGATGTTTGTGGTTGGGAGGAGCGTAGCTGGAGAGCGCGCGGAGAGCCAGCCCCGTCATTGCGAGGAGCTCTTGCGACGAAACAATCCAGAATTTTTCCGCGGAGAGATTCTGGATTGCTTCGCGGAGCCTGTCATCGGGCCGCGCTGCGCGCGGACCCGGTGGCTCGCAATGACGGAGGAGAGACAGGTCCCTCAATTACAGGGCTTGCTGTCCTTCACGTCGAACTTGCCCATCGCGCCGGAGATCACGAAATCGTTGTAGTCGAGCACGAGCTGGCGGGAGACGCCGTTCTCGTAGAGCTCGAACGCCATCGCGTAGACCGGCGTCTGCTCGCCTTCCTTCTGCTGGGCCTCGCGGTCGAAGTAACTGACGGTGACGGGCCAGCGCTTGAGCGATTTCATATGCTCGTCGGAGATCGACGGGTCGGACGCGGTGGCACGGTCGGCCGGGATCGGCTGGCCGATCACGGTCAGTGTGTTGTAGACCTTCTGGCCATCGTCGGAGCCGTCATAGACGGAGAGCTCGAGCAGCGACTTGCCTTCGTTGGCCGCAGCGATGATGCGCTGGATCTGCTCGGTCGGGAATACGATCTTGCCGTCGAGGGTAAATGTCTTCGGCGCCGGCAGTTTCAGCTTGACGTTGATGTGGTCGCCGTCGCGCTCGGCTGAGCCGTCGACGCGGCCGGCATCCGCCTCGTTCATGCGCGTCTCGATGTTGAAGCGGTAGCTCTTGCCGGCGGCGTCCTCCCAGGAATTGGAGCGGAGGTCGCTCAGCGTGACCTTACCCTCGCCGCTGTCGAGCTCGGAGACCTGGCGGAATTCCGAGGTATAACCCTCGCAGGCATTCCCCGTGAAATTGTAGAGGATGCGGCCGCGGGCACTGTTGACCGAGTTGGAGCGCGATTTCACGAGGCTGAGGTCATAAAGCGCCTGGTGCGCGAGGAACGGACCCTTGGCGGCCTGCGCCCCGCCGCCAAGGCCGACAGTGGCCGCCGCGAGCGCCATCACACCGAGCGAAGTCCGGAAAAGGTGCACCATGTCTGTTCCTTGAGGATGCGTCCTTGGGGAAGCGCAGATTAGACATTTTAATGACCGATCCATTGCGTCGCAACTGAGGCCGTTTCACGTAAAGTTGCGGCTCCGCGTTGAACCTCCTCCCCTGCCTCAACAAAATGCAGTCCCTCCGGTTGCTTGCATGTGGCGGCACGATGAGCGAAACAGGGCCGCCGGCCTCCAGAGGCGTCGGGGCAGATGAATTCTTGGACAACGAGGTCGAACATGGCTGGCACAGTCGAGCAGAAACTGGCGGAACAAGGCATCAAGCTGCATGAAGCCCCCACTCCCGTCGCCAACTATGTGCCGTTCGTACGCACCGGCAATTTGCTGTTCGTCTCCGGCCAAGTCTGCTTCGATCCCGCCGGCAAGCTGATCGCCAAGGGCAAGCTGGGTGCCGGCGTCTCGATCGAAGACGGCGCTGCGGCCGCCCGCGGCTGCGCGGTAAATCTGCTGGCCCAGGTCAAGGCCGCGCTCGGCGACCTCGACAAGGTCGTGCGCGTGGTCCGCCTCGGCGGTTTCATCAACTCGGCGCCCGACTTCCTGGACGGGCCCAAGGTGCTGAACGGTGCTTCCGACCTGATGGTCGCGGCCTTCGGTGACAAGGGCCGCCATGCCCGCACCACCGTCGGGGTCGCCTCGCTGCCTGCCGATGCGGCGGTCGAGGTCGACGGCGTGTTCGAGGTCGCCTGACACGAATGCGCGCTCCGGATTGGCTGACAGCCCGGCCGGTCGCCCATCGCGGCCTGCATGACATTTCACGTGGCATCGTGGAAAACATGCCGGGCGCGGTCCAGGCCGCCATCGCAGGCAATTTTTCGATCGAGGTCGATATCCAGCTCTCCGCCGACGGCGAGGCCATGGTGCATCACGACCACGCGCTCGGCCGCCTCACCGAGGCCACCGGAGAGGTGATCGAGAAGACCGCGGCCGAGCTGAAAGCCATCAAGTTCAAGGACACGCCGGAGCGGATGATGTCGCTCGGCGACCTCTGCGCCCTGGTCGCCGGCCGGGTACCGCTGGTGATCGAGGTGAAGAGCCATTTTGTCGGCGACCGCAAGCTGGTGGAGCGGATGGCCGAGGTGCTGGCGTCCTATGACGGTCCCGCCGTCGGCATGTCCTTCGATCCCGACCAGGTGCTGGCGCTACGCGAGCTGCTGCCCTCGCGCCCGCGCGGCATCGTCGCGCAGCGGACCTATGAGGACGAGTACTGGGCCAAGCTGACGCAGGCGCAGCGCGACAGCATGCTGTACCTGCGTCACGGCTTGCAGACCCAGCCCCACTTCGTGGCGTTCAAAGTCGACCATCTGCCGGCCCCCGCCCCCTGGATTGCCCGCAACGTCTTCGGCTGTGCCCTGCTCGGCTGGACCGTACGCACGCCGGAGCAGCGGACGCGGGTCGAGCAGCATGCCGATCAGATGATTTTTGAGGGGTTCGTGCCGTAGGGTACGGCATGCGAACGCGCTCGTGTCCCGGACAAGCTGCAACGCTCCAAGCGTTGCGGCGCAGAGCCGGGACCCATCCCTCCGCGAACGTGCTGCCACAAGGGTCCCGGCTCTGCAGCGCCCCGCTGAAGGAGCGCTGCGCTGCGTCCGGGGCACGAGAGAGGCGTTCCCCACCCTTGAAGTCGCTGCTGCAATGCACGATCTTGGGGACGATGGCATCATCCGAAATCACGCTCGAGGCCGTACCTTCGATTGGCGAAGTGGCACCGGAGGATTGGGACGCCTGCGCCAATCCGGGCAAGGCTTGCAATGGGAATGGCACGGGAACCTCATCCGCCCTTCCAGGCGATTCCGCTGGTCTCTTAAAGTCGGCCTATAACCCGTTCGTCTCACACGCATTTCTCTCCGCCGCTGAGAAATCGGGCTCAGCGACGATCCGCACCGGCTGGGGACCGCGGCATCTCGTGGCCAAGCTCGACGGTCGCGTCGCCGGCGTAGTGCCCTGCTATCTCAAGTCGCACTCGCAGGGCGAATATGTCTTCGACCGCGGCTGGGCGGACGCCTATGAGCGCGCCGGCGGGCGGTACTATCCGAAGCTCCAGGTCTCGGTTCCGTTCACCCCGGCCACAGGACCGCGTCTGCTGGTCCGCGACGGTGTCGACCGCGAGCGGATCGCCGAGGCCCTGGCGAGCGGGCTGGTGGCGCTAAGCGGGGTCAGCAAGGCCTCCTCGGTGCACGTCACCTTCGCCCGCGAGGCCGAATGGAAGCTGCTCGCCAAGCACGGTTTCCTCCAGCGCACCGACCAGCAGTTCCACTGGCATAATGACGGCTTTGCCAGCTTCGATGACTTCCTGGCGACGCTGAACTCGCGCCACCGCAAGTCGATCAAGCGCGAGCGACGCGATGCGCTCGCCGCCGGCATCACCATCCACTGGCTCACGGGCAAAGACATCACCGAGGATGCCTGGGACGCGTTCTTCGAATTCTACATGGAGACCGGCTCGCGCAAATGGGGCCGGCCGTATCTGACGCGCGAGTTCTTCTCGCTGATCGGCGAGACCATGAGCGAGGACGTGCTGCTGGTGATGGCCCGCCGCAACAATCGCTGGATCGCGGGCGCGATCAACTTCATCGGCTCAGACACGCTGTTCGGCCGCAACTGGGGCGCGGTCGAGCATCATCCGTTCCTGCATTTCGAGGTCTGCTACTATCAGGCGATCGATTTCGCCATCAAGCGCGGCCTCCGGCACGTCGAGGCCGGCGCGCAGGGCGAGCACAAGATCGCACGCGGCTATCTGCCGAAGACGACCTATTCCGCCCACTTCATCGCCGATCCGGGCCTGCGGCGCGCCATCGACGACTATCTCAAGCGCGAGCGCGCCTATGTTGCGGAAGCCGGACGCGAGCTCGCCGAGCTCGGCCCGTTCCGCAAAGGCGCCGACGAGGCGCCTTGACGCCTCGCCGTTGCTGGTGACAGTAAGCGCAAAATCTCGAGGAGCCGCCGAGGAGCTAGCATGACCGCCTACGACACCAACAACATCTTCGCAAAGATCCTGCGCGGCGAGCTGCCCTGCTACAAGGTGTACGAGGACGAGCACGTCTTCGCCTTTCTCGACATCATGCCGCGCGTGCCTGGCCACACGCTGGTGATCCCGAAGGCCGCTGCCCGCAACATCCTCGACATCAGACCGGACGACTTCGCCCATGTCGCCCGCGGCGCGCACAAGATCGCGGCGGCAGCGATGAAGGCGTTCGAAGCCGACGGAATCACCGTGCAGCAGTTCAACGAGCCCGCCGGCGGACAGGTGGTGTTTCATCTCCACATGCACGTGATGCCGCGCCGCGACGGTGTCGCCATGCTGCCGCCCGCGAGCCGCAAGGAAGACACCAAGGTGCTGGAACAGCACGCAGCCAAGCTGATGGCGGCGTTGAAGGCGGGGTAGATCTCTCCGCTCGTCATTCCGGGGCGCGCCCCGTAGCCCGGATGGAGCGAAGCGCAATCCGGGACTGTCCCCGCATTCCGCTTCGCTCCATGCGGGCTACGATGGCTCCTCCTCGTCATTGCGAGCGAAGCGAAGCAATCCAGACTGCTTCCGCGGAGACGGTCTGGATTGCTTCGTCGCAAGGGCTCCTCGCAGTGACGGCGGAGAGACTTCACTCCGTCTCGAAATCGCCCTTCTGCGGCGCCGCCAGTGGCGTGAACTCGCAACGGTCCGGCTTGATGTCGATCAGCGGCGTGTTGTCGAGGCAGTCGAGTCCGCGCACCAGGATCGCATTGCCCTCGATGCCGACCAGCTTCACGATCGAGGTGCCGATCGGATTGGGCCGGACCGGTGAGCGTAGCGAAAACGTGCCGCGGGTCTTCTCGTTGTTCTTTGGGCTCTGCAGGATGATGTCGCGGCGCGACTTGTCGAGCCAGTAGAGCACTTCGAGGTTGCTGTAGAAATCGACGCCCTTGATGGCCGGCACGAACGGCTCGAATATTTCGAGCCGGCACACCGGGCCGTCGTGACGCCCCTGCCGCGGCGTCTCCAGCCGCGACGTCCAGGGGGTGCGGATGCGGCCGATGAAGACGAGGCCGGCATCCTCTGCGGGCGGCAGTTCGATGGCGACCTCGCCCTCGCGGAGCTCCTGTTCGCGAACCATATTTCCTGTTCCTTGCTGTTCGCCGGCGGTTTTAGCCCAACCACCACTTGCCGGCCAGCATGAAGACTTCGCCCGTGACCACGCCGGCAAAGATCGAGCGGCGGGTCAGCAGGAAGACGACGAGCCCCGCTCCCACCGCGCCATAGCGCAAGATATCCGGCACGCTGGCAAGCGCCCCTGGCGGCTCGACCACGATCTGGGCGATGACGCCGGCCAGGATCGCGGTCGCGACCGCCCGCACCCAGACCAGCAACTCGGAGCCCTCGTCGATGCCGCCGCCGAACCACAGGCCCAGCATGCGCCAGATCTGGTTGGGAACGACGCCGGCGACGAAGAGCACGGCGAGCGCATGCCAGTCGCCGATGAGCTGCGAAAAGCTCATGCGCGCACCTCCCGCCACCAATGCACGCCATAGGCGATCGTGCCAGCCACGACGCCGCTGACGAGGATGTCGAGGCCGGAGTTCATTTTCGCCGCTAGCGGATAGAGCAGGATTCCGAGCGTCAATGCGACGACATCGGCGACCTCGCGGCTGTTGCGTGCGGTCGAGAACAGGAACGACAGCGGCGTCAACAGCAGGATCGCAGCTCCCAGCGTCTGCGTCAGGTTGGCGGCGAGGAAATAGCCAACCGTGTTGGCGGTGAGGCACACCGAGACCAGGCCGCAGCCGAGCCCGTGGACGAAGGCGATGCGCCGCTCGCGCGGCACAAGCGGCAGGAAGCGGTGGCATTCGACCCAGAGCGTGACGGCGGTGAGATGCGCGGTGAAGATCAGCTCGCGCCGTTTCGTCGTCGGCGTGCGCATCAACGGCAACACCGAGACCACCATCGGAAACAGGCGGATGGCGCTGACGGTGACCGCGATCGCCGACTGGATGATGGTGGCACCCGAGCCAAGCGTGGTAATCAGGATAATCTGCGCAGGACCCGCCCAGACGAACAACGTCGAGGCGAGCGCCCAGAGCAGGCTGAAATGGGTGTCGTGGGCGAGCGCGCCGATGCCGAGATAGGTCACGAACAGCACGATGGTGAGGATCGTCTGCGTGATCGAGCGCAGCCCCCATGCAAAGGCGCGCCAGGAGCTTTGCCATTGAGGTGAATCGAGCGGAGGCGCCACGGGAGGTTTGGTCGAGGAGAGGAATCGTGCCTCATAACGGGCGATACGGCGACGCACGTCAAGAAAGCCCGCGGCGGGGCTGGCATGCGCACGTGGCGCGGGGCACCCGCCGACGTCATTCCGGGGCGCGACAAAGTCGCGAGCCCGGAATCCATTTCACCACGATCTCTGCGGCCCGATGGATTCCGGGCTCGCGCCAAGAGGCGCGCCCCGGAATGACAAGCCCTACCCACTCACACCGCGGTTCTTCAGCACGAAGCACGCACCGCCCGCTTTGCGGATACGATTGCACAGATCGTCCGCCTCGGCGCGCGTGTCGGCACCGATGCGTACCTGATAGAAGGCGCGCGTGCCGCGGCTGCGCATCACTGAGCTCAGCAAGCTCGGATCGCGGTCGCCGATCACCGCGCTCAGCCGCGTGACCGCGCGGGAATACATCGCCAGCGCCCTGTTGCGGTCGAAGCCGGCGGCGAGCTGCACGCCCCAGACCTTTGCCGCCGCAAGCTCGACATGCTGCTCAAGCTCGGCGACGAACGGATTTGGCGCGCGCTTGAGCAGCGCCATCAGATCACCGCAGCTCGTCGGCGGTGAACTCGGCGGGCCCTTGCCGGTGCTGCCTGCCTTGGCCCAGGCATCGACGCTCGTGCCAGTGATGGCGAAGACGTAGTTGCGGGTCTGCTCCGGCATCGGTCCCGTGCCGGCGAGCCATTCCTGCACCCTGCGCGGACCTGCGTTGTAAGCGGCCGCCGCGAGGCCGAGATTGCCGAACTGATTGCGCAGCTCGTTCAAGAACTCCGCCGACTTCGGCAATGCCTGCACCGGATTGAACGGATTGAGCAGCCCGCGCTCGCTTGCAGTGCCCGGCATGAACTGCGCGATCCCTTGTGCGTGCTCGCCGTTGCGGGTCAGCGGTCCGACCGCGTCGGACTGGAAGCGGCTTTCCTGCCAGATCACGCGGGCGAAAAACTCCAGCGGCAGATTGGCCTCGCGCGCCGCTGCCTCAATGATCAGGCAGAGCGATTCCCGCGTGTCGCTCTCGCGGGCGTCCTTCGGTTTCTCCGCCGGCTTCGCGGGTTCCTCGGCATTCGGAGGCGCGACGGGCGGAGGCGCCTCCTCCGCCAGCGCCGGCGACAGCACGAGGGCCTGGCACAGGACAGCGATAACCCGAGCTATTCGCATGGCATTGACGTTATCGGACAAATCGGACCTTGACTTGGAACCCCAGCCAACTAGCAACGAGCGGCAGTATCAACGCAGGTCCCGCTCCGATGGTGACAATCTTTTTTGATCTCGACGGCACGCTGACCAACCCGAAGCCCGGGATCACCCGCTCGATCCAGTACGCGCTGGAACGGCTCGGCGTTTCGGTGCCGAGCGAGGACGAACTGACCTGGTGCATCGGCCCTCCGCTGCATGCCAGCCTCAAGAGGCTCACCGGGACCGATGAACTCGCTGACCGCGCGCTCCTGCTCTATCGCGAGCGCTTCAGCGACATCGGGCTGTTCGAGAACGAGGCTTACAGCGGAATTACGGACACATTGTCGACGCTCGCAGCGACAAGTCAGCGCATGTTCGTGGCGACCAGCAAGCCCGCCGTCTATGCCACGCGCATCGTCGATCATTTCGGCCTGAAACCGTATTTCGAGCGCGTGTTCGGCTCCGAGCTCGACGGCACCCGCGTCGACAAGCGCGACCTGCTCCGCTACGCGCTCGATGAGGCCAGGGTCGATCCGCATCACGCCATCATGATCGGCGATCGCAGTCATGACGTGGTCGGTGCCCGCACCAACGGCATGACCGCCATCGGCGTGCTCTACGGCTATGGCAGCGAGGCCGAGCTAAAGGAGGCCGGCGCACATCACATCTGCGCCGCGCATCCCGAGCTGCTCGGCCATTGCGTGACCTAGCCTATCAGGCGCCGACAGTCTCCACCGCTGCCAGCATGCCCGTCTTTGGATGACAGTTCAGGTATTCGAAGAACTGTTCGTCGGCAGCGGCCACCGTCACCTCGTGATAGAGCCGCAGCTTGGCTGACGGCCCGAGCGTCGACAGATATTTCATCGCCGCACCGAAGATCTTGACGTGGGTCGGATGCGACTCCGCCCAGCGTT
This sequence comes from Bradyrhizobium sp. DN3, assembly GCF_041357655.1. Taxonomy (NCBI): domain Bacteria; kingdom Pseudomonadati; phylum Pseudomonadota; class Alphaproteobacteria; order Hyphomicrobiales; family Nitrobacteraceae; genus Bradyrhizobium; species Bradyrhizobium sp. DN3. The sequence continues at coordinate 21,612 of NZ_JAULLN010000008.1, read as the reverse complement.
CGAGCGCAGCGAGGCTCTTCCACCAGCTCTGGCCATAGGACTTTTCGCTGACGCTGCCGTCAGCCGCGAGCACGCGCATGTAGCGGTTGGCGTAGCAGCCGATGCCGAGGCCGTCGTCGCGCAGGAAATCCATGCCCTCGCGCAGCACCGGCTCGACGTCGTCGAGATAGAGGTTGCGCTCGGATGTCTCGGTATCGCTCCAGTCCTGCCCGGAGCGGATCAGGCAGAGATTGTCGTGCGCCACGACGCGCAGCCGCGCGCCATCGCGGATCAACTCAGGGGTGCCGCCGGGCGTCATGGCATCGGTCTGCGACAGCGGGATGCGGTCGCGCATGCCGCCCCAATAGGCGTGCTCCTGCACCTCGCCGCTCATGCCGCCGGCGATTGCGGCAACCCCCTCGGGCCGGTCAGCCGAGGAGAACAGCGTCTCGTGCCGTGCCACAGCGGGCCGCAGCACCTCGATGAAGGTGCCGATGCCGTCTCGCTGTCGTCCGGTCCAGGCCTCGCGCGCCGGTGCGAACCAGGCATCGAAGCGCGCGACATCGTCCCAATAGGCCACCGAGACAACGTTCTCATGACCAGACCGATCGACATAATGCGCGCGGTCCCAATGTGATGGACCGTTCTCCGCAGCGAAGAGCCCTGCGATTTCTTTCAACGCGTCCGTCGCCGCCGGCGCCTCACCGCGATATTGCACGCCGAAATAGGCCATCACGACGCGGCCGACGGCAGGCTTGTAGCGCGCCACGAACGAAGGATATGGCGGCTGGTAATCGTCCGGCACGCGCTTGTGGCGCGTGCGCGGGGCCTCGAGATGCGCAGGAATTGCGGATTCCATGATCGTGCCCTCTCCTCGACGCCGACGATCAGCTCGCCGCCGCGGCGATGTCCTTGGGCTCGACGGTGTCAACCGGCAGCGCAAATTGCTCGACCCGCTTGTACGGCTTGTTGTTGAGCAGGAGCCGCGTCACGTCGGGCCGCGAATAGTGCCCGGCGGGATCGGCGGCGTTCTTGGCGATGCCGATGGCGCCGAGGTCGATCTCGGCAATCAGGAGGCCCTCCTGGTCCGGCGCCAGCTTCTCGCCGATCTGGCTGCCGTCGGGGCCGTAGATCGCGGCAAAGCCGCCGCCGGCATGCAGCAGCGCATGCTTGTCGGCCCGGTCGCACAGTTCGTCGATCATTCCTTGCGACACCGTCGCGCAAGGCGCCAGCACGAAGCAGGAGCCTTCCACCGCGTAGACGCGCGAAGCCGCATTGTTGACCTCGGCCCCGAGCGCCGGCGCAAAGGGATCGTAGAGCGAGAAGCTCGGCCAGGCCGCGACGTGCACCTGTTCGTTCTGGGCGTACATCGCGTATTTCGACAGCGGCTGGAGATGCTCCCAGCAGCACAGCGCGCCGAGACGGCCGATGTCGGCTCTGGCATGCACGGCGAGGTCGCTGCCATCTCCTTCGCCATAGACGGTGCGCTCGGCATGGGTCGGCCGCAGCTTGCGGCGCTTTGCGATGGTTTCGCCGTCGGGTCCGATCAGCCATTGCGCCAGATAGAGGCTGCCGCCGTCGCGTTCGGAGAGACCGATCACGGCGGTGAGCTTTGCCCTGCGCACGGCCTCGCGCAGCTTTTCGGCCTGCTGGCTGTCATAGGACAGTGAATTGTCGAAATAGCGCTGCACGAAGCCGCGGCCGATCGCCCAGGCCGGCGAGTCCATCCAGATATGCCAGGGGTAACCGGGGATGAACGCTTCGGGAAAGGCGATCAGCTTGGCGCCCTTCTCCGCGGCCTCCCTGATCAGCGCGATCGACTTGTCGATCGAGGCGTCGAGGTCGAGCCAGGCCGGCGCCGCCTGCACCACCGCCACTTTGTATTTCGGATGTTCGATGCCCATTCCCGCCTCCATTGCCGGTTGATCGGAAGCCACGTCCGATGCAGTCTATTTGGCCAAGCCGGGCGGCCGGGCGCTCGACCACGGCGGAACAAAAACTCGACTGGACGCGGCCGACGACCGGTATGGGATTTGCCTCCGGGCAGGCTGGATCCGCCAACAGGCGATTTTGCAGGATGTGAAAGGGAGGCTCCTCAGATGCCAGTCCAGTTCACGACGGACGGCAGCCCCGGCTACCGGCGGCTTGCTCTCTGGCAGGACATCGTCTGCGACGTCTTCGTCGGGCTCGACTGCAAGTCGGACCTCGGCAGCGCCTTTCACGGCTCGGTCACGCAGGCTTCGCTCGGCAGGGCGGTGTGCTCCGAGGTCTGCTCCGATCGCCAGCACGTATTCCGCACACCCTCGCGCATCGCGCGCTCCGATCAGGATTTCGTCCTGGTCGCGCTCGGCAATCGCGGCGACGGCGGCGTGGTGCAGGATGGCCGCGAGACCGTGATCCATCCCGGCGAGTTCGCCCTGTATGACACCACGCGGCCCTATGAGCTGAAGTTCAACGACAGCTTCACGCAGACCATCTTCAAGGTGCCGCGTGAGATGCTGCAGCGCCGGCTCGGCGGTACCGAGGCGCTGACCGCGATCGCGTTCGGCGCCGACGCACCGCTCGAGCGGCTCGCCTATGATTTTATTGTCAGGCTCTGCCAGAGCGCGGACCGGCTGGCTCCGAACAACGCGGTCGCGCTGTCGGAGCAGGCGGTCGATCTCCTTGCGATGGCGCTCGGCGAACGGCTCGGCAAGACGTCGCTGCCATCCTCGACCCATCGCTCCGCCCTGCTCTACCGGCTGAAAGCGCACATCCGCGCGCATCTCGCCGATCCCGATCTCTCGCTCGCGGAGACCGCGGCCGCGCTCGGCATCTCGCCGCGCTATGTCAACGATCTCCTCGCCGACGAGGACATCTCGTTCCAGCGCCACGTCCTGGCCGAACGTCTCGCCCAATGCCGGCGCGACCTCGCCTCACCCGTGCTCGCCCATCGCCACATCAGCGAGATCGCCTTCGCCTGGGGCTTCAACGACCTCTCGCATTTCGGCCGCGTCTTCCGCGAGCATTTCGGGATGTCACCGCGCGACTTCCGGCAGAGCCAGTTGCGGCACTGACGTCCCTTGCAATCAGCCATCACCTCGAGCCTTCGCTTCCAGCGAAGGTAATGCTCGCCAATTCCAAATTGTCTTGCCGCGTGACCTGCATCAAGCTGGCACGCATGAGGACTGGCGCCACCATAAGCGGAACGGAGCTGTTGCTGGGTGTGATCGCGATCCGGCTCGCAGTGCTGGTCCTGGTGGGCTGGAGCCTGACGCTGCTGCCGCGGCAAACGCGTGACAGCGAACCCGCGTGCTTTCCCTCGCCCGCGACAAGGCTCGAAACTCGATCTTTGGCGAAGACGCCCGGCTCGCGCGTTGCCGATGCAGCGTTCGACGACATGCGCCTGCACGACTAGGCCATTCCCAAGCAAGGCCGGTATGTGAGTGCGTGATAGGACGCGGCGCCCGCTTGCATTATCCTTGGCCACCAAGCCGCAGTGATCAATCAGCGACCAGCCGAGGAGCATATCGATGGAATACCGACGCCTGGGCCGGTCAGGCCTCATGGTGCCCGCGTTGAGTCTTGGGACCGGTACCTTCGGCGGCGTCGGCCGCCTCGCCGCGTGGGGCACGACGAATGCGACCGAAGCGCGGCGGCTTCTCGATATTTGCCTCGATGCCGGCGTGTCGATGTTCGACACCGCGAATGTCTATTCGCTCGGCGAATCCGAGCGCGTTCTCGGCGAAGCCATCAAGGGACGCCGCGACAAGGTCCTGGTCTCGACCAAGGCAAGCTTCCGCTTCGGCGATGGGGCCAACGACATCGGATCATCACGCCAGCATCTGCTCGCCGCGATCGACGGTTCGCTGAGCCGGCTCGGCACCGACTACATCGACCTATTCCAACTCCATGGATTCGACGCCTTCACCCCACCTGAAGAGGTGCTCGCGACCCTGGACGTGCTCGTGCGCGCCGGCAAGATCCGCTACGTCGGCGTCTCGAATTTTTCGGGCTGGCACCTGATGAAGTCGCTCGCCGTCGCCGACAAGCATGGCTTCCCGCGCTACGTCGCCAACCAGACCTATTATTCGTTGATCGGTCGCGACTACGAGTGGGAGCTGATGCCGCTCGGTCTCGACCAGGGCTTAGGTGCCGTGGTCTGGTCGCCACTCGGATGGGGCCGCCTCACCGGCAAGATCCGCCGGGGTCAGCCCAAGCCGGACGTCAGCCGCCTGCCCCAGACCGCCGATTTCGGCCCGCCCGTGCCGGACGAACATGTCTATCGTGTCGTCGATGCCATCGACGAGGTCGCGAAGGAGACGGGCAAGAGCGTCTCGCAGATCGCGCTCAACTGGCTGCTGCAGCGTCCGACCGTCGCGACCCTGATCATCGGCGCGCGCAATGAGACGCAGCTGCGCGAAAATCTCGGCGCGGTCGGCTGGTCGCTGACCAAGGACCAGATCGCAAAGCTCGATGCCGCAAGCAAGGTGACGCTGCCCTATCCCTATTGGCACCAGCGCACGACGTTCACCGACCGCAATCCGCCGGCAGTGTAGAAGCCGGTCAATTGCCATGACTGCGCGCTGTTGAGCGCTCGTGAAAGCGCGTTCCGACCCCTGTCCTTTCATGGCGGAAGCCCTGCTCCGGCAGGGGAACTGTCCGGGTCCTGACGGGTTGCTGTCGATCGGGCAATTTCCTATTCGGAGATGAATTACGGCTCGAATCAACCGTGCCTCCATCATGTCGTCCGCCCCGATCGAGCATGCCGACGGCCTGCCGCAGCCACAACGCAACCAGGCGGTGCTGACCATTGCGCTCGGCATCATCATGGCCGTGGTCGACAGCGCCATCGCCAACGTGGCGCTGCCGACGATTGCGGCCGACCTCGATGCGAGCCCCGCCTTCTCGATCTGGATCGTCAACGGCTACCAGCTCGCGATCACGATCTCGCTGCTGCCGCTAGCTTCGCTCGGCGAGATCGTCGGCTATCGTCGCGTCTATCTGGTCGGGCTCGCACTGTTCACGCTCGCGTCCGCGTTGTGCGCGCTGGCACATACGCTGCCGCTGCTGACGATCGCGCGCATCATCCAGGGCTTTGGCGCGGCCGGCATCATGAGCGTCAACGCGGCGCTGGTGCGCTTCACCTATCCGCGCAGCCAGCTCGGCCGCGGCATCGGGCTCAACGCGCTCGTGGTCGCGTTCTCGGCGGCGGTGGGACCGACGCTCGCCGCCGGCATCCTCGCGGTCGGAAGCTGGCCCTGGCTGTTCGCCATCAACGTCCCGCTCGGTGCGGTGACATTGCTGATCGGCTTGCGCAGCCTGCCGCACACCAAACAAGCGAACCGTTCCTTCGATTGGCAGAGTGCGGGGCTGTCGGCAATCACGTTCGGCGTCGGCATCGCCGCCGTCGACAGCGTCGGTCACGGGGAGGCCGCGGTCACCTGCCTCGCGCAATTCGCCATCGCCATCGTCGCGGGCGCGCTGCTGATCTATCGCGAAACCCACATGACCTCGCCGCTGTTGCCGGTCGACCTGTTACGCATCCCCGTATTCGCGCTGTCGATTGCGACCTCGATCGCATCGTTCTGCGGGCAGATGCTGGCCTTCGTCGCCATCCCCTTCTATCTCCAGAGCCGCTTCGGCTATTCCGCCGTGCATATGGGCCTCTTGATCACACCCTGGCCGATCGCGGTGGCTTTCGCGGCGCCCCTCGCCGGCCGCCTGGTCGAGCATTATCCGGCCGGCCTGCTCGGCGGCATCGGGCTCACGCTGTTCGCCTGTGGCCTCGGTGCGCTCGCCTTCCTGCCCGCTAGCCCGACGCCGTTCGACGTGATCTGGCGCATGGCACTGGCCGGCGCCGGCTTCGGCCTGTTCCAGACCCCCAACAACCGCACCATGATCGCGGCCGCCCCGCGCGAGCGCGCCGGCGGCGCCAGCGGCATGCTGGGCACGGCACGCCTGCTCGGCCAGACCACCGGCGCGGCGCTGGTGGCGCTGTTGCTCGGCCGCTATCCGATCGACGGAACCCGATTGGCCCTGCTCGCCGGTGTCGGCTTTGCACTCTGCGGCGCGGTGCTGAGCATGCTGCGGCTGTCGCCCGTGGGCGCGCGCGGCGCCGAGCACGTTCGTGTGCAGGACGACCAGCGCCTGCGGGGGGAATGAAGCCGCTACGGTGATGCGAGCAACAAAAAGGCCGACTTTTCAGCCGGCCTTTTCAACTCATCGCGCGCAAGTCAGACCTTGACCAGCGGTCCTTTCGAGGTCGGCCCCTTGGAGCCGCCGGGACCGCCCGGCTTGGACTTGCCTGGCGGACGCTTGCGGGCGCCGGGCAGCTTCTCCTGCTTCGGCGTGACCGGGCCCTCGACGAACTCGAAGCCAATCTTCTCCTTGGTCTCGTCGGCCTCGTCCTTGACCAGAACCACGCGAACGTGGCCGCCGCCCTTCAGCTTGCCGAACAGCACCTCGTCCGCCAGCGGCTTCTTGATGTGCTCCTGGATCACGCGGGCCATGGGACGTGCACCCATCTGCTCGTCATAGCCGTGCTGGATCAGCCAGGCCTTGGCCTCCTCGGACAGCTCGATTGTGACGTCGCGGTCGCCGAGCTGCGCCTCGAGCTGAAGCACGAACTTCTCCACGACCGTGCCAATCACCTCGACGCTGAGATGGCCGAACGAGACGATGGCATCGAGGCGGTTGCGGAATTCCGGCGCGAACTGCCGGTTGATCGCCTCGTGGTCGTCGCCTTCCCGCTTGGAGCGGGTGAAGCCGAACGCCTGCTTGGCGAGATCCGCTGCGCCCGCATTGGTGGTCATGATCAGGATCACGTTGCGGAAGTTAACCTGCTTGCCGTTGTGGTCGGTGAGCCGGCCGTGATCCATGATCTGGAGCAACACGTTGTAGAGGTCTGGATGCGCCTTCTCGATTTCGTCGAGCAGTACCACGCAATGCGGATGCTGGTCGACGCCATCGGTGAGCAGGCCGCCCTGGTCGAAGCCGACATAGCCGGGAGGCGCGCCGATCAGGCGCGACACGGTGTGCCGCTCCATATATTCGGACATGTCGAAGCGCAGGAGCTCGACGCCCAGCGCGGCCGCGAGTTGCTTGGCGACCTCGGTCTTGCCGACGCCGGTGGGTCCGGAGAACAGGTAGCAGCCGATCGGCTTCTCCGGCTCGCGCAGGCCCGCGCGTGCCAGCTTGATCGAGGCGGCGAGCGACTCGATCGCCTTGTCCTGGCCGAACACGGTGCGCTTCAAGGTCTGCTCGAGATGCTTGAGCACCTCGGCATCGTCCTTCGACACGCTCTTCGGCGGAATCCGCGCCATCGAGGCGATCGTGGTCTCGATCTCCTTGATGCCGATGGTCTTCTTCCGCTTGTTCTCGGAGACCAGCATCTGCGCCGCACCTGACTCGTCGATCACGTCGATCGCCTTGTCCGGCAGCTTGCGGTCGTGGATGTAGCGCGAGGAGAGCTGGACGGCGGCCTCGATCGCCTCGTTGGTGTATTTCAGCCGGTGGTAGTCCTCGAAATACGGCTTGAGACCCTTGAGGATCGCGATGGCGTCCTCGACCGTCGGCTCGTTGATGTCGATCTTCTGGAAGCGCCGCACCAGCGCGCGGTCCTTCTCGAAGTGCTGACGATATTCCTTGTAGGTCGTCGAGCCCATGCAGCGGATCGTGCCCGAGGCCAGCGCCGGCTTGAGCAGGTTCGAGGCGTCCATCGCCCCGCCCGACGTCGCGCCCGCACCGATCACGGTGTGGATCTCGTCGATGAACAGGATGGCGTTGGGGTGAGCTTCCAGCTCCTTCAGCACCTGCTTCAGACGCTCTTCGAAGTCGCCACGATAGCGCGTGCCGGCGAGCAGCGTGCCCATGTCGAGCGAGAACACCGTCGCAGCCGCCAGTACCTCCGGCACCTCGCTGTCGACGATGCGCTTGGCGAGCCCCTCCGCGATCGCGGTCTTGCCGACGCCGGCTTCGCCGACGAACAGCGGGTTGTTCTTCTGCCGGCGGCACAGCACCTGGATCGCGCGGTTGATCTCGGAGTTGCGTCCGATCACCGGATCGATCTTGCCGTCGCGCGCCTTCTTGTTGAGGTTGACGCAATAGGTCTCGAGCGCCTCGCCCTTCTTCTTGGCGTCCTCGTTGCCCTTGGTCTCGGTCTCCTCGTCGACGCCGCGCACGGGCCGCGCCTCGGAGACGCCCGGCCGTTTGGCGATGCCGTGGCTGATATAGTTGACCGCGTCATAGCGCGTCATGTCCTGCTCCTGCAGGAAATACGCGGCATGGCTCTCGCGCTCGGCGAAGATCGCGATCAGCACGTTGGCGCCGGTCACCTCTTCGCGACCGGACGATTGCACGTGGATCACCGCGCGCTGGATCACGCGCTGGAAGCCGGCGGTCGGCTTGGCGTCGTCGGCGCCATCCGTCACCAGATTCTCGAATTCGGTCTCAAGATAGTTGACGAGGCTCGTGCGGAGCTTGTCGAGATCGACACTACAGGCACGCATGACGGCGGCTGCATCGGAGTCGTCGATCAAAGAGAGCAAAAGATGCTCGAGCGTCGCGTATTGGTGATGACGCTCGTTTGCGATCGCCAGCGCACGATGCAGGGATTGTTCAAGGCTTTGGGAAAAAGTCGGCATTCGCGTCCTCTATGGCCCCCACCATCATGATCGTCATCGCCCGGTCAGGCAACAACAACCTTTGTCACATATAGTTATACAAGATCGCGGCAAAAGACCGGTTCCGCGACACTGGCGGCTGCACACCTGCGGTATTCTCGATCACGGTATTCTCGATGCAAAACCCGTTCCGATTTGGGCGGGATCGGCGCCGGCACAAAATTCCGTTGCTGCCGGCTGCAACGGATGTCGCGCGCAGACCTCAGGCGACGATCACACCGCCACTACAAGGGAGCCGGCTTCAACGCGCCGCGAGGCGTCTTACTTCTTTTCCATCACGCATTGCAGCGGATGCTGGTGCTTGCGGGCGAAATCCATCACCTGTGTCACCTTGGTCTCCGCGATCTCGTAGGTGAACACGCCGCACTCCCCGATGCCGTGATGATGGACGTGCAGCATGATCTTGGTCGCCGCCTCGACGTCCTTCTGGAAGAACTTCTCCAGCACATGGACGACGAATTCCATCGGCGTGTAGTCGTCGTTCAGGATCAGCACACGATACAGGTTCGGCCGTTTGGTCTTTGGCTTGACCTTGGTGATGACCGACGTGTTCGGCCCGGAAGGGCCGCCCGAACGGTTCTCATCGTTGCTCATCCGGGGAGCGTAGGCGGCGGTGACCGCGGACAGGTCGAGTCTGGAAGTCAGTTGCGGCATGGCACAGGCGTTCAAATTCCCCACGGAAGCGAATGACGGTCTGCGGCGCAGCTCAGCACTTCGGAGCCTCGCACAGGCGCGCCGCCTTTCTGAATCGCCGCCTCCGACCGATCCGGTCCAAACCGGATCGGTCGATAGCAATATGACCCTACCCCCGGCTCGCCGCAAGCATGCAACGGTCCGGCCGATGCTGCCGCGGCGGTCCCGATTCCCGGCCCGGTGATCCTCACCAAGGTTAGTCAATCCGGACCGGTTTGACAAAATTTTCCGTCGCGCCCTGGAACGTGTTGACCAGGAACCCGACCGTCCCATGCGGCTGCGGCGTTTCGCGCAAGACACATCTCCGGTTTTCTACGGTCCAATTTACCAAGGCTGCTTGCCGACCTGCCATTGTCGCACAACTCATCACGATCGATGCGGTGCAAGTGCGGCACTCTGACGGATTGATCGCGCGCAAACAAAAAGCCCGGCTGATCAGCCGGGCTTTTCCATTCCAGGACTTCCAGAAAGCGTTAGTTCGCAGCCGGGGTGAACTTCGACACGATGGTCTCGACCGGCTTGAACGCCTGCTTGGCGAGGTCGCTGTAGAGGCCGGCGATCTTCTGCGATTCAGCAACGAAGGTCTCGTAGGCGGAACGAGCGAAATCGGTCTGCGCTTCCATGGCCTTGTCCAGCGACTTCACGCCGGAGAGCTTCTCGACGAAGGACTTGGTGTCTTCGAACGACTTCTTGGTGTAGTCGCCATAGGCGCTCGCGATCGCCTGGAGGCCGTGCTGCACCGACGTCGCGGAGGCGACGCACTGCTCGAACTGCTCTTTCCCGTAGTTCTGAAAGTCTTCAACCTTGAACATGTCGGAATCCTTTTTCCCTGGCTCTCGTCGGGAAGCCCCGGCTCCCTGACTCTGCCCACAATTAGTGCAACGCACAAAAAAGTCAAGAATCTTGTGCGGCGCACAAAACTAGATCCAAATCGCTGAGATTCCCGGGGTTTCCCGCAAGGGTTCCTTAAGCTTTTGGAAACCGCGGCCCCCTACCCTGATTCCCTGGACGTGTTCACTTCCGCAGGCGGTCAAAAGCCGTTTGAGAACATCACCTTAGCCAGAACAGCGGCTCAGGCCCAACGTCTCCCGCGGCGAACACCAGCGGAGGGACAGCCTGAGCAGGTAATGATCCCGGCTCCATTGGGCACAATTTCGCCTCACGAGCCGGTGATCAAGTCAGAAACGGGGACGGGGTTCCATGCTTCGTAACAACTTGTCTTCCTCGCGCTTGGCGCGGGTTGGCGTTTTCGGGCTGCTTACGGTCACCACCGCAGTCATCTTCACCACCGATGCTGCCGAGGCGCGGCGCCACCGGCGCCATTACGCGCACCACCGGGTGCAGCGCGATGTGTCCGAGAGCTCCAGCCCGAAATTCGCGTCCATCATCGTCGACGGCAATTCCGGCGCGGTGCTGCAGTCGACCAGCCCCGACGGACTGCGCCACCCCGCCTCGCTCACCAAGATCATGACGCTCTATTTGCTGTTCGAGCGCCTCGAGTCCGGCAAGCTGAAGCTCGACACCGAGATGCCGGTGTCCCAGCATGCCGCCGACCAGGATCCGACCAAGCTCAACCTCCGCCCCGGCCAGACCATCCGCGTCGAGGACGCGATCAAGGGCCTCGTGACGCGCTCCGCCAATGACGCCGCCGTGGTGATCGCGGAAGCGATCGGCGGCGACGAGGACGATTTCGCGCAGATGATGACGCGCAAGGCACGCTCGCTCGGCATGTCTAAGACCGTTTACCGCAACGCTTCGGGCCTGCCGAACGACGAGCAGGTAACGACTGCACGCGACCAGGCCACGCTCGGCCGCGCCATCCAGGAGCGCTTCCCGCGCTACTACCGCTACTTCGCGACCGCCTCGTTCAACTGGCGTGGACAGTCGATCCGGAACCACAATCACCTGCTCGGCAATGTCGAGGGCGTGGACGGCATCAAGACCGGCTACACCCGCGCCTCCGGCTTCAACCTCGTCAGCTCGATGCGCCGCGGCAATCGCCACCTGATCGGCGTTGTGCTCGGCGGCCGCAGCGGCGGCTCGCGCGATGCCATCATGCGCAACCTGCTCGCGGAGAATCTCGAGAAGGGCGCGACCACCCATACAGTCGTTGCCGTCACCGAGCGTAACGGCGCCGACGCCAATGCCGACGTCGCCGACGCATCCGATACCCCGGCACGCCCCGTGGCGCAGGTTCAGGCCGCGGCCGCCCCTGCTCCCGAGGCCGCCCCGTCCCGCCTTGCCGCGCGTCTGTCGACGCTGGCCGCTGCAACTGCCGCGATGCCGCCGTCTCAGCCGAAGCCCGAAGCCAGGCCGACTGAATCCAAGATCGAGCCGGCGCCGCTCACCAACGGCGTGATCTCGAGCCAGCCGCTGTCCATCATCCCCGGCTCGTCCGAGCCGATGAAGCCGGTCCGGGTCAAGACGGTGCAGGTCAAGGCCGGCGCCGTGAAGGTCGCCTCCGCCGCCCCGGCCCAGGTATCGCCGCCGGTCACCAACACCATTCCGTCCCGGTCCGACGTCGCGGAGACCTCCGGCGCCGTCGTCGCCCGGGCCGATCTCATCAACAAGCCCGAGGTCGCGACCCAACCGGAGGCGCCGAAGGCCGAGATCGCCCGCACCGAGCTGCCGCGGCAGCCGGCGGGCTTCGGCACCGGCAACGGCATCCTCGGGGTGCTGCCGGCCGCAACCGCCGCCGCGCCCGCACCGGCCGCTCCGAAGCTTGCTTCCGCCGACCCGGCGCCGCAGCCGATCCAGATGAGCGCCACCACCAAGCCGGTCGTCACCCACAGCGGCTGGATCGTCCAGGTCGGCGCGCTCGAGAGCGAGACCGAAGCCCAGCACCGCATCGACGCCGCCCGCAGCTCGGCCCGCGGCCTGCTCAGCAAGGCCGATCCGTTCACCGAACCGGTCGTCGCGAAGGACAATCGCAAGCTCTACCGTGCCCGCTTCGCCGGGCTCGAGCGCGACCAGGCCGAAGCCGTCTGCCGTACCCTGAAGCGCGCCGAGATCTCCTGCATCACCGTGCGCAACTGATCTCCTCTACCTCTTCCGAACGAATGCCCGCGCTCTTGCGCGGGCATTTTTGTTTTCGGACGTGCGGTGAGCAGAAGCCAGTTCCGCGACAACCTCTCGTCAAGGATTTACGGTTAAGATTTTCCTCAAGGGATCGACCACGCCGATAATGGCGGGCATCGGGCGACGGCAAACGGAGCAAGCGGAGCTCACGCGGTACGGGCGTTTGTGGCGTGGTGCCGGAGTTAGCCGTTATGCGTACGAAGCAGAGTATCCTTGGCCTCGTTTACACGGGCAGCGAGATACGTCGAGCCCCCCTGGTCGGGATGGAGTTTCTTCATCAGGGACTTGTGAGCCCTGCTGATGTCGTCGCGCCCCGCGCCCGGCTGCAAGCCAAGGATCTGATAGGCTTCCTCCGTCGTCATTTTGCCGCTCGTCGCCGTGCGGCGCTGCCGCCCTGCCGCATCGCGCTGCGCGTCCTGACGCCAAGCGGGAAACCGGCGGTCCAGATAGCTTTCAAGTAAGGCCACACTCTCGGCGTCGAACGCCGGCACCATCGCCAGCAGGCCGGCGAGATCAAACTCGTCGAGGTCGCGCCCGGCATGAGGTCCGGCAACTATCTGGCCTGTCAACTGGCCGGTGTCGTGGTCAAGCCGCATGTCCAGGAATTGCGAGCGCACCCGCGAGGCCTGTCCGGACGGGCGCGTCGCGCCGCCGCCGAACAGCCCTCCGACATTGCCGAAGCCGGCGTTGGCCAGGGGTGTCCAGCCGAGCAGCCCGGCGCCGAAGATTCCGAGCGGAATCGCGACGACCAATTCGCCCCGCAGACCCGTGAACGCTGCGGCCGCCAGCGCCACCACGCCGCCACCGAACTTGATGGCGCGCGCCAACGCCGCCGGATTGGCAGAGCGGAACGTCTGGAGCAGCAGATAGAGCGTGATAACAGCGACAGCGCCGGCAATCAGGGTCATGGCCGGAATAATATAGTCGCCCTCCCGGCAAAATGCATCGCGTCCACGGCCGCAGCGGGTCGCAGCCTGCTTGAAGCGTTACTTCATCTGACCGATCAGCTTTGCTGCGCCGCTCGCGCTCTTCGCCAGTTGTAGCAGCGCTTCGCGGCCGCCGGCAGCGTAAGCCGCCGCTGCCCGCAACAGTTCGCGCAACTGCGCCGCTGCGCCGGGATCGAACCGGCACCAGGCACCGCCGGTCAGGCGCGCGATCTCGCGAAAGGTCCGCTCGGCCACCGCGTCATGGCCTTCCTGAAACACGAACACGGGCACCTTGAGCATGCCGAGCTCGCCGGCCTTGGCGCAGAGTTCGTCGGCCTTCTCCTCCATGGCATCGCCGACGAAGACGACGGCCCGCACGCCGGAGGCGACCGCCTGGCGCCGGGCCTCGCTCAGCACCTTGCCGATCTGGGTGTCGCCGCCGCGGCAATCGATCTTGCTCATCAGCGTCGCAAGCCTGGCGCTGTCGGAGATCCATGCCGTCGCGCGGCATTCGTTGAAGCCGCGATAGTAGACGAGCCGGATGTCGAGACTGCCGAGCGCCGCGGTCTCGCGAAACATGTCGGCCTGGAGCGCGCAGGCCATGTCCCAGGTCGGCTGCCGGCTCATCGTCGCATCCAGCGCGAAGATCAGCCGCCCCTGCGCGCCGGGCGCATGCGGCGACAGCGCGCGCGCCTTGGTGACGAAGGCGGCAATGTCCGCCGAGGTCGACGTCCCGGCCTGCGGCACCGCGCCGCCGGCCTTCGTCGAGACGGCATCACCGCGCGGCCTGATGGGTTCGCCCGACATCGCTGCTCAACCATGCGTGGGCGATTAATGTGGTGCGCGCGCAGAGCCCGGTCAATGTGCAAAGCCTCCGTGGGCTTGCGCCGGCGGAGGCTTTGCAATCGGTGCCGATGATGAGGGAGGCGTCAGCTCTTGGCTGGCGCCATCAATGCGACCGGACCGGGCTCGAGGATCTTGGGCGGGGACGACTGCGTGTCGACTGGCGCAATCTCGCTGTCGGTCGCGCTCAGGAACTTGTCGAGCATGCCCTGGATCGAGTTCTTGGCGACGTCCGGACCGGTGTCCCGCATGTCATTATGCTGGAATTCGGTCTTCACGACCTGAATGCCCGCCTTCTCGCACTCCTCGTCCGTGGGGATCACGCCCGCATCGGTCTTGAACTGCGGATCGGTGGAGCGGAACGACAGGATCTTGAACTTGCCGGCGGTGACGAAGGGAACCCGCAGATTGTCGAGGGTGACAACCTTCTTGACCTCATCCGGATACTGCTTGGCGAAATACATCGAGATGTCGCCGCCCATGGAATGACCGACCATGGTTACCTTATCGTAGTCGGCATTCGGCTGGACCTTCTTCATCTCCTGCATGGCGAGATGAATGTTGGCGACGCCGCGCAGGATCTGCGGCAGGCGGCCGACATAGAGCTCGCCCGGCTTGGTCACCATCGGAGGATCGGTCGGCAAATCATGCTGCGGGCTGACGACCATATAGCCGCGCGCAGCGAAGATGTTGGCGAGGAAGCCGTACTCGGTGTTCTTGACGGTATTGCCGTGATTGATCACGGCGACCGGCAACGTGATCATGCCGGCATTGGCCTGCATTTCCTTGTCGCGGCGCACCGCGATGTCGACCGGCACCGGGCGATTGTCGCGCGAAGTGTCGTAGAAGGTGATGGTCTCGTGCTTAATGGCCCACTTGCTCGCCGTGAAATAGGCGATGCCGCAGAGGGCACTGACTGAAACTAGAACGGCAATTCCACGCTTCATTTTCGTCCTCAGCCCCAGGCTCTTGCGGCCTGATCCCTGTTGAAAATCGTGTTCTTCCGGGGCTCTTCGTCCCCTTGTCGCCTATTCCCTAATATATGTCACAGCAGCGTGACAGGAAGGCTAAATATTGTGAACCGGCAGCCCTTTCATTGTGCGTCGCACACGTTTGTTGGGCACCCTGTCCTCATACGGCCACTTAAGGTGCAGGCCACTATCCGACGCAACCAGTGGCGATTGGGTTCGATTTCACAGGTAAGTGCAGGATGAAAACGGCGGAACGCGGGTTGAGTTCCCGCGACAAGCGGCCGCTGGGATCGACTGGAAGTAGCTATATACCGCTGCCTTAGGCACCGAGAATGTCGTGGACCTCGAGCGGCTTGTCGACCTGGCTGAACCACTCGGCGCGGTTGGCGGCGCGGCGGCGTCCGCGCTCGTCGAGCGGCAGCTTGAGCTGGCGGAGCAGGCTCGTCACCTCCTCCCGCGCGGTGAGATGGCCGAGATTGGGCCGCATGCCCAGTGTCGCCTCGTCGATCTCGTCGAGAGCGGTCAGTCCGCGCGGGAAGAATTCGCGATAGACAACGCGTTCGGCGAAGCCGTCGACATAGCGGAAGCCGAGCCGCAGCGACAAATCCTTCAACCCCTCGGCGACAAGCTGCTTGTTGCGGGAGCCGAGCATCGACAGGCGGTTGCGCACGACGATCCAGTCGGTGGTCGCGCCGTCGAGCTGGCGACGCTTGCGCCTGACATCGCGCACCATCTCGGCGTAGTGGCTCTCTCCGGTGACCGCGTAGCTGGCGGGATCGACGGTGCCCAGCACATCGAAGTCGAGGAAGCTGTCGTTGATCGGCGTCACCAGCGTGTCTGCCATCGAATGCGCGAGCCGCATCAGGTAGCTGTCGGTGCCGGGCGTATCGATGACGATGAAGTCGAAATTGCTTTCGACCGCCGAGACCGCCTCCATGAATTGCTGGAACTCGGAATTCTCGTTCTCGGCGATCTGCATGGTCTCGCCGAGCTTGATGCAGCGATGCACCGGCAGCTCGAGGTCGAGCTTGGTGCGGCGCGCCCAGGCGGAGCGGTTGCTGATGTAGCGGGTAAAGCTCTGCTGTCGGCAGTCGAGGTCGATGGTGGCGACGCGTTGGCCGGCCTTCAGAAGCGCAACCGCGATGTGCAGGGCGGTGGTCGATTTGCCGGAGCCGCCCTTCTCGTTGCCGAGCACGACGACATGCGCCGAGCCGGATTGGCCTTGGCTAGCCTGCACAAGCATAGCGATCCTCAACACCCCTAACGAATATCTTCGAGTTGACCGCGTTTGCGGTCAAGTGAAATGCGTGACAGGTCATGCAAATCGCAGCGCGCCGTTCTTCATCATGAATCGCAGCGTCATCTTTCGTCTGTGATGCAGCTCGCAATGTCGCGACATCCTGCGCGGCCTTGCGCGGGATGCTGTGCCGCGTCCGGATGGATGGTGTCCACGATCGCCGCTTGTTAAGGTTAGCCAGCCGGACGCCAGCCCTCACCCGCACTGATTCCCAACCCCGTCGAGTCCTGATGTCACCAAGCCCCTTGATCGCCCGCACGGTCCCCACCCTGCGACGCGCCATCGACAATCTTCGCAAGCGAAAGGCCACGATCGCGCTGGTCCCGACCATGGGGGCACTCCATGACGGGCACGTGTCGCTGGTTCGCCTCGCCAGGCGGCGCGCAAGCCGCGTCGTGGTGTCGATCTTCGTTAATCCGACTCAGTTCGCTCCGACCGAGGACTTTGGCGCTTATCCGCGAACCTGGAAGGCCGACATCGCCAAGCTCGCGGCCGAGGATGTCGATGTGGTCTGGCACCCCGGCGTCGAGGCCATGTATCCGGAAGGCTTCGCCACCCGCATTGTGCCGGAGGGGCCGGCGCTGGCCGGGCTCGAGGACCGCTTCCGGCCGCATTTCTTCGGCGGCGTCGCCACCGTCGTCGGCAAGTTGTTCACGCAATGCCGGCCGGATGTCGCGATCTTCGGCGAGAAGGATTTTCAGCAGCTGCGGGTGGTGACGCAGATGGCGCGGGATCTCGACCTCGGCGTCAAGGTCATCGGTTCCCGCACGGTGCGCGAGCGCGATGGGCTCGCGATGTCCTCGCGCAACGTCTATCTCTCAGCCGAGGAGCGGCAGACCGCAATCACGCTTTACCGCGCCATGAAGGAGAGCGCCGCGCGCATCCGTGCCGGCCAAGCGATCGCGCCCGCGATGGCCCGCGGTGCCGAGATGATCAAGGCGGCCGGTTTCGCGCTCGACTATTTCGAAGCCCGCCATGCCGCGACGCTGGCACCGGTCAGCTCGCGCAAGGACGGCCCCCTGCGGATCCTGGTCGCGGCCAAGCTCGGCACGACCCGGCTGATCGACAATATCGCGGTTTAGAGCAGCCCGAGATCGCGCAGCTCGCGCCGCATCGGCTCCGGCATCGCCGCGATCGAGCCAGCGGCGGACTTGCCGAGATCGGCGGGCACGGAATCATCGGTGAGATAGCGCCAGCCCTGGAACGGGCGCATCGGCCGCGGCGACACCGAGATCACCTTCGGCTGCATCACGATCCGGCAGCGCCCGATGCCGTCCTTGTCACGGAACGGCTCGATGCCGATGATCTTCTCCCGCGCAGCGATCTCGCCCTTGATCACCCAATAGAGCGAGCCGCCCGCCAGGATCTCGGCGTCGCGCTTGGGCACCATGCGGGTGATGTGGATGTGACGTTGCGGCAGACCCTTCTTCTTGGCGGTCTGCATCCGTTCGGCGACCCACTCCTTCAATTCCTTGACGGAGTCGCAGCCGACGGCGAGCTTGATCAGATGTAGCGGCATGCCCCAGCAATAGCCGGGCGGCCGCGCATTTGGAATGCCGATCTACTCGTTATCCGCAGCCGCGGGCGCAGCCGCCGAGGCGGGCGGCGGCGCGAGCGGAACCGGCGCGGCCGCTGGGGCACGCGCAGCCTTCGGCGCCGGAGGCTTCTTGGCGGCGGGGGCCGCGGGAACTGCGGCCTGCGCCGAGGTCGCGGCCGGCGCGCGCGGCGCGGGCGCTGCTGCCGTGTTTGCAGCGGGTGCCGCCGGGCGCGTCGTCGCTGTGGGCTCCGGATTCATGATGCTGACCGGCGGCGTCGATGAGGCGCTCGGGAACTCGGCATTGGTCGGCTTGCCCGTCGGCATCGACGGCGGCAAGCCGGCAAGCGCGGCGCTGGCCGGCAGCCCCGGCGCGGGCGCGTTCCAGGTCGGCGCATAGCGCGCGACCAGCGTGTCGTAGAGATGGGAATTCATGTTGGCGGCGACCTGCTGCTGGTCGGTCAGCGAGCGGAACGCCGCGCAATCGAACTGCGTGCAGCCGTCGCGCGCGACCAGCACATGCGCGACGAGGCCGTAGCGATCACGCTCCAGCGATTTGCGCAGCACCTTCATGTCCAGCGTCAGGCTCTTGTCGGCCGTGGCGACCTCGCCGAGCGCGGTCAGCCGGTCGATCCTGGCGGCGGTGTAGGAGACGGCCGCAGCGGCCGCGTCAGGCGCGCCGAACAGCGCCTTCTCGCAACCAACGGCCACGGCATCGCCGGCGAGATCGTCGAGACAGGACAGCGCCGGCAAGCTCGCCGTCACCGTTCCTTGCGCGCGCGCCTCGGCCGGGGTGGCCTGCCCCTCAGAACCATAGACGCGCACGGTGGCCGCTCCGGCGATCGCGATGGATAGCAGCGTAATCACGGTCAGCGCGCCATTGGCGACCGACCGGTCGGCGCGCTGCAGGGTGATGAGGAGGATCAGCCCGAAGAATCCAGCAGCCACCAGCGTCATCCACATCGGGAAGGCCGGCGAGTGCCAGATTTGGTCGAGCGAAGTGGCCCATGCCCAGTTCATGCGCGACGTCCCCTCACGCGAGCAAAGAGCGGATGGTCAAAGCGAGCACCGCGAGTCGGCAACTGCCCCCGCCCACCTTGGGAAGGTGAAGCGGGCCTTTTGACGGCGACAGGACACAACTTCCCGGGAGGCGCCTATGCGCAGGTAGCGTCGGGCCTTCAGGAGAGCGCGAGCTGGCTTTCCTTGGCGACGCGCTCGAAGGCTTCGGTCGAGCTCTTGATCCGGTACTGGCAGTCGTCGCCTTCGGTCGGCAGCAGACGGATGACCTCATACGCGCCGCTGGCAGCCGGTCGCGCGACGTTGCTGGCCGTGAACAAGACGCGCGTTCCCACGGGGAATTTGTGCTTCAACACCCTCTCCATTACTCAAACAGCGCCTGCCTCGCCCAGTGTCCCACTGCGATGGCCGGCCGGAAACCCGGGCCGTCGTATAGCACGAGCCCCGCCGGTTTGGCCAGCGCAAACCGGCATGGCAATCGCGCAAATTCTGCCGCTATTTCATAACGATAGCGGGACAAACTGCAGGCCCGATGACACCTTGGGAGCCGCCCGTTCACGCGGCGTGTCGCGGTTGGTGTCGCAGCTCCCCCCTTGCGCCATGGCCGCGGGTCCATTGCGGCCTGACCGCCACCGGCCCGCGGGCCGATGAGCGAAGCCGCCAGACCAGCGATCAGGCGTCCTCGAACTTCTCGATGCGAAGCGTTTCGGCGAGCCCGTCCCGGGTCCATTCCTGGAACGCCGGGAGCGCCAGCATCGTGTCCATGTAGGTCTTGGTCTCGGGCGTGACCTCGATCGCATAGGTGCGGAAGCGGTGCACGACCGGTGCGTACATCGCATCCGCCGCACCGAAGCGGCCGAACAGGAACGGTCCCTTGGCGCCGTAACGCGTGCGGCACTCGCGCCAGATCTCCTGCACGCGCGCGATATTGGCCTTGGCGTCCGCCGACAGCGTCACGGGACGCACGGGACGATGCAGGTTCATGCCGCATTCGTTGCGCAAGGCCATGAAGCCGGAATGCATCTCGGCGCACACCGAACGGGCATAAGCGCGCGCGGCGACATCATCGGGCCACAGCTTTTTCTCCGGGTAGCGCTCGGCGATGTATTCGATGATGCTGAGCGAATCCCACACCGTGATGTCGCCATCGACCAGCACCGGCACCTTGCCGGCGCGGCTGAAGGACAGGATCTGCTCCTTGTCGGCGGGATTGTCGGTGTAGAGCGGGATGAGCGTCTCCACGAACGGGATGTCGTTGGCGCGCAGTGCGAGCCAGGGCCGCATCGACCATGACGAGTAGTTCTTGTTGCCGATCGCGAGTTTCAGCGCAGCCATGTCATCAATCCTTCCCGAGACGTCCAGAAGCGAGCTGCTTTTAACGCCATCGCCTGCCGCCAATCAATCGTTGCCGCGCCTCGCCATGCGTGGCAATCGTTGCCGCCCGCGAGGAGAAGGACATGAGCAGGCACTGGGTCGACATCACCGCCGTCGGCTTCTTCATCATCGAATGGCTGGCCTACGCGCTGACGCTGGAGCATTCGGCCTATGGCCGCGACAGCCTGTCGGCGCGCATGAACCGCTATCGCGAGGTCTGGGTGCGCCAGCTGCTCGACCGCGACACGCGCATGGTCGACATGCAGATCATGGCCTCGCTCCAGAACGGCACCGCCTTCTTCGCCTCCACCAGCCTGTTCGCGCTCGGCGGCGCGCTGGCGCTGCTGCACGCCACCAACGACGCCATCACCATTCTGAGCAAGCTGCCGATCGACCTTAGCCCCTCGCCCGCACTGTGGGAGCTGAAATGCGTCGGCCTCGTGCTGATCTGCGTCTACGCCTTCTTCAAGTTCGCCTGGGCCTATCGCCTGTTCAACTACGTCGCGATCCTGTTCGGCGGCATGCCGCCGGCCTCCCAGCGCGACACGGCGGAGGCCGAAGCCCATGTCATCCGCACCTCGCGCCTGTTCGAATCCGCCGGCCGCCATTTCAACCGCGGCCAGCGCGCCTTCTTCTTCGCGCTCGGCTATCTCGGCTGGTTCGTCAGCCCCTGGCTGCTGTTCGTGACCACGGCGGCCGTGGTGGTCGTGACCTGGCGACGGCAGTTCGCGTCCAGCGCCTGGGCGGCGATGGCGCCGGAGGTGGTGGCTGATGGCGAGGAGCAGAAGCGCGGTCATTGAGGCGTCAGCGCCGATGCGGTGAAGTGCAGCCCACGCTTTCTCTACATCGTCATTGCGAGCGCTGCGAAGCAATCTAGAGTCTTTCCGCGGATGCATTTCTGGATTGCTTCGCTGCGCTCGCAATGACGGAGTATGGAGCATCGGCTCTCGTCCTCCAAATGCCACTGTCATTCCCCGCGAAGGCGGGGAATCCAGTACGCTGCGGCCTATCGGTTCAATCACAAGTGTCTCGGAGTACTGGATCGCCCGGTCGAGCCGGGCGATGACAGCGCGCGTGTGGTCGCAGACATACGTCCACATTCTCGCGGCGCGTTTCGCCCGAGCTTTGCTTCGTCGCTCCACCCTCGAAACCAAGAGGGCGCAGGGAAGGCCGGGTGCCGGCGGCACCCGCGGTCCGCTGCGCGAAACGCACACGCAGAGAAGACCGCACAGCAGCA